>NZ_JBIVMF010000026.1:0-108093 GCF_044752945.1 Streptomyces sp. NPDC088554 | reverse complement strand
GGCGACCTCGTACGCTGGAACCACAACGGAAACCTCGAATACCTCGGCCGCACCGACGACCAAATCAAAATCCGCGGCTACCGCATCGAACCCGGCGAAATCGAATCAGCACTGTCCCAGTCACCCGGAATCGCACAAACAGCGGTCATCGTCCGTGAGGACACGCCCGGCGACAAACGCCTCGTTGCCTATGTCGTCGCCGAGACCGAGACAGTCCGGCTCGACACCGAACAGATCCGGCAGAGCCTCGCGGCCCGGCTGCCCGAGTACATGGTCCCCTCGGCGGTGGTCGGCCTGGACGCGATGCCGCTGACCATCAACGGCAAGCTGGATCACCGGGCCCTGCCCGCGCCCGACTACGCCCGGTACGGCCGGGTCCCGCGCAGCCCCCGCGAAGGCGAGTTGTGCAGGCTGTTCGCCGAGGTGCTCGGCATACAGGGGGTCGGCATCGACGACAGCTTCTTCGCTCTGGGCGGTCACTCGCTCCTCGCGATGCGGCTGGTGGCCCGGATCGAGGCAGTGTTCGGTGTGACGCTCAGGGTGAGCACACTGTTCGACGCACCCACGGTGGCCCAGCTGGTTCTCCAGCTGGACAGTGGGGCCGAGGAGGGCAACGCCCTGGAGGTGCTGTTGCCCCTGCGGGCCCAGGGTGACCTGCCGCCGTTGTTCTGCTTCCACCCGGCCGCCGGGTTCGGCTGGGCGTACACCAACCTGTTGCAGTACATCGAGCCCGAACGCCCGCTGTACGCGCTCCAGTCGCGAAGCCTGGCCCGCCCCGAGCCGCGCCCGGCCTCGATGGAGGAGATGGCGGCGGACTACCTCGCGCACATCCGTACCGTCCAGCCCACCGGCCCGTACCACCTCCTGGGCTGGTCGTACGGCGGGCAGCTCGCGTTCGAGGCCGCGTGCCAGCTCCAGGCGGCGGGCGAGGAAGTCGCGTTCCTCAGCATCCTCGACACCTACCCGGTCAAGGTGGCACCGGAGAAGTACGACGAGATCAGCACCGAGGACATAGAGAACGCGCTCATCGGCTTCCTCGACCGGGAGCGCGACGAGTTCGAGGAAGGGCCACTGGAGTTCTCCCGGATCGTCGAGATCTACCGGCAGTCCGGCCACCCGCTGGGCACCCTCTCGGAGTACAGCATCTCCGCGCTGGAAGAGGTGCTGCGGAACAACGTGTCCCTGATGAAGGACTACGATTTCCACCAGTACGAAGGTGACCTGCTCCTCTTCTACGCGACCCTGGGCCGCCGGGAGGACGACCCGGAGCCGGACTCGTGGGAGCCGCATGTCTCCGGTGTCATCGAGATCCAGGAGATCGAGGCCACCCACAGGAATCTGATGCAGCCCGAGGGGGTCCGCCAGATCGGTCCGATCGTCGCGGAGCGGCTGGCGCGGAAGGTTCCGTCGGAGTGGGAGAGCGAGGCTGACGGGTCCTGAAAAACGAGGGTGCCTGTACCCGGCCGGGTACAGGCACCCTCGATGCCCCGAGGGGCTCACTCTGTCGCCGTCAGGGCTTGGCCGGCTTCGCCTTCTTGTCGACGCCGTTCACCCGCACGGTGACGTTCCCCCGGTTCCGCGCCCGGTCGGCCACGATCCTGTAGGACGTGACCTTCCCGTCCCGCCACTCGCAGCTGACCTCGTAGCCGCCACGGGCGCGGAGCCCGGTGAAGGATCCCCTGGCCCTCCAGCCGTCCGGCAGGGCGGGCAGCAGGTGGATGACACCGTCGTGGCTCTGCAGAAGCATCTCCGCCACGGCGCCCGAGATGCCGAAGTTGCCGTCCATCTGGAAGGGCGGATGGTTGCCGAACATGTTGGGCAGTGTGTTGTACGTCAGCAGCCCGCGCAGCATGATCTGGGCGCGATGCCCGTCGCCGAGGCGGGCGAAGAGCGCCGCCCGCCAGGGCCAGGTCCACGAACGGCGGCTGTCGCCCGACACCGTCCCCGCCGTGAACGGGACGCCTTCCTTCTCGCCGCACCGCGCCTTGAGCGAGACGAGGGCGGCGTCCGCGAAGTCGGCTGTCCTCGGGGTGATCTGACGGCCCGGATAGACCGCGAAGAGGTGCGAGGTGTGGCGATGGAAGTCGGTGGGGCTGTCCATGTCCTCCTGCCACTCCTGGAGTTGACCCCACCGGCCGATCTTGTTCGGCGCGAGGCGTGCCTGCATGTCCGCGACCTTGGCCCGGTGGACGGGATCCGTCTTGAGCGCCGCCTCGCAGTCGAGGTAGTTCTGGAACAGGTCCCAGATGATCTGCTGGTCGTACATGACGCCGTCCTCGCGCGGCCCGTGTTCGGGGGACCAGCCGTTCGGCGCGACGAGCAGTCCGTCCTCGCGTTCCTTGAGATGGTCCTCCCAGAACTCGCAGATCTCCTTGATCATCGGGTAGGCGACGGTACGGAGGTAGACCAGGTCCTGGGTGAACGCCCAGTGCTCGTAAAGGTGTTGGGCGTACCAGGCACTCGCGACGGTGTTCCACTCCCACGAGTTTCCGCCGAAGATGCTCTGGCTGGTACGGGCGGTCCAGCCGCGGGTGGCCTCGCCGAAGGCATTGCGGGTCGCCACCCGGCTGGGTACCGCGACCTGTTCGATGAATCCGACGAGCGCCTCATGGCACTCCGACAGATTCGTCGTCTCGGCTCCCCAGTAGTTCATCTGGACATTGATGTTGGTGTGGTAGTCGGAGGCCCACGCCGGCTCATTGCTGTCGTTCCAGAGACCCTGGAGGTTGGCGGGCAGACCATTCGGGCGAGAGGAGCTGATCAGCAGGTACCGGCCGTAGTCGAACATCGTCTGCTCAAGTGTCGGGTCCTCCCCGCCTGCCGCGTAACGCGCCAGCCGGGCGTTGGTCGGCAGAGCGACAACGGCGGCGTCGGAGGTGCCCCAGGCGACCGAGACACGGTTCATGAGGGCGCGCGTCTCGGCGGTGTGTTCGGCGCGCAGTGTGCCGTAGGGCCGGGCAGCCGCCCTGGCGAGCGCCCTGGCGACGATCGGCTCCGGATCGGCTCCGCGCCACCCTGCGGCGGCGTCGAGCTTGTAGTCGGTGCGGGCGTCGAGGAACAGTGTCAGGGTCGTACAGCCGCTGAACCGAAGCACCGCCCCGTCGGCGCGGACGTCGCCGTCGGTGTGTACGGCCTGGACGGTGCACGCGTGCTTGAGTCCGTTGCCCATGACACCGCTGAAGGCGATCCGCCGGGCGTCGGCGTCGACGGTCGTCGGCGCCTCGTCCTGTCCGGATGTCAGTGATATCGCGCCGGAGAGCCCGTGTGCCCGGTCCGACCTGTACCGGAAGACCATGATGTCCGCGGACCGGCTGGCGAAGGCCTCGCGCAGAACGCGCTGTCCCTGCGCGCCGAAGCGCGTGACGTGGACGCCCTCCCCGAAGTCGAGGGTGCGTTGGTAGTCGACGACCGTCCTCTGCGTGCGGGTGTCGAAGCCCTTGCCCTCCAGTGCGATCTCCGCGATCTGGAAGCCGGTGGAGGACGCGCCGGAGGTCAGGGTGAGCCGGTAGACGCGGTAGGCCGTGTCGTTGACGATACGGAAGGTCCGGGTCTCGCCTCGGCCGGCGAAGGGCTTTCCGGGGTTCTGCGTGTCGAGGATCGTCCAGGCGAGCCCGTCCTGCGACGCCTCGAGCACCCATCGCCGGGGGTCGTCCCTCGGCCGGTCCGGGGCCGCCGTCAGCGCGTACGAGGTGACAACGACCGCGCGGGGCAGGTCGGCCTGCCAGACGACCTCCGGCGCGGCGGTGCCGACCCGCCAGACCGTGGCCGGATCACGGTCCACCGAGTTGGAGATGTCCGTGGTCCGGGACGTGGCGCCTGCGACGGATGCCGTGGAGTGCCCGCTCGGCGACGACAGGTACATCGAACCGCCCCCGCCGAGGTCGACGCCGGACAGACCGACCTCGCTCACCTGGAAGTGGCTGACGCCCGCTCTGGGGACGAAGTCGAACCGGTAGAAGCGGTAGGCCGCGGTGTCGGCGCAGGTGAATTCCTTTGTCTGGAGACGGCTTTCGAAGGGCGCCTCCAGCGTGCGGCTGTCCAGTGCGGTCCAGGTGGCGCCATCGGCGGAACCGGAGAACGTCCACTCCTGCGGATCGCGCTGCGGCACATCATCGGCGCTGGTCAGACGGTACGACGCGACCACCACGGGGGCGGGGAGTTCGACCTGCCACTGCACCTTCGAGCCGGGCCTCTCGATGCACCACTTGCTGCTCGCATCACCGTCGTACGTACTGCCGACGCCCTCCGTCGAGGAGGTGCTGTACGGTCCCCCCGGGGCCGTGACCTTCGGACTCGCGCGGGGCGCGAAGGTGACGACGACGTCACCGAAGTTCCGGTACGAGCCGAAGCCGGTCATGCCGGTGTCGAAAGCGCTGTCCGGCTTGCCGGCGAGAGCGTTGTCGTAGTTGTTGACACCGCCCCACAGACTCTGTTCGTTGAACTGGATGCGCTCCTCGTGGGGATCGGCGAAGAGCATGGCGCCGAGTCGGCCGTTGCCGATCGGCAGGGCCTGCGACTGCCAGTCCACGGCGGGTACGGAATACTTCAGCGCCTTGCGCGACAGGGTCGGCCACTGGACGGCCCCCGACACGTCGGTCCCTGCGGCAACGGCCTGGCCCACAGCGGCTCCGCCCGTCAGCTGAGTGATCAGCGGTGCGAAGGCGAGAGCGCCGCCGAGCTTGAGGATGCTCCGTCGCTGCGGTGGGGAATCATTGTTCACGGTGAAATCTCCCGACCCATTCATCGGCTCTTTCGCGGAGGAGAGCAGCCACATCGACATCTGTCGAGGGCGCGATCATCGTCGCCGGAAGATAGATCGGATGTCTAGTGCCGTGACCGGCAATGTTTGCCCCGCGAGGAGCGTCGTCCGGTGCGTGCGATCGCAAGACGGCCGGGAGCCCTCGGTGGGGCACCTCCCATGCCCTCAAGGCTATGGGGCACGAGCCACCAGCGCTTTTGGCCAACGCCGCGCAGGGGCACATCTGGAGCCCCGGACGGAGTCCCGGGGAGGGCGTGATGGACGGCGCGATGGGGCAAAGCTTGCCGGGAGGGGCACTGGAGGTGGGCGCCACCGTCTCGCTACCCCCGGCGCCCTGGGCCCCGCCCACCATGCCGCCGAGGTCCCCCACGCACCCGTCGATGAGTACGGCAGGGGGACGTTCCTCTTACCTCGCGGCCGCCTCGCGGAACGCGGTGAGGCGCAGGGCGAGATCGAGGTCGTGCCGGTCGGGGCCGGTACGCAGGTCGACGGAGGTCAGGGCCTTGATCCGGTCCAGGCGGTAGTAGAGCGTGGTGCGGTGCAGGTGGAGTGCGTGTGCCGTCGCCTGGACGTCCCCTCCGAGGTCGAGGAAGGTCCGGGCGGTGATCAGCAGGTCAGGGCTCTTCTGACGGTGCAGGTCGGCCACGCCGGGGTGGATCTCCCTCGGGTCCAGGCCCGGCGGCGCTTCGACGACCATCCGCCACGCACGCAGGCAGTCCCAGCTCGGCCGGGCGAGCAGGGCGCCCGCGCGCAGCGCCTGGAGCGTGAGCCGGGCGCGCCGCACCGCCTCATGCAGTTCCACCAGAGGAAGGGGCAGCCCGCTCGTCGCCCCTGGATGGCCCGGCCCCGGCCCGACCGAGTAGGCGGTGAGCCCTCCGGGCAGGCGCCAGCCGTCGTGCCGGGGACGTTCCTCGACGACGATCAGGGCACGGTCGGGCAGCCTGGCGAGGACCGTGAGCCGGCGTGCGGCCTCCTCGTCGGGGCCTCGTTCGAGGCGCCCGAGGAGATCGCGGAGTTGTCTGTCGTCGTCCTCGGGCGCCGCCCCCGAGGCGATCACACCGACGGCGCGCCCGGCCGCCGCAATCAGGGCGGGCAGCGTGTCCGGTCCGGCGCGGTCCTGGGGATCCAGCACCCACAGGTACCCCACCAGGTGCTCGGCGACGCGCAGGGGAACGCACCAGCGCCCTTCCATACCGGCCTCGGGGACCGCGGGCGTACGGACGGGGGCGGTGGCACGAGCCAGTCCGAGGCGGTCGACCGCGTCGAGTGTCGCCGCGGTGACACCGCGCCGCAGAATGCTGTGCAGGCGCACGTCATCGACATCGGTCTGGACGCTCCAGCTCAGCGCGTGGAAGCTCGCGTCCTCGATCAGCACAGAGAGCTCAAGGCGCTCGGCCAACGCGTCCACTACCGCTTGCAGTGTGTCTCCCGATCCCACAGAGCAATGGTAAGGCCAATGCTCGGGCGAAGGGAAGGGTGCTAGAAAGGCTGTGTGACTACACCAAGAACGCCCGCCCGGGAACTGTTCAAGGAACTCGCCCGCACCCGCTCGGTGGACGATGTCGCGGACCAGTTGCGACAGGCGGTCCTGAGCGGGCGCGTCCCGGACGGCGGGCGGCTGCCCAGCGAGCGGGAGCTGGCCGAGGCGTTCGGCGTCAGCCGGGCGACCGTACGGGAGGCGATCCGCGTCCTGGAGGCATCCGGCATCGTACAAGTACGGCTGGGAGCGCACGGCGGCGCCTTCGCCGCCAAGCCCGGACCGGGTGTGATGGGCCTCGCCCTCTCGTCGCTGCTGACCCTACAGGCCACGACGGAGGCCGAGCTCGTCGAGTTCCGGTTCACTTTCGAGCAGGACAACGCGGAACTCGCGGCACGTCACATCACCCCCGCCCAGCGGGAGGAACTCGCCGAACTGCTGGCGGCCGCACGGGCCGCGAAGCGCTGGAAGGAAGTCGAGCAGATCGACTTCGCCGTCCACGAACTGCTCGCCGCGGCGTCCGCGAACTCCGTCCGCGTCGCCATTTCCCAAGGCATCCATGACGCGGTCCTGCGCGTCTTCGAGCGCACCGAACCGCAGCCGTCGTCCATCCAGATCCTGCGCGACGACACGATCGCCGTCGCCTCCGCCGTCCTGGACGGCGACCCCGCCGCGGCCCAGCAGGCCATGAGGGAGCACATGAGCCGCTGGGTCGACGACCCGTCGGCGCTGCCGCGCCGCCTTCCCCGACCATGAGGGACCTAATGGCCTAGCCATTGACAGGCAGGAGATCCCGCTGCGATTCTGCGGACGTTGGGGCGTGTCCGCGAACAGGACATGCCCATATCCGGAACCGCTCGGAGGTAGTGATGACCGCGACACCGGCCGGCCGCACGGCCCTGTTTCCCATCGGCCCGACCGATCCGCTGGCTTTCGGCGCCGGCTCGCCGGAGCGTGAGCGCGTCGCCGCCGCCCTGAAGGAGATCCGTTCCGCGGACTTCGATATCGCGAACGTGATCGACGGCCGCGAGGTCCGCACCGGCCGGACGGCGCCGATCGTGACCCCGCACGAACACACGTACTCCTTCGGACAGGTGCACCACGCCGGTCCCGCGGAGATGGCGAGCGCGATCGAGGCCGCCACCCGCACCTCGGCCTGGTGGGGCAGCCTGCCCTGGGAGGAGCGCGCCGCCCCGTTCCTGCGGGCCGCGGACATGCTCGAGTACGGCCCGTGGCGGGACCGGCTCAACGCCGCCACCATGCTGGAGCTGTCCAAGACGACGTACCAGGCCGATATCGACGCCGCCTGCGAGACGGTCGACTTCATCCGCGCCAACGTCAAGAACATGCTCGACATGTACGACGTCCAGCCCGG
Source organism: Streptomyces sp. NPDC088554 (assembly GCF_044752945.1). Classification (NCBI taxonomy): domain Bacteria; kingdom Bacillati; phylum Actinomycetota; class Actinomycetes; order Kitasatosporales; family Streptomycetaceae; genus Streptomyces; species Streptomyces sp. NPDC088554. Next base: position 100,482 of record NZ_JBIVMF010000026.1, on the reverse strand, counting down.
CTCCCACCCCGGTGCCTGGAACCGCGTCGAGTACCGCCCGCTCGAAGGCTTCGTGTTCGCGGTGACCCCGTTCAACTTCACCTGCATGAACAACCTGGCCTTCGGCCCGGCCCTGCTCGGCAACACGGTGGTGTGGAAGCCCGCCGAGAGCGCCTCCCTGGTCGCCCACCTCTCCCTGCAACTGCTGCGTGAAGCGGGCCTGCCCGACGGCGTCATCAACCTCGTGTACGGCACCGGCCCCGACCTCGGCCCGACCGCGCTGGCCCACCGCGACCTGGCCGCCGTCCACTTCACCGGCTCCACGACCACGTTCCAGAACATCTGGCGCACGGTCGGCGAGAACGTCTCCGGCTACCGCAACTACCCGCGCGTGGTGGGCGAGACCGGCGGCAAGGACTTCATCCTGGCCCACCCCAGCGCCGATGTGGAGGCGCTGGCCGTCGCGTGTGTGCGTGGCGCGTACGAGTTCCAGGGCCAGAAGTGCTCGGCCGCCTCCCGTCTGTACGTCCCGCGCAGCCTGTGGCCGGCGCTGAAGGAACGGCTCGTCGCGCTCACCGAATCGGTGGTCGTCGGCGACCCGACCCGGCCCGAGACCTACGTCGGCGCCGTTATCAACGCCCGCCAGCACGCCAAGCACGCCGAGGCGCTGGCGAAGGCGCGGGCCGAGGGGCTGGTGGTCGTCGGCGGCAACACGGACGACTCCGTCGGCTGGTTCGTCGATCCCACGATCCTCGAAGTCGACGACCCCCACTCGCCGTTGCTCACCCAGGAACTCTTCGCCCCCGTCCTCACGACGTTCGTGTACGACGACGCCAAGTGGCCCGAGATCCTGGACCTCGTCGACAGTTCCACCCCCTACGGCCTGACCGGCGCGGTGTTCGCCCAGGACCGTGCCGCCGTCGAACAGGCCGACGCGGCGCTGCGCTACACCGCCGGCAACTTCTACGTCAACGACAAGCCCACCGGCTCGGTCGTCGGCCACCAGCCCTTCGGCGGTGCCCGCGCCTCCGGCACCAACGACAAGGCCGGCACGGTCTGGAACCTCATCCGGTTCGCCAGCCCCCGTACGACGAAGGAGAACCACCTCCCGGCCACGGACTACCGCTACCCGCACCTGGACGCCTGAGAGGTCTGCCACAGCGGTCGCACGCCTGCTCGGCGCGCCTCCTCACACCACGTCTGCGTCATCGTCCGCGACATCGGTGAAGTCTGTCGCCTGCCATGAACGCGGACCTGGGGGCGTCGGCGTCGTTCCGGAACCCCGCTCGGTCACTTGTTTTCAGCCCCACCCACCAGACCTCCGCCCCCGATGCTTTGCGCACCGGGGGCGGATTCCTATGCCGGGATCCGCAGACAGCTTGCTACAGAAGTAGGAACAGAAGTATGGGATCTCCTACTCCAGAAGATATCGCGATCACCCTGTCTGCTCCACGATGGACCCCAACTCGCGGCCGTGAATCGTGGATTCCCTTCCCGGTTCGGTCTGCCGTTGCGCGAAGGAGTACGTCATCATGTCGCATTCCCCTGGAAAAGCCGTTCTTGACGAAGGAGCGGACGGCCGGCTCCGCCGCACCATGACGTTGCAGCAGGTGTTGTTCCTGGGCGTCGGCGCGCAGATCGGCTCCGGCTGGCTGTTCGCGATGCTGTACGCCGCCGGTGCCGCCGGCCCGGCCGCGATCATCTCGTGGCTCATCGGCGGCGCGCTGATCCTGCTCGTGGCGCTGGCCTGGATGGAGGTCGGCGCGGCGCTGCCGCGCAGTGGGGCCATCGTCCGCTATCCGTATCTCACCCACGGCGGCCTGACCGGCTGGATCATGGGACTCTCGTACTGGCTCGCGAACGTCTCGCTGCCCGCGATCGAGGCCCTCGCCGTGATCACCTATCTGAGCAGTGTGTTCCCCGGCCTGGAGCTGATGGAGGTCAAGGACGGAGTGTCGGTGCTCACCTGGCCGCTCGGTGTCTTCGCCGGCATCGGCCTGATGGTGCTCTTCTACGCGATCAATATTTTCGGCGTACGGCTGCTGAGCGAGACCAACCGCTGGGTGACCTGGTGGAAGATCGCTGTTCCGTCGATGACCTTCGTCCTACTGCTCTTCGTCTTCAACTCATCCAACTACACCGCCCATGGCTTCTTCCCTCAGGGCGGCGGCTCGGTCTTCGAGGCGGTAGCCGTCTCCGGCATCGCCTTCGCGCTGATCGGCTTCCGCAGCGTACTCGACTTCAGCGGCGAGGTCGTCAACCCGCGACGGACCATCCCCCTCGGCACAGTGGGCTGCGTGCTCATCCCGCTGGCCGTCTACCTCGCCCTCCAGGTCGCCTTCATCGGCGCGGTGAACTGGCACGACGCGGGCGTCTCGGTCGGCGACTGGAGTGCGCTGGGCGGCAGCTCCTGGGCCGACGGCCCGCTCCTGCACGCGCTGCGCGCCTCCTCGCTCGCCGCGCTGGGCGCCTTCGCCACGGTGCTGCTGATCGACGCGGTCATCTCCCCGGCCGGCGCGGGCTACATCTTCCTCGGCTCGGCCTCCCGGGTCGGCTTCGGGCTGAGCATGCACGGGTACTTCCCCCGCGCCTTCCAGAAGACCAACAAGCACGGCATCCCGTGGGTGTCGACCGCGGTCGCCTTCGCGGCGGGCTGTCTGTTCTTCGCGCCGGCGCCGAGCTGGTACCGGCTGGCGGGGTTCATCAGCGCGGCGATGGTGCTCAGCGCGCTGATGGCCGCCGTCTGTCTCCCGGTCCTGCGCCGTCACGCGCCCACGCTGCCCCGCCCGTTCAAGCTGCGCGCGCCCGGTTTCTGGGCGCCGGCAGGCTTCCTCGGGGCTGCGGCGATGATCTACTGGGCCGGCTTCGTGACCCTGATCAACCTCACCGTCATACTCTTCGCGGGCCTCGCCGTCTACGGCGCGCACTACCTGCCCCACCGCGGCTGGCTCGACCGCGGGTCCGGTGCCGTGGTGAGCGCCGTCTACCTGGTGGCCTGGATCTACGTCAGCGACAAGGGCGGCTGGTTCCTCGCGACCGGGGACAGCGCCGCGGCCGGCAGCTGGCCGTTCGCGGTGTACTTCGCGGCGAGCACGGCGCTGGTGGTCGGTTACTGCGCGCTGCTGTGGGCGATGAGCGACAGCCGGGGCCGGCTGCACACCAGTCGCGGCTACTGGCTGGTGTTCCTGCTCCTGGCCACCCTCCCCCTGTCGTACGTCGGCGAGTTCGGCCCCCTTGAGCGGTTCGCCTTCCCGGTGGGCACACTGCTGGAGCTGGCGGTGGCCCTGATCGCGTACTACTGGGGCGTCGCCTCCGGGTTCGCCACCGAGGAACTCGAAGAGGCCGTCGCCCTGGAGAGGGAGAAGGAAACCCACGACCCACACGGTGAGGACGCCGGACAGACCGTACGCCCCGCCCTGTAACCACCCTGCGGACCTGGGCCGATACACGCCCGGCCGTGGGACGAGCACTCACCGGACTCGTCCCGCACGGCCGGTACCACTCGTTCAGCCCCGCCGTGTGACGATGCTGAGCGAGTTCGCGGCGACGATGGCCCCGATACTCGCCCACTCCGTCCAGCCCAGGTTCTGGCCGAGGCCGATCCAGCCGACCACGGCGGCCAGGACCGGGTTGACACTCATGAACAGCCCGAAGGCCTGGGCCGGTACCCGGCGCAGGGTGAACATGTCCGCGAGGTACGGCACCGCCGAGGCGAGCACCCCGGCCGCGACGGCGTACCCGACGGCCTCGACGGTCGGCGGGTGCCGCAGCACCAGGACAACACCGACCGGCAGGAACATCAGGGCGGAGAGCCCCGACGCGGCGGCCGAACCCTGCATGCCCGGGACGCGGCGGCCGACGGTGCGGTTGAGGAGGATGTACGACGCCCAGCACACGGCGGCGAGCAGCCCCAGGGCCATGCCGACGTAGTCGGTCGAGGGCTGGGGCCGCATCAGTGTCACCACACCCGCGGCGGCGATGACCGCGGCGCAGATGTCCACGCGGCGGCGCGCGCCGGTCAGGGCTATGACCAGCGGCCCCAGGAACTCCAGGGTCACCGCCAGTCCCAGGCCGATGCGGTCGATGGCGCTGTACAGGGACAGGTTCATCGTCCCGAACACCAGGGCCAGCAGCAGTACCGGCTGCCACTGCCGCCAGGTGAAGGACCGCAGCTGTGGTCGGCCGACGGCCAGCAGGACGATGGCGGCGACGTACTGGCGGACCGCGACGACCCCGACCGGTCCGAGGACGGGGAAGGCGAGGGAACCGAGCGCGGCGCCGGTCTGGGTGGACAGACCACTGCCGATCATCACGGCCACCCCGGCGAGGCGCCGTGACCGTCCGGCCGGCTGTGGACTCGGGAGACCCGGGGACGCCCGGTGCGGGGATGTGGTGGGACGTACAGGGGCGGAGGCAGGTGCGGGTGCGGCTCGCATGGGTCCGATCGTGCGACACAACAGCCCTTGCGCAAAATGCGTGGAGGCCAAACATCTATACGCTTGAGTCATGAATGTGGAGCTACGGCAGTTGCGCTGTCTCGTCGCGATTGTCGACGAGGGCAGCTTCACCGACGCGGCCATCGCGCTGGGTGTTTCCCAGGCGGCCGTGTCCCGGACCCTGGCCTCGCTCGAACGAGCCCTGGGCGTAAGGTTGTTGCGCCGCACCTCGCGCGAGATGGCGCCGACCGCGGCAGGACTGCGCGTGGTGGCACACGCCCGGCGGGTGCTCGGCGAGGTGGCCGATCTGGTCCAGGAGGCCACCTCGGGCCACACCCGCCTGCGGATCGGGTACGCCTGGTCGGCGCTCGGCCGTCACACTCCGGTCTTCCAACGCCGCTGGGCCAAGACGCAACCCGAGACAGACCTGCGCCTGGTCCGGGTCAACTCCGCCACAGCCGGACTGGCGGAAGGCACGTGCGATCTCGCAGTAGTGCGCAGACCGCTGGAGGAGGACCGGCGGTTCGACTCCGCCGTCGTCGGACTGGAGCGCCGCCTCTGCGCCCTGGCCGCCGACGACCCCCTGGCCGGGCGTCGTTCGATCAGGCTCGCGGAACTCAGCAGGCGCACCCTGCTGATCGACCGGCGGACCGGCACCACGACCACGGAGCTGTGGCCGCCGGACACCTGCCCGGCGACCGAGGAGATATCCGACGTCGACGACTGGCTCACCGTGATCTCCAGCGGCCGCTGCATCGGTATGACGGCGGAGTCCACCGCCCACCAGTACCCCCGGCCCGGCATCGTCTACCGGCCGGTCCGCGACGCCGAACCCATAGCCGTACGCCTCGCCTGGTGGCACGACGACCCGCACCCCGCCGCCCAGGCGGCGATCGAACTGCTCACCGCCCTCTACCGCAACGGCTGACCGGCTCCGGGCGGCACTACGTCAACGCCGCCAGCCCCCGCCCGAGCCGGCGTACCCCCTCCACGATGTCCTTCGGAGCGGCCGCGTACGACAGCCGGAGGTGCCCCTCGCCCGCCGCCCCGAACTCGCTGCCGGGCCGGACCGCGACGCCGTGCTCGCGCAGGTGCCGCACCAGGTCGGCGGAGCGGATGGAGGCGTCGTAGGAGGGGAAGGCGTAGAACGCGCCCTGCGGGGTGTGCGTGTGCACTCCCTTGACCCGGGAGAGCTCGTCGAGCATCAGCGTACGCCGCGCCCCGTACGCCTGCCGCATGCGGCTGATGTCCGCGTCCGCGGTGTTCAGCGCCGTCAACGCGGCGCGCTGTACTGCTGAGTTGGCCGAACCGTTGATGGTCACGTGGACGCGAGCGGCGGCGGCGATGACCTCCTGCGGGCCGGCCAGGTAGCCGAGCCGCCAGCCGGTCATGGCGTAGCTCTTGGAGAACGTCTGGCAGTACAGCGTGCGCTCCGCCAGGCCCGGCACCTGAAGGGCCGAGACGAACGGGGCGTCGGTGTGGACGAGTTCGCTGTATGCCTCGTCGGCCAGGACCAGGGTGCCGGAGTCCGCGGTGAAGTCCGCGAGGGCGGCGAGCTCCTCGGCGGTGTGCACCGCGCCGGTGGGGTTGGAGGGGTTGCAGAAGACGAACAGGGCCGCGCCGTGCAGGGCCTCCGCCAGGGCCTCCAGGTCCCAGTGCAGGTCCGGGCGCAGCGGTACGGGTACGCAGATACCGCCGGCCAGGTTGACCAGGTCGGCGTAGAGCGAGTAGGTCGGGTCGGGGAAGACCACGCGGTCGCCCGGGTTGACCACGGCCAGGATCGCGGCGGCCAGCGCGGCGCTGCCGCCGTGGGTGACGAGGATCTGTCCCGGGGTGACGGCGGAGCCCTTGAGGCCGCCTACGCGCTCGGCGAGCGCGGCGCGCAGTTCGGGGTCGCCCTGCGGGTCGGTGTAGTGGGTGTGGCCGTCCTCCAGCGCCTGTGCCGCCGCCATCCGGATGCGGGGCGGGGTGGCGAAGTCCGGTTCGCCCATGGCGAGGGAGATCAGGCCCCCGCGTGACTGCGGCTGGGCGGTGCGCAGCGAGGTGCGTTCCACACGCTGAACCGCTTCGGAGGGCTGGAAGGCGAGGGAGCTGCTGGTCATTCCAGGCCCCCCAGGACGCGCTTGTTGAACTGGTCCATGTCCGACAGATCGGTGGCACGGGCCGGGGCGAGGTCGTAGGTGGGCGGTCCGTCGGCGACCGCGGCTTCCAGGGCGGCCCGTATCCTGCGGGAGAGGCCGAGTGGCTGGAGGTCGGGGCACCAGTCGAGCAGGTCGGCGAGGGCCAGCCAGGCACCGGTGGGGTTGGAGCGGCGGCTGCCGGTACGGTGCGGAGCCGTGCCGTGGGCCGGCTCGAAGAGCGCCGTGACGCCGTTGCCGAAGGCGCGGTCCGGGTTGACGGTCGCCGAGCCGCACAGGGCGGGCGAGCCGGCACGGGCGCACACGATGTCGGAGAGGATGTCGCCGAAGATGCCCTCGGTGACGATCACGCCCGGCAGTTCGGAGTACTTGACCAGCTCGTAGGCGGCTCGGTCGACGTTGACGTCGGCGAAGGCGGTAGCGCTCTCGTGGGCGATCCGGCGCCACAGTCGGGAGGTGGCGAAGACGCTCGCCTTGTCCACGCTGATCGCGCGCCGGCCCGGCTGCCGAGCCGCGTAGTCGGCGGCGATGGCGAACACCTCGCGGACGCGGTCCGGCCGGAGCGCGATGAGGTCCTTGGCCGGGCTGTCACCGTCGCTCTCCTGCCGCTGGTCGGGGCCGGCGTAGGCGCCGCCGGTGATGTTGCGGACGATGACGACGTCGTCGCCGCCAGGCACCCACACCGTGCGGATGCTGACACGCAGGTCGAAGATGTGCCGCAGTTCGATCAGCGCGGCCTCGGGGTTGGGACACTGTGCGGAGGTGACGCCGGGGTGGGCGCCGACGGCTCCGGAGAGCACGACGTCGGCTTCACGGCAGGCGTCGACGGTCTCCGGGGGGAGGATCGAGCCGGTCCTCATCCATCCGGTGGTGCCGTACGGGTAGGGGCCGGTGAAGGTGAGGGGCGCGCCGTCGGACTGAAGGCGGCGCAGGTAGGTGAGGGGCCCGTCGAGGATTTCCGAGCCGATTCCGTCTCCGGGGAGAAGAGCGATGGTGGTCATGGCAGCAACAGGCTCCGCGTCGTGGTGGTCATGATGGCTGCGGCGTCACGGGCGCCGACGCGCTGTTCGAGGCGGTGCAGCCAGGGGGCTACGGCATCGGCGGGCGCGGCGTGATGAGCGTGGCCGAGGTCTCCGCCGAACACCAGCAGGGACGAGGGATAGGCTCCGGCCAGGGTGAGACTGGAGTGCTCCGGGGTACCCAACAGGTCTGGCAGGATGCCGAGTTCGAGGTGTGCTTCCAGTGCCTGGAGTTCCTTGGCGGCGGTGTCGTTCCAGTGCAGGAAGGCCATCTTGGGATGGTTGACCATCAGTCGCCGTACGCCTCGGCGGCGGGCCTCGGTGAAGAGCACCACCGTCTCCTGCGCCGACAGGTGTCCGCTGGCCAGCAGCAGGTCGTGGGCGGCGACGGCGTCGAGGACGTCGTACCACTCCGGGCGCAGTCGGCCGTCCTCGACGACATCGACCGGGCGGAGTTCGAAGCCCCGGTGCACGGAGAGTTCGGGAGAGGCTGCTCCGGCCTTGTGCGTACGCGAGGACACCGTCGGCATCCACACGACCCGCCCGCCGAGCCGTGCCGCGACCTCCACTGCGTCCGGATTGGCCCCGCCGACCGGGCTGTTGAGGACGATGCCGCCGTGGACGTTCTCGCCCGCGAGCGCGGCGCGCTCCACGGTGCTGCCCTCGTGCGCCTTCAACACGACTGTACGAAAGCCCTGTTGGCGCTCGGCGGCGACGGTGTCCGCGTCGTTGCCGTGGCGGGGCAGCAGGCTGGGCGAGGCGTGGACATGGAGGTCCGTCATATCGACGGCCCAGTCCGGACATTGGTCATACGTCATGGCAACTCCACCCATCGGATGACCTTCTGTTCGGCGAGCAGTCGGCGCTGCACCTTGCCCGCCGCCGCGTCACGTGGAATCCGTTCGACGCAGGCGATGGTCACGGGTCGCATGAACAGCGGCAGCTGGGCGACGACCTCGGTGATCTCCTCGTACGGCAGCGGGTCGGCCGCCGCGTAGAGCACCACCTCGTCGTCGACCAGCTCGCCCGGACGCTTCCACAGGGCGAAGTCGGCCAGGCCCGGCACGTTCGCGAGATGGTTCTCGACGAATGGGATGGGGACGAACTCGCCCTTGACCCGGATCGATTCCGATCCCCGTTCCACGAACACCAGGTTTCCGTCGGCGTCGACGCGCCCGAAGTCGCCGGTGTCGAACCAGCCGTCGGTGTCCCGGTGCGGGTCGATGCCGTCCTCGGCGAGGTAGCCGCCGAACAGGGCGCCGGCCTCCCGCTCGCGCACCTGGATCAACCCGGCTTCGTCCAGACGCCATTCGATGTCCGCGCGGGCCGGGCCGCCGTGGCGGCTGGCGTCGGGCGGAAGGTCGTCCTGTGCCGTCCACTGCTTGAGGTGGGTGACTCCGGCCGCCTCGGTCGAGCCGTACCCGGACACCGCGGCGGGGATCGAGAACCGCTCCAGGAACTCGCCGTCGGCATAGAACATGGTGCGCACCCGGTGCCCGGCCGCGTCCTCGCCGGTGGTTGCCCGTTTGAGGATCTCCACCGGCGGGGCGTGCAGCACGAGCGCGGTGACACCCTGCTCCACGACGTCCGGCCAGAAGCGGCTCGCGGAGAACTTCCCCACCGTGAGCGCGTCGGCCCCCGCGTACAGGGCGCCGAGGATGCCGTAGCCCATCGGGTTGATGTGGAACAGCGGCAGGGGAGCCAACACCCGGTCGGTGGAGCCCAGTTCGAGCGCTCCGCTCATGGCGCGGGCGAGACGCAGGAAGTACTCGTTGGTCTGCACGCAGAACTTGGGCAGGCCCGTGGTGCCGGAGGTGTGCATGTACGACACGGTGTCGAAGGGGCCGGTGGCGGTCCCCGGCAGGTCGGCCGGGTCGGCGGTGCCCGAGGTACGGGCGGCCGCGAGCCCGTCGGGCCCGATCACCAGGGTCGGGTCGAGCCGGTCGAGCATCTGCTCCAGCAGGTCGGCGGGGTAGGTCGGGTTGACGAGCGCGACCGGGATGCCGGCGAGCACGCACGCCATCCAGGTCAGCAGGTAGTCGGTGGAGGTCGGCGCGACGAGCGCGACCCTCCCCCGGACTCCATTCGGGGGGACCCCCGTCTCGCTTCGCCCGCCGGGCCGGACGCCCGAGTCGAGGAGGCGCTTCGCCCGGCCGGCGGCGAACGCGAGGGCCTCGTCGAGGCGGAGCTGGTCGTCCACCGTGCCCAGCCGCAGCCCGGGACGGCTCGCCGCCCGGCGGGTCAGCATCCCCGCGATGCTCGTGCCGGTGGTGGTCATGCGAGCCCCTCGTGGCCGGGATCCTTGAGGATGCGGCGCGCAATGTAGTTGCGCAGGATCTCCGCCGAACCCCCGGCGACCTTCAGGACCTTGATGTCGTTGACGATGTCCGTGTACGGCTCGTCGAAGTACAGGCCGTGCCCGCCCACCAGGCTGTAGGAGGCGTCACTCGCCCGCTCGGCGGCCCGGATCGCGAGCCGCTTCGCGGTGGAGGTGTGCAGGGCTATGTCCTCGCCTCGCGCGTGGGCGAGGGCGGCGTCGTCCCTGGCCAGGGAGGCCGCCTGAAGGTCGCACCAGGCGTCGGCGACCATCCACTGGATGCCCTGGAAGTCGGTGACCATGTTGTCCCCGACCTGGCGCCCGCCCGCGTACCGCAGCCCCAGCTCCAGGGCCCGCCGCCCGAGGCCGATCAGCTCCGACGCGTTGCCCAGCCGGCTGATGTTGAAGGTCGACAGGAAAGTCTTCAGGCCCCCGCCCACCGGCCCCAGCAGCGCGCTGTCGGGCACGCGTACGCGGTCGAAGTGGACGTCGGCCGTGCGGATCAGCCGCAGGCCGACCGGGTCGGTGACCTCGGTGCTGATGCCCGGCAGGCTCATGTCGACCAGGAAGCTGGTCAGGCCCTCCGGCGCCATCGCGTAGACGAGTGTGACATCGCAGTCGGCACCGAGGTTCACATGGGTCTTCGAGCCGGTCAGGATCCAGTCCGAGCCGTCCCGCTCCGCCGTCGACTTCATCGCCTTGAACGATGAACCGGCGTTCTTCTCACTGATCGACTCGGAGAAGACGATCTCCCCGGTGGCGATGCCGCCCAGCCACCGCTCCTTCTGCTCCTCGGTGCCCCAGTCGAGCAGCCAGCGCTGCCCCTGGGCGGCGATCTGCCCCGACACCAGCCCGTGCCGGCCGACTTCCTCGCTGATCACCACATACTCGGCCACACCGCCGCCGATTCCTCCCAGTTCGGTGGGGACCAGCGGTCCGAGGAAGCCGAGCTTGCCGAACTCGGCGTACAGGTCGCGCGGGAACTCCCCCGCGCGGTTGGCCGCGTCCAGCCGTACGCGGTGCTCTTCACCGAAGGCGGCGAGGGTGGCGACAGTGGTGTCGATCCAGGTCCTGCTGCGAGCGTCGGTACGCAACGTCGGATACATCTGCTCTCCTCAACTTTCCCTGCTTTGAAGGGGGTTGTCGCCGTTCTGGAGGGACTTGTCGCCGTTCCGGCGGGTCAGCGACCACATCTGACGGGCCCGCTCGATCTCGACGGACCGCTCCCAGGCCGTGCCGTCCAGGACGGTCAGGCGCAGATCGGCCTTGAGGGCGCGGGCCAGCTCCGGGTCCGCCGCCAGATGCGCGATCAGCTCGCGGACGGTCGGGTGGAGGTCGACGGCGGGTACGGCGGCCCAGGCGAGCCCCAGACCGACCGCCTCTGCGCCCCGCACCCGCCGGGCGAACACGCCCATCGCGGCGGCGGCCGTCGAACCGGCCGCACGACCGAGCAGATGGAGGTGACCGCCGCCCGGGTGGATGCCGACGGCGGCGAAACCGGACACCAGCAGGGCGTCCTGCGCCATCACCCTCAGATCGGCGGCGAGCGCCAGGTTCAGGCCCGCGCCGACCGCCGCGCCGTTGACGGCCGCGACCGTCGGCACGCGCAGGCCGGCGAACCGCCGGAACCCCGCGTACAGCACGTCCAGGCCGTCATAGCCCTCGTCCGCGCGCGCCGAGCGCAGTGAGGCCAGTACGTCGGTGTCCGCGCCCGAGCAGAACGCGCGCCCGGTGCCGGTGATCACCGCCGCCCCCACCTCCGGATCGGCGTCGATCCGGTCGCAGGCGGCGATCAGCGCCTCGGAGGCCCGCGCGTCGAGCGCGTTGCGGGTCTCGGGCCCGTCCAGTGTGATCCAGGCGACGCCGTCCTTCGTCTCCATCTCGATCCGAGTGGCCGCCATCAGAACACCAGCCCTGCGGTGTCGACGCGCGCCCCGGCGAAGCGCTCCAGACGCAGCGCGCCGATGTCGACGCTGCGCACACCGCCGCCGACGATCTCCTCGGTCACCAACTGCCCCGCCACCGGGGCCTGGATGACCCCGTGCCCGGAGAATCCGCAGGCGTTGACCCAGCCCGGCGCGCCGGGGGCCTCGCCCAGTACGGGATGGTGGTCGGGGGTGTTCTCGTACGTCCCCGCCCAGCATCCGGCGCGGTCCAGCGGCAGATCGGCCAGCCACGGGAAGCGGGCGGCGCCCAGTTCCAGCACCTTCTCCATCCACGGCCAGTCGACGCTGTCGTTGTGGCCGTCGACCTCGTCCGGCTTGGCTCCGGCGAACAGCAGCCGGTCGCCCTCACTGCGCAGGTAGATCCCGGAGCCCACATCGATGGTCATGGGCAGCGGGTCGGCCAGCGCGCCGGGCGCGGTGGCGTAGATGTTGCGCCGTGAGTGCACCACCGGGACCTCCAGGCCCGCCAGCGTGGCCACCTCGCCGCCCCAGCCGCCGGCCGCGTTGACGACGTACCGGCAGTCGACGCTCTCGCCACCGGCGGTGACCCGCCAGCCGTCACCGGCCCGCTCGACCGAGGTGACGCGCCGGCGGAAGCGGACCCGGGCGCCCAGGGCGCGGGCCATCGTCAGCCAGGCGCCCGTGGCCAAGTGCGGGTCGATGACCCCGTCGGCCGGGCCCCAGGTCGCCCCGGCGATGCCGTCGGCCGAGAACGGGGTGATGGCCTGGGCGGCGGCGACATCGAGTACGTCGACGGGCACGCCGTGCGCCCGCTGGAGCTCCACGGCCTTCAGATGGTCCGCCCAGGCGTGCTCGGGGACCAGCAGGAGGTAGCCGGACGCCCGGTAGCCGATGTCGAATCCATGGGTCTGCTCGAAGTCGCGGTAGGTCTGGATGCTCCGCCACGACAGGTCGATGTTGAGGGTGTCCGCCCACTGGGCGCGGACCGACGCGAAGGACCGGCCGCTGCTGCCCTCCGCCGGGCCGTCGAACGCCTCCAGGACAGTGACGTTCAGCCCACTGCGGGCGAGATGAAATGCACAACTGGCGCCAACGATCCCGGCGCCCACGACAACGACGTCAGTGCGGTTCCGCTCGGTCATCTGACCTCCGTCCATCGGGATGCCAGGACGCTACGGCCAGGTGGCGCCACGGCGCTTCGGAGCGGAGACGGGAACCCGGCCCCCGGGTTCCTACAGGTGTCGAAACTCCCCGGTTCGGCCGCGCGACGGCACGGAACGCCACTGTCCCGCTCCGGCACACCGGAGCGGGACAGCCGCGACTGAAACCCTTATTCGGAAACCTTGTACGGAGATCTTGTACGGAGATCTTTGCCGGGACGTGCTACCCGGACGGGTTGGTGGACCGGATCTGCAGGACCACTCCCGCGCCCTCGCCCGCGGTGTCGAAGTAGGTGAACCCGCTGCCGTCCGGCCGGCGCCCGCGCAACAGGACGTCCAGGCCGAGATCGACCGCCCGGTCCTCGGCCGCGTCGCAGGTGGGCACGGTGAAACCGAGGTGGAAGACCCCCTCGCCGCGTGTCTCCAGAAAGTCCCGCTGGGGGCTCCGCCCCTTCCCCGGCCGGCACAGCTGGAGCTGTACGTTGCCGAGGTCGGCGTACTTGTACGTGAGGTCGAGGAACGCGTCCTGGTCAGGCACCCGCAGGTCGTCCTTGAATGCCTCCAGGGACGGGAAGTCGTTCCAGGGACCGATCCCCTTGGATTCGTAGTACGCGACGGACTTCTCGATGTCGCGCACGACGACGCAGATGTGGTGCAACGTCCGGAACACCGGTGTGTCGCTCACGAGGTGTGCTCCTTTCCGCCCGCCGGGTTCCACTGGAAGCCGGTACGGGCCACGACTCCGGGCCTGAGCCGCTCGTCGGGGCCGTAGTCCTCGGCGGGGTGGAAGAACAGGGGCATGGTGTCCTCCAGGGTCAGCAGGCGCTTGCCGTAATCCTCCAGGTACGTCTCCCGCTCCTCGGGCGATACCCGGCCCGGCATCCAGGCGACGTACGGCGGCAGGACGTCGAATCCGAGGTAGCGGAAGATCCCGTTGTGGACGGGCCACAGGATGTGGTTGATGTCACCGTCGATACCGTCCGGCTCGTACAGGCTCGACGCCGTGCCGGTGGTCACGCACACCATGGCGCGTCGGCCCCTGAGCATTCCGGTGTCGTACTTCCGCCCGGCCCCGTAGGCGAAACCGCGGGCCATCGTGCGGTCGACCCACCCCTTGAGGATGGCGGGCATGCCGAACCACCACAGCGGGAACTGGAAGATGACCAGGTCGCTCCAGGTGACCTTGTCCTGCTCTCCCCGGACGTCGGCCGGGGTGAGCCCGGACTCCGACACACGTGTCTGTTCCTTGGAGACATCGAGGAAACCGGGGTCGAGCCGCGTTCCGGGAAAGTCGTCGGCGTCCAGGGCGGCCTTCCAGCCGAGCCGGTACAGATCGCTCACCACCACCTCGTGCCCGGCCTGTTCGAGCACCCGCACGGCTTCGTCCCTCAGGGCGCCGTTGAACGAGTGGGGTTCCGGGTGGGCGAATACGATCAGCACGTTCACGAGGGGATTCTCCGTGGTTGGGCCGTGCGCCGGCGTCGAGCGGGAAGAGCGGGAGCGGAAGGCCGGGCGAGCGTTCCGGCCCACACCGTCCCGGGCCGACACTCCCGATCCGCGAAGTATGCCGTTCCCGCTCCTCTGCGAAGTGTGCCGTTCCGCACCCTCGGCCGTCAATGGTCAGGCCATTGACCGCCGACCGTCACGGCGTACGGCCCCGGAGAAAACCCCGGCCGGATATTTGCGTATGAGCGCAAGTAGCTGGCACACTGCTCGCGGCATGCTGTCCGACATTCCGTACGGATGGGCACATGCCACGCCGAACGGCCCCTGTCGCACCGGACGCGTACCAACGCCCCGTATCACCGAATGGAGGCAGCCATGGGCGAAGACCCTCCGAGTCCGCGCTGCCTCACCGGCAGTCTCTGACCTTTCCCGCCCCCCGCCTCACGGCTCCGCCCGCCCGCCGTCCCTCCGCGGGTCGGGAGAGCCGCGTCGGGGCGCTTCCTGTCTTTTTCTCTCCATGCCGGGCCGGTCACATCGGGTGCGCGTTCGCGCCCCGGCGCGTGCTGTGCACACAGTGTGGTCGGAGGTTTGTATGACGTCGTTCCGGACGAACACCGATGCCCCACGGGCGCCGCTCTTCTCCCGGTTCGCGGGCCGTCTCTCCCGTATGACCTGGGTGGATGTGGTGGTCGCCGCGGCCGTCCTCGTCCTGCTCTATCTCGTGCTGCGGGTCGGGCAGGGGACCACGGTCCGCTTCTCCACCGAGCGGTCGGTCAGAGTCGACACCGACCCGTCCCAGCTGCCCTACGACGCGGCGCGCTCGCTGCTGCGCATGTTCGTCGCGCTGGCCGCGTCGACCGTCTTCACCTTCGTGTACGCCTATGCCGCGGCCAAGAGCCGCCGCCTGGAACGGATCCTGATCCCGGCCCTGGACATCCTCCAGTCCGTGCCGGTGCTCGGCTTCCTGACCGTGGCCGTGACCGGGTTCATCGCCCTGTTCCCCGGCTCGGTGCTGGGCCTCGAATGTGCGTCGATCTTCGCGATCTTCACCTCGCAGGCGTGGAACATGACGTTCGGTTTCTACCACTCCCTCACCTCGCTGCCGCGTGAACTCGACGAGCTGTCACGGTCGTTCCGCTTCACCAAGTGGATGCGGTTCTGGAAGGTCGAAGTGCCGTCCGGGATGATCGGGCTGGTCTGGAACGGCATGATGAGCTTCGGTGGCGGCTGGTTCTTCCTCGTCGCGTCCGAGGCGATCAGTGTCAACAACAAGGACTACGCGCTGCCCGGCATCGGGTCGTACGCCGGAGCCGCCATCACCGACGGTGACCTCGGCAAGGTCGGCTGGGCCATCCTCACCATGGCCGTCATGGTCATCGGTGTGAACTTCCTGTTCTGGCGTCCGCTGACCGCCTGGGCGGAGAAGTTCAAGAACGAGCAGTCCGAGGCCACCGAGGTCCAGCGTTCGGTCGTGCTCGATTTCCTGCGCCGCTCCCACTGGCCCCATCTGCTCGGCAAGACGCTGCGCCCCGTAGGACGGGGGCTGAGCCGGGCGGCCCGCGCCTTCGGCACCGACGACCGGCCGCTGACCGTCGACCCCGCCCGGCAGCGCACCGGCGACATCACCTTCGCGCTCGTCGCGGGAGCACTGATCCTGTGGGGCCTGATCGACCTCGGCCGCTACCTCGACGACCACACCGGTCTCGGTGTCTTCGGCGAACCACTGCTGCTGGGCCTGGTCACCCTCGCCCGTGTGATCGTGCTGGTCGCCGTCGCGACCGTCGTCTGGGTCCCGATCGGTGTGAAGATCGGCTTCTCGCCGCGGCTGACCCGCATCGCCCAGCCCGTCGTCCAGGTCCTGGCGTCCTTCCCCGCCAACTTCCTCTTCCCGCTGGCCGTCTGGTTCTTCCTGAGGACCGGGCTGTCCATCAACGTCGGCGGCATCCTGCTGATGGCGCTCGGCGCCCAGTGGTACATCCTCTTCAACACCATCGCCGGCGCCATGTCGATCCCGTCCGACCTGCGCGAGGCAATGGACGACCTGGGGGTACGCGGCCTCCAGCGCTGGAAGCGGCTGATCCTGCCCGGGATCTTCCCCTCGTACGTCACCGGTGGCATCACCGCGTCCGGCGGCGCCTGGAACGCCTCGATCGTCGCCGAGGTCGTCACCTTCGGCGGCACCACGCTGACCGCCACCGGCCTGGGCGCGTACATCGCGAAGGCCACCGCGAGCGGCGACTACCCGCACCTCATCGCGGGTGTGGCGGTGATGAGCCTGTACGTCGTCGGCCTCAACCGTCTGTTGTGGCGCCGCCTGTACCGGCTCGCCGACAGCCGTTACGCCCTCTGAGACCCCCCACAGACTTCCCTTCTGGAGACCGTCATGGCACTGAAGATCCTCCGCAGGCTCCGCGCCACCACCGCCCCCGCCGCCAAGCCGCCGCGCGCCGCCGACGGCGACATCCTGCTCGAAACCACCGGCCTCACCAAGACCTACGCGGGCGCCGACGGCGAGCTGCCCGTCCTCGCCGGTATCGACCTCCAGGTGCGCGCCGGTGAAGTGGTCGCGCTGCTCGGCAAGTCCGGTTCCGGCAAGTCCACACTGCTGCGCTGCCTGGCCGGGCTCATCCCGGCCAGCTCCGGCACCGTCTCCTACCGGGGCGAACCGCTGACCGGGGCGAACCCCGGCACCGCCATGGTCTTCCAGACCTTCGCGCTGCTGCCCTGGCTCACCGTCCAGCAGAACGTCGAACTCGGCCTGGAGGCCCGCGGCGTACCCGCCGACGAGCGCGGTGAGGCCGCCGTCCAGGCCATCGACCTGATCGGCCTGGACGGCTTCGAATCCGCCTACCCCAAGGAGCTGTCCGGCGGGATGCGCCAGCGGGTCGGCTTCGCGCGGGCGCTGGTCGTCGAGCCGGACGTCCTGATGATGGACGAGCCCTTCTCCGCCCTCGACGTGCTGACCGCGGAGAACCTGCGCGGTGAGCTGATGGAGCTGTGGGAGTCCGGCCAGTTCCCCACCCGCGCCATCGTGCTGGTCACCCACAACATCGAGGAAGCCGTCCTGATGGCGGACCGGATCGTCGTCCTCGGCTCGCGCCCCGGCACCATTCGCGAGACCTTCCGGGTCGGCCTCGACCGGCCGCGCGACCGCGACTCGCCCTCCTTCGAGGACCTCATCGACCGCGTCTACCGTGTGATGACCGGCCGCGCCAAGGAGACCCGTATCCCCGGTCGGGCCG
Source organism: Streptomyces sp. NPDC088554 (assembly GCF_044752945.1). Taxonomy (NCBI): domain Bacteria; kingdom Bacillati; phylum Actinomycetota; class Actinomycetes; order Kitasatosporales; family Streptomycetaceae; genus Streptomyces; species Streptomyces sp. NPDC088554. The sequence continues at coordinate 82,838 of NZ_JBIVMF010000026.1, read as the reverse complement.
ACGGCGTCGGGCTCGACAAACGCACCACCGCCAACACCCCGCTGCCCCTGGCCGGTGTCGACGGGCTCTCCGGGCTCGCCGAGATGGTCGCCCACCGGGACGGACGCTGCGACCTGGCCGACCTCGCCGACGAGCTCGGCCTGGAGATCGACGACGTACTCCCGCTGGTGGACGCCCTCGAACTGCTCGGCTTCGCCACGATCAGCGACGACGACCTGCTGCTCACCGAACGCGGCACCGCCTACGCCGGAGCCGATGTCCAGCGGTCCAAGACGATCTTCGCCGAGGCAGCCCTGGGCGCGCCACTGGTCAAGCTGATCACCACCAGTCTGCGGCAGAACCCCGACGGCACCCTGCGCGCCGGGTTCTTCCGCGACGTGCTCGCCCACCACTACACCAGCGAACAGGTCACCCAGCAGCTGGAGACCGCCACCGACTGGGGACGTTATGCCGAGCTGTACGCGTACGACGCCGACCCGCAGGAGTACCGCCTCGACAACGGCGCGGCGGGCACCGCGCCGCAACCCTGAGCCCTGAGCCCTGAGCCCTGAGCCCTGAGTACGGTGCTTCTCGGTCTCAGTGCTCGGTGGCCGGTCGCGGGGCCCGCGCAGCCCGTCGCGTACGCGCGGGCCGTTCCTGCGCGACGGCCGCCGGCGCGGGGGCCGCGCCTGCCTCCTCGGCGCCCCGTTCCTCGGCGGCGTTCGCCACCAGCGACGCCTCCTCCAGCAGGCCGCGCACCCGCGCGGCCGCCCGGTAGTGGATACGTGTGCCCTCGCGCCGGGAGTCGACCAGCCCGGCCGCCCGCAGTTTCGCCAGATGCTGGGAGGTCGCGGCGACATGCGCGCCGAGCAGCTCCGCGAGCGCGCTCACCGGCAGCTCCTGCCCGCTCAGCGCCCACAACAGCCGGTAGCGCGACGGATCCGCCACCGCCTTGAGCACGGCGACCGCCCGGTCGGCACCGGCCGCGTCCCACGACGTAACTTGCGTCCCCATGCAAATATGGTAAACCGGCGGTCGGCACACACCGACCGGACTTGTCGGTAGCCTGCGGCGATGACAACACGGCACCCCGGGTATTGCTCCTGGGCCACGGGGCCCGATGGCGCGCCGCGTCCCACCGGCCCGCCGACGGCACGTCTGCCGCAGCGGGCCGGTGGCGAGCCGGATCAGCGGGTTCCGGAGACCCGGTGCTCCTTCAGAGCGGCGCAGTTGGAGTTCTCCACCGACACGTACGCGTTGTCGATGCTGCCGCCCCAGCTCACGCAGTAGCCCTTGCCGTAGGCCGAGGCCGGGCCCGCGTACGACGCGTACGTCCCGGAGTCGCCGGCCGAGTCACCGGTGGCGGGAACGTAGATGTACGTGGACATGTACGTGGCCGTGCCCGGGTTGGTGCGGATGGTCGCGACGCAGTTCCTGCCGTTCGAGGAGTTGTACGTCAGGTAGACCGTGCCCACCACACCGATCGGGGCCGAGTTCACCGTCCGGTAGGCGCTACCGCAGACATCCTGCGGTGTGACGTTGGGTGCCGCGAAGGCGGCCGGACCGAACGCGGAGGCGGCGCCCAACACCAGTGCGGTTATCGCCCCGGCTGTCGCGACCCTGCGTGTGATTCCCATGTTTCCCCCTTGCATCGTCGAGAGCGGCTGCTCCCACCTGATGTGACCCGCGAACCACACATATGGTTGTGCCGGATTCGCATCAAATCCCTTAGCAGGGAGGAAAGTTCATCGCGCAGCGGGTCGAACGCCAGGTCGGGATCCGACGATGCCGCCGCAGACCTTTCACCGCCCCGGATCATTCACCGCCCCGATCAACCGGACGCGCAGACCGTACCGTTGAGCGTGAAGCCACCGGGAGCGGCGGTGTTGCCGCCGTGGCTCGCCTGGTAGCCGATGCTCACACTCGCGTTCGGAGCGATCAGGCCGTTGTACGAGGCACTGGTGGCCGTCACCGCACCGGAAGCCGGTGCGTACGTGGCGCCCCAACCATTGGTGATCGTCTGTCCGGACGGCAGGGGGAAGCCCAGCGTCCAGCCGTTCACCGCGGTGGTGCCGGTATTGGTGATCGTCACGGAAGCGGTCAGGCCGGTGCTCCAGGCGCTGGTGGTGGCCGTGACCCGACAGGTCCCGGGCTGCGGTTCGGGACCGGGGCCAGGGCCGGGATTTCCGCTGTCCAGGCCGAAGAAGGTGAGCACACGGGCCGCCATACCGCCGGTGACCAGGTTGTGCCCCACGCCCTGGAGGCTGATGGCCTCGACAGGGGCCTGGTCACCGGTGGAGCCGTAGCGCGTCCGGGTCCAGCCCGACTGGGGCGTATCGGTCCGGGCGGGCGACTGGCCGACACCGAGCACATTCGTCCACTGCTTGATCTCCTCCCCGAAATTGGGGTAGCGCAGCACGTCGTCCGTGGTGCCGTGCCAGACCTGCATACGCGGCCGGGGCCCGGTGTAGCCGGGATGGGCGGCGCGGGCCAGGTCGCCCCACTCCTGCGGCGTACGGGACACAACGCCGTTCGCGCAGTCGCTGTTCCACTCGGAGCCGTTGGTGGTGGCGAAACACCCGAACGGCACCCCCGCGAACGCCGCGCCCGCCGCGAACACATCGGGATAGTCGCCCAGCAGCACGTTGGTCATCATCGCGCCGGACGAGATGCCGGTGGCGAAGACCCTGTCGGGGTCGGTGTCGTACGTACGGGCCACCCAGTCGACCATGGACTTGATGCCGACGGGGTCGCTGCCGCCGCCCCGGCGCAGCGCCTGGGGCGAGGAGACGTCGAAGCACTTGCTGCTGCGTGTGACCGACGGATAGACCACGATGAACCCGTAGCGGTCCGCCAGAGAGGCGTATTCGGTGCCGGAATACATCGCGGGACCGGACCCCGTGCAGTAGTGCACGGCCACCAGGACCGCCGGACGCGTGGCAACGTTGTCCGGCACGTAGAGATACATCTGAAGGTTGCTGGGGTTGGCGCCGAAGCCCGTCACCTCGGTGAGCGACGCGGCGGCGCCCCTCTCGCTCCCCCGGGGCGCGGCAGCGGTCGCGGGAGCGGCGAGGAGCAGCGCCGCGAGTAACGGCAGCAGCCCTCCGAACAGCACGAGGAACACCGAACGACGCGGTCTCCCCACGGTTTTGCCGGCAGTGCTGGACATGTCTGGTCCTTCCTGGTCGCGGCTCGTACGGAGTCGCCCCCGCCCGAGCGCACAGGGGCCCCGGACAGCATCGTGGCATGACCATGACTGTCATGGAAGCGCTCCCACACCCTTGGATGATCCCCCGCCCCCATGCCCCCGCCGACCCCGCCTCCTTCACGATCGGCATCGCGTTCTTCGCGATCCGCATCACGATCCGGTCTCGGGATCCCCCCAGGCACTTGCTTTTCCTGCGTGAAATCGATTCCAATCCTCGTGTAATCGATTCCACGAGGAGGTGGACCGACGATGGCGGCCATCAAGGACGTCGCGGCCGAGGCCGGTGTCTCCGCCGCCACGGTGTCCCGCGTACTCAACGGCCATCCGTCGGTCAGCCCGGAATCCCGCGCCCGGGTGCTCGCCGCCGTCGACGCGCTGGGGTACCGGCCCAACGCGGTGGCCCGCTCCCTGCGGACCGACGAGACCCGCACCCTCGGCCTGGTCATCAGCGATGTGCTCAACCCGTACTTCACCGCCCTGGCCCGAGCCGTCGAGGAGGAGGCGCGGGCCCTCGGCTACAGCGTGATCATCGGAAACGCCGACGAGCGCCCCGATCTCCAGGACCACCACATCCGTACGCTGCTGGACCGCCGGATCGACGGGCTGCTCCTGTCCCCCGCGGGCCCCGGAGCCGAGCTGATACTCGACGCGGTGCGTGGTGGCACCCCGGTCGTCTTCGTGGACCGGTGGATCCACGGGGTGGACGTGCCGGTCGTCCGGGCGGACGGGCGCGCCGCCGTCCGGGAGCTGGTCGGCCATCTGCTGGCGCTCGGCCACCGCAGGCCGGCGATCATCGCGGGCCCCGCGTCCACCACCACCGGCAAGGAGCGCGTCGACGCGTTCCGCGCGGCGCTCGCCGACCACGGGGTGGCGCTGCCGGACGCTTACATCGGCCAGGGCGACTTCCAGGCCGAGAGCGGACGGCTGGCCGCCGAGCGCTTCCTCGATCTGCCGCGGCCGCCGGACGCGGTGTTCGCCGCCGACAATCTGATGGCGCTCGGCGCGCTCGACGCGTTCCGCGCCCGGGGGCTGCGCGTCCCCGAGGACATCGCGCTCGCGGCCTTCGACGACATCCCCTGGTTCGTCCACACGGACCCGCCGGTCACCGCCATCGCACAGCCGACGGACGAGCTGGGCCGGGCCGCCGTACGGGCACTGGCCGAAAACATCGCCGGCCGCGAACCGCCGTCCGTGACCCTGCCCGCCCGGCTGGTCGTGCGCCGCTCGTGCGGCGCGAATCCCCCACCGGGACCACCCGGTCCCGTACCGCCGGAACACATCGAACACACCCCCTCAGCACGATCGCAAAGGAGCGACCCGTGAGTCACCCGGACGAGTTGCTGCGTGTCGAAGGGATACGCAAGACCTTCCCCGGCGTGGTGGCGCTCGACAGCGTCGACTTCGATCTGCGCCGCGGCGAGGTGCACGTCCTCCTCGGCGAGAACGGCGCCGGCAAGAGCACACTGATCAAGATGCTCTCCGGTGCCTACCGGCCCGACAGCGGCCGGGTACTCGTCGGTGGGGAGGAAGTACGTATCCACGGCGCGCAGGACGCGGAACGGCTCGGCATCGCCACCATCTACCAGGAGTTCAACCTCGTCCCCGATCTGACGGTGGCCGAGAACATCTTCCTGGGGCGCCAGCCGCGCCGCTTCGGCCTCATCGACCGCAAGAAGATGGAGGCCGACGCCGCCGCGCTGCTGAAACGCGTCGGCGTCACCACACCGCCCCACACCAAGGTCCGCGAGCTGGGCATCGCCCGGCTCCAGATGGTCGAGATCGCCAAGGCCCTCAGCCTGGACGCGCGCGTGCTGGTGATGGACGAGCCGACCGCCGTGCTGACCTCCGAGGAGGTGGAGAAGCTCTTCCGCATCGTGCGCGCCCTGCGCGAGGAGGGGGTGGGCATCGTCTTCATCACCCACCACCTGGAGGAGATCGCGGCGCTCGGCGACCGGGTCACCGTGCTGCGCGACGGCCGCAGTGTCGGTCAGGTGCCCGCGTCGACACCCGAGGACGAACTCGTCCGCCTCATGGTGGGCCGCAGCATCGACCAGCAGTACCCGCGCCTGCGCGGGGAGACCGGCGACGCCCTGCTCAGTGTGGACGGGCTGACCCGGCAGGGCGTCTTCCACGACGTGGGGTTCGAGGTGCGGGCCGGTGAGGTCGTCGGCATCGCCGGGCTGGTGGGCGCGGGCCGCACCGAGGTCGTACGGGCGGTGTTCGGCGCCGACGACTACGACACCGGCACCGTGCGGGTCGGGGGGACCCCCCTGCCCCGGTACGACGTCGGCGCGGCGACCGCCGCGGGGATCGGCCTCGTACCCGAGGACCGCAAGGGCCAGGGCCTGCTGCTCGACGCCTCCGTGGCGGAGAACCTCGGCCTGGTCACCCTGCGCTCCGCGACCCGGGGCGGGCTGGTGGACCGCAAGTCCCAGCACACCGCCGCCGCCCGGATGGCCGGACAGCTCGGCGTACGGATGGCGGGGCTCGACCAGCGGGTGGGCACCCTGTCCGGCGGCAACCAGCAGAAGGTCGTCATCGGCAAGTGGCTGCTGGCCGATATCCGGGTGCTGATCCTGGACGAGCCGACGCGCGGTATCGACGTCGGCGCGAAGGTCGAGATCTACCAGCTCATCAACGAACTCACCGCCGCGGGCCACGCCGTACTGATGATCTCCAGCGATCTGCCCGAAGTGCTCGGTATGAGCGACCGGGTGCTGGTGATGGCCCAGGGCCGGATCGCCGGTGAACTCACCGCCGGCGAGGCCACCCAGGACGCGGTGATGGCGCTCGCCGTGAGCACCGGCCCGCCCCCGGCCGGCCCGACGACCCGCACCATCACCGGTAAAAACGGCAAAGCCGACGAAGAAAACGAAGAAGGAGTGGAGGGCTCCCGTGGCCACTGACACGCTCAAGAGCGACAAGAACACACCGGGCGGCGGTGGCGCCCCGGGGCTCCGCCGTCTCCTCCTCGACAACGGCGCCCTGAGCGCCCTGGTGGTCCTGGTGGTGGCGATGTCGCTGCTGTCGGGCGACTTCCTGACCACCCAGAACCTGCTGAACGTCGGTGTGCAGGCCGCCGTGACCGCGATCCTCGCGTTCGGTGTCACCTTCGTCATCGTCACAGCGGGCATCGACCTGTCGGTCGGTTCGGTGGCGGCGCTCTCCGCGACCGTACTGGCCTGGTCGGCGACGTCCGAGGGCGTGCCGGTGTGGCTCGCCGTCATCCTCGCCGTCGCCACCGGCATAGCGTGCGGGTTCGTCAACGGCGCGCTCGTCTCGTACGGCAAACTCCCGCCGTTCATCGCCACACTGGCCATGCTCTCGGTGGGCCGCGGGCTCTCCCTGGTGATCTCGCAGGGCAGCCCGATCGCCTTCCCCTCCTCGGTCTCGCGGCTGGGTGACACGCTCGGCGGCTGGCTGCCCGTGCCGGTCCTCGTGATGATCGTGATGGGGCTGATCACCGCGGTGATCCTGGGCCGTACCTACCTCGGCCGTTCCATGTACGCGATCGGCGGCAACGAGGAGGCGGCGCGCCTCTCCGGGCTGCGGGTGAAGCGCCAGAAGATCGCCGTCTACGCCCTGTCCGGGCTGTTCGCCGCCGTCGCGGGCATCGTGCTCGCGTCCCGGCTCTCCTCCGCGCAGCCGCAGGCCGCGCAGGGATACGAACTCGACGCGATCGCCGCGGTCGTCATCGGCGGCGCCAGCCTGTCGGGCGGGGTCGGCAAGGCGTCCGGCACCCTGATCGGCGCGCTGATCCTCGCGGTGCTGCGCAACGGCCTCAACCTGCTGTCGGTGTCGGCGTTCTGGCAGCAGGTCGTCATCGGTGTCGTCATCGCCCTCGCGGTGCTGCTCGACACGGTCCGCCGACGCGCCGGGTCGACTCCCGGCGCGGGCGCCGCCGCCGGTACGGGCGGGCCCGGGGCCAAGAAGGCACAGGCGGTGAAGTACACGGTTGCCGCGGTGCTGGTGGCTGCCGTCATCGGCGGTGTCTCCTTCTGGAACAACGGCTCCTCCGGTTCCACGACCAAACTGGGCATGTCGGTCTCCACCCTCAACAACCCGTTCTTCGTACAGCTGAAGGAAGGCGCCCAGGCCGAGGCGAAGGCGCGCGGTGTGGACCTCACCGTCACCGACGCGCAGAACGACGCCTCCCAACAGGCCAACCAGATCCAGAACTTCACCAGCGAGGGCATGTCGTCGGTCATCGTCAACCCGGTCGACTCGGACGCGGCGGGCCCCTCGGTCCGCGCCGCCAACAAGGCGGACATCCCGGTGATCGCCGCCGACCGCGGTGTCAACAAGGCGGATATCGCGGCGCTGGTCGCCTCCGACAACGTCGCGGGCGGCGAACAGGCGGCGAGGACACTGGCCGAGAAGCTCGGTGGAAAGGGCCGGATCGTGGTCCTCCAGGGCACGGCCGGCACCTCCGCCAGCAGGGAGCGCGGCGCGGGCTTCGCCCAGGGCATCAAGGCGTACCCGGGTATCGAGGTCGTCGCGAAGCAGCCCGCGGACTTCGACCGCACCAAGGGCCTCGATGTGATGACGAACATGCTCCAGGCGCACAGCGATGTGAACGGTGTGTTCGCCGAGAACGACGAGATGGCACTCGGCGCGATCAAGGCGCTGGGCTCCAGGGCCGGTACGTCGATCCCGGTCGTGGGCTTCGACGGCACACCCGACGGGCTGAAGGCGGTCGAGGCGGGCACCCTGTACGCGTCGGTGGCCCAGCAACCCCGTGAGCTGGGCAAACTGGCCGTACGCAACGCCATCGAGGCCGCCGAGGGCAAGAAGACCGACGCGACGGTGAAGGTGCCGGTGAAGGTGGTCACGGCGAAGAACGTGGCCGACTTCTCCTGACGGCCGCCCGCCGTCGGCTTCCACCGCCCGCCGTCGGCTTCCGCCGCTGACAGCACCACAGGCCCGTACCACCAAGGAAACGGAGAGAGACAGCGATGTACGACTACGACCTGCTGGTCGTGGGGTCGGCCAACGCCGATCTGGTGATCGGCGTCGAGCGGCGCCCCCGCCCCGGCGAGACCGTCCTCGGTTCCGACCTGTCGGTCCACCCGGGCGGCAAGGGCGCCAACCAGGCCGCCGCCGCCGCGCGTCTCGGCGCCCGTACGGCGCTGCTGGCGCGAGTCGGCGACGACGACCACGGCCGGCTGCTGCTCGACGCGCAGCGCGCGGCCGGTGTCGACACGGCGGGGGTACGGTCCGGCGGGGCGCCCACCGGGGTCGCGCTGATCACCGTCGACCCGTCCGGGGACAACAGCATCGTGGTGTCCCCGGGCGCCAACGCCCGGCTCTCCCCCCAGGACGTACGGGACGCGGCGGAGCTGCTGGCGGCCTCGCGCGTGGTCTCCGCCCAGCTGGAGATCCCGCTGGAGACGGTCACCGAGGTGGTACGGGGGCTGGCGCCCGGCACGCGCTTCGTCCTCAACCCCTCGCCCCCGGTGGCGCTGCCCGCCGAGATCCTCGCGGCCTGCGATCCGCTGATCGTCAACGAGCACGAGGCGCGGGTCGTGCTCGGCGCGACGGCGGACGCCGAGGGCGCCGGGGGCGCCCCGGTGGGGAACGAACCCACCGACTGGGCGCGGGCACTGCTCGCGCTGGGCCCGCGCTCGGTGGTCATCACCCTGGGCTCGCGCGGAGCGCTGGTGGCGGACGCCCGTACCACCGCGCTCGTACCGTCCATGCCGGTGCGGGCCGTGGACACGACGGGTGCCGGTGACGCGTTCACCGCCGCGCTGGCCTGGCGGCTCGGCGCCGGTGAGGAGCTGATCACGGCGGCCGCCTACGCCGCGCGGGTCGGCGCCGTGACGGTCACCCGCGCGGGTGCCCAGGCGTCGTTCCCGACGGCGGCGGAGGTCGCGGCGCTCACGGACATGACCCCGCGGGAACCGTCCGGCGCGTCGGCGTGGGAGGTGTCCCGGTGAAGAAAACGGGAATCCTCAACCGCCATCTCTCGGGAGCCCTCGCCGAACTCGGCCATGGTGACGGGGTGTTGGTCTGCGACGCGGGCATGCCCATCCCCACCGGACCGCGCGTGGTGGATCTGGCCTTCCTGCCCGGGATACCGTCCTTCGCCCAAGTGCTGGACGGGCTGCTGGCGGAGCTGGTCGTGGAAGGCGCGACGGCCGCCCACGAGATACGGCGGGCGAACCCGGAGGCGGCGCGGCTGCTGGCACCGCTCCCGGACCTCGGCTTCGTCTCGCACGAGGAGCTGAAGAGGCTGTCGGCGGACGCGCGGCTGATCGTCCGTACCGGAGAGGCCCGGCCGTACGCGAACGTACTGCTGCGGTGCGGAGTCTTCTTCTGACCCCGGGCCACCGTCCCGGCCGGGAGGGCTGACAGCGCCTGGGCGGCCGTCGATGCCGGCGCCCTGCTGCGTCGACAGCCGCAGCACACGTGGGTGACACTCCTCCGACGGAACCGGCCGTCGCCGAGAGACCCGGGGCAACCCGTGGTTTCTCGGCGACGGCCGGGCGTGTGGGCGTTTACGCCAGAACGGATTCCAGCGAAATCGAGGGGGCTCCCGATTCCGCGCCCTCGGTGGACTCGGTGGATCCGGTGGTTTCCTCGGCGAACGTGGATTCCTCCGGCTTCGCCTTCGCCTTGGCCGCCTTCGGTCGGCTCATCGCCGGGGCGGTCTCCGCGCTCTCCGCCGCCTCGTCGGACTCCTCGGCAGCGCTCGTACCCCCCTCGACGAGGTTGAGGTAGCCGCGGATCGTCTCGACGGACAGCCCCAGCTCGTCGGAGGCGCCCTCTTCGCTCCCGAAGACCTCGACCGCTTCCGCCACGGCCTCGGCCAGCTCCGCCTCAGCCTTGCGCAGCTTGGTCTCGGCCTTGTCGATGGTGTCGACGACAGCCAGTTGGCGCCGTTGCTTCTCCTGGAGTTTCTGCTTGCGGGACGGGCTCTTCTCGGGGGTTTGCGCAGTCATGCGCAAGATCATAAACCGAGCGTCCGTGATGCCGAAATCACCAACGGACGTTCGAGGAACGGACGTTCTCCAGTGGACGCCCACGGTGTTCCGCGCCGGTCGGGCGCACGAATCACAGCCCGCATCGCCGAAACCGCTCAGTGCCTTCGGCCCGTCGCGGAGGCGAAGCCCAGCCAGGTGTGGCGGTTGCCCCACCAACACCAGCCGACCTTGGGGGCGTTGCGTCGATCGTGGCCGTCCCGCCCCGTGCCGTTGCTGATCCAGATCGCCGGGGTGCGGGTGTCCAGGGCACCGTTTGCCTTGCGCAGCCTGGAGCCGATGGTCATGAAGCAGCGGTTGCGCTCAAGGACCGCCGGCTGCTGGAGCACCCAGTGGACGCCTTCGGTGAGCAGTAGCGGGGTGCGGCTCTCCTTGGTGAGGGCGGGCAGTGCCTCGTCGGGGCTCCAGTTGGCCAGGTGGTCGCCGCGGTCGAGGCCGGTGACGAGGTAGAGAGGGGCGTCGGGCAGCTCGACGGCGTACGGGGCGAAGCCGTCGACATCGGTCATGTCGGTGACGACGAAGCCGGGCTTGCCGTCGTGGCGGAGCAGCGGTGCGAGGGCGGAGACGGGGGCGCGGTCCGGGTGGATGGCGAGCAGGGCGTCGCTGTCTCCGCAGCCGGCGTTCTCGGCGAAGGTGCGCAGTTCGTCCGCGGGTATCCCCGCGAGCTCGTGCGCTCCAAGCCGGACCAGGCGATCTGCCTGGGCAGCGAGCGACGGGAGAGGAAACACTGCGGCGGTGGACGACGTATCGGGCAAGGCACTCCTCGGTCTGCGGGTGTGGAGCCGTTGACGTGGATCGGGCAAGGCACTCCTCGGTCTGCGGGTGTGGAGCCGTTGACGTGGTTCGAGCGCGGCGACCCGCCGGAATATTCCCGGCACGGCCGCACCACGACACGTGCGGGCCCACACGAGAGGAAGCGGCCATTGAAGCTCGAACAGCTCGCGGGCCGACGCCGGCCCGCGAGCTGCCCCGCCGCTACGAGAGACAGCCCCGCCGCTACCAGGGTGCGTGGGACATGCCTCTCGTACCGAGGAGCAGAGCCGAAACGCGCCGATCACAACCCCGGCCCGCCGGGTGGGCGGGCCGGGTTCACGTTCAGCGTCCGGTGAACCGGGGTTGCCGCTTCTCCAGGAACGCGCGCATGCCCTCACTCTGGTCCTCGGTCGCGAACAGCGCGTGGAAGACCCGTCGTTCGAAGAGGAGCCCGTCGCGCAAGCCGGTTTCCAGGGCCCGGTCGACCGCCTCCCTGGCCGCCGTCACCGCGGGCCTTCCGTAGGAGGCGATGGCGGTGGCGGCCCGTACCGCCTCCTCCAGCACCTGACCGTCGGGCACCACCCTGGCAACGAGCCCGGCCCGTTCGGCCTCCGCCGCGTCCATGGTGCGGCCGGTGAGCACGAGGTCCATGGCCTTGGCGCGGCCCACCAGCCGGGTGAGGCGCTGGGTGCCGCCGATGCCGGGGATCACTCCGAGCTTGATCTCCGGCTGTCCGAAGAGGGCGGACTGCCCCGCGATGACGAAGTCGCACATCATCGCCAGCTCGCAACCGCCGCCCAGAGCATAGCCGTTGACGGCGGCGATCTTCGGCGTACGGAAGCCGGTGAACTCCTCCCATCCCGAGAAATAGTCCTCGTCCGCCATCTCGACGGCCGTTCTCGTGGCCATCTCCCTGATGTCGGCACCCGCCGCGAAGACCTTCCTCGATCCCGTCACAACGAAGCAGGCGGTGTCCGGGTCCCGGTCCAACGGCCGCAGGATGCGGAGGAGTTCGTCCAGGAGAGCGCTGCTGAGCGCGTTGAGCACCTCGGGCCGGTGGAGTCGTACGATCACGACCCGGCCGTCCGGGCCATGCCGTTCGATCTTGAGGTTCAGGGCCATGCCGGTTCCTCCCTCGGGGAGTTCAGGAGTCTGGAGGCTCAGGAGTCTGGAGGCTCAGGAGTCTGGGAGTTCAGGAGTTGGGGGGCAGGAGTTGGGGGTGGGAGTTCCGCGGGGATCAGGAATCCCAGATCGCGCCGTACGCCGGGATGCCACGGCGTTCGAGACCGTGTACGACCTGCCAGGTGAGCTTCTTGTTGGAGATGCAGATGACGGCTTCGGCGCCGAAGTCCCGGTAGGCGGCGTAGGCGAGCCGCACCATGTCGGGCTTGCCGTGCCGTGAGGTGTCCCAGATGAGCGCGTCCGGCTGGACCGCGAGGATCTCGTCGACCAGTCCGTCCCCGTAGGTGGTCCGTGGATCGCGGGTCGCCCACACCAGGCGCGCGGGCACCTCGGCGGCGAGCAGATGCGGCAGACAGGGGCCGATGCCACTGCCGGTGGCGACGTAGACCACCTTGCTGAACAGCGTCTCGATGTTGGCGACACCCGCCGTCGTGATGCCCTTGACCCAGACCCGCGAGGGCGCGTCGTCGATGAACGCGCCGGTCCAGTCGCCCGCGCGGGAGATGGTGAGCCTAAAGCCGGTCCGGCCCGGGGCGGGCACGTTGGCGAAGGAGTGCCACTCCTTGAGCGGGCTGCGGCTGATCGCCGTGGACGAACCGGCGAAGGGGGTCACCCCGTGGTCGAAGTGGGCCAGCGCCACATGCGACGAGGGCCGTTCCACACGTACATCGACCTTGCGCAGCCGCAGCCAGGGCAGCGCGACGGAGAAGGTGACCAGGGCGAGCACCCAGACACCGGGTTCGGCGGCCACCGGGGCCCGGGCCGAGAGCAGTGTGTGCGCCCAGAAGAGCGCCAGCGCCGTCCAGCCGCCGTAGCGGTGGATCTTCTCGAACCGGTCGTGGAAGCGCGAGCGGAAGGGCGGCAGGGCGGTGGCGACCAGCCCGGCGAGCAGGGCCACCAGTCCGTAGGCGACGGCGAGTGTGGCGGTGTCCCCGCCCTCGGCGGTGAGCACGGCGGTCTGCGCGAGGAACCACACCGTCCCGGCGAGCGCGCCGCCCAGGTGCAGCCCGCCGAAGTGGTACACCTTCGCCAGCGTCCACCGCAGCTTGAGCGGTCTGCGGGGAGAGGCCCGGGTGGCCAGCCGGAACAGCAGGTTGATGACGTACTGCTGGCGTACGAGGACGGCGAGCGCGAGGTTGGCGAGCGCGGCGTGGCCGAGGGTACGGGTGCTGTGCGGGCCTCCGGCGAGAAAGGCCAGATTGGCGAGGACCACCAGTGCGGCGAGCCGGTTGTAGTGCATCAGCCGGGGGTGTTTGAACAGCCGCCGTAGCCGTGGGAGGAGTGGAGGCAGAACGATGTCCTCGACCCGGATGGGCCGCCCGGCTTCGTGTGGGCGCTCCGGTCCGGTGGCCCAGCGGGCCCGCTCCGCGTTCTCCTCGTCGACGGAGGACGTCATGAGACCGCCTCCCCCGCGCCCGGGTGGACCGCCGCCAGCCGCAGCAGCGCGCTCTTGTCTATCTTGCCCCGGTCGGTCTCGGGCAGAGCGGCGAGAGGCACGACGGCGGACGGCACGCAGTAGTACGGGAGGGACTCGGCCACCGCCCGGCGGGCCGCTTCGGGGTCGACGTCCCGGGGGGAGACGAAGGAGACGAGGCTGCGCGCGTCGCGTGGCAGTGTGACCGCCCGGGTACAGCCCGGGACGGATTCCAGGACGGCCGAGACGGAGTCCGGTTCCACCCGGAAGCCCCGGATCTTGACCTGGTCGTCCGTCCGGCCCAGATGCTCCAGTTCGCCGTCCGGTGTCCAGCGGCCGAGGTCCCGCGTACGGAACATCCGGCGCCCGCCGCCGAGGAACGGATCGAGGGCGTACCGCTCGGCCGTCAGCTCCGCGTTGCCGAGGTAGCCGGCCGATACGCAGTCGCCGCCCGCCCACATCTCGCCGACCTCGCCGATGGGAACGGGCAGCCGGTGCTCGTCGAGGACGTACACCGTGTTGTTGGGCGTTGGGCGGCCGATGGTCAGTGGCCCGGCGCCCGGAGTGTGCCGGTGCATTGTATTGACGATGGTGGTTTCGGTCGGGCCGCAGGCGTTGTGGAAAACACAGTGCCGCGCCCACAGGTCGGCGAGGGGCCGTGGGCACGGCTCCCCGGCGACGGCCACCACTTTGATCCCTGTGCAGGTGGCCGGGTCGATTCCGGCGAGCACGGTGGGGGTGGCGATCACTACGTCTGCGGTGCGCGCCGTCTCCGCGATGTCCTTGCCGCGAATGACGAGGGTGCCGCCGTTGCCGAGGCAGCCGAGGATCTCCCAGGCAGCCATGTCAAAGGCTATATTAAGGAGTTGGGCCACCCGGTGGCCGGGGCCGATCCCGAGGCTGCCCGGCGCGGTGAGCAGGATATTGGCCACATTGCGGTGGGTGACGGTGACACCGTTGGGCGCGCCGGTGGTACCCGAGGTGAACAGGACGTAGCAGCCGTCGTCCGGCCGGACCGCGGTGCGGGGCGACCGGTGGCCGGTGTCGTCGGAGCTGTCGGTGTCACCGGGTGTGCCGGATTCGTCGAGGGTGATCAGTCGGTGTGTTCCGGACGGCAGTGGCACCCGGTGGGCGTAGCGCGTCTGGGTGAGGACGATCCGGGTACCGGCCGTGCGGATGACATGGCGCAGTTGGGCGGCGGGGGTGAGGACGATGTCCTGCGGGACGTACGCCGCACCGGCCTTGAGGGTGCCGAGCAGGCCCACCAGCATCGGGATCGAGCGGCGGACGAAGAGTGCGACGCGGTCGCCCGGTCTGACACCGTTGTCGATGAGCCGGGCGGCGAGCAGGTTGGCGCGGCGGTTCAGCTCCGCGTACGTGAGGGTGGCGCCCTGGTGTTCGGCGGCCACGGCGTCGGGGGCGGCGGCTGCCCGCTCCTCGAAGGCCAGATGGACGAGCGGGTGGGGGACGGGCACGGTGGGCC
This sequence comes from Streptomyces sp. NPDC088554, assembly GCF_044752945.1. Lineage (NCBI taxonomy): Bacteria > Bacillati > Actinomycetota > Actinomycetes > Kitasatosporales > Streptomycetaceae > Streptomyces > Streptomyces sp. NPDC088554. The sequence goes on along the minus strand of NZ_JBIVMF010000026.1, from coordinate 67,836 downwards.
CCTGGCCGAACCGCTGGAAGAGCTCGCGGTCACGGGGGGTGAGGTGATCCAGGCGCATGGGACGGGAGACCTCCTGGCAGTATTCGAGCGTCGGATGGGTAGTCCGGTATTTCGAATGCCTTGTGGTCCTTCGGCCGTCGGTATGTCGCCCTCGGCCTCGATTCCGACTGTAGTGCGCGCCCTTCTACTCTCAAGTAGGCTTGTTCGGCCAAGAATTGACGTCAAATCAGCCACATGTGCCGTGTTGTGCCGCACCGGCAACCTTCACCGCACACTGCGGCGACACGACCTCAGGGAGAGCCATGTCCCGCGCCGGAGACACCGGACATGGCCCCACCGTGCGGCGGCTACGCGGCCGGGCCGTCCGGGGTGGTACGGCACTCCGGATGGCCCCAGCGTGTGTCGAGTTTGGCGATCATGTCGCCTGCCGCGTACGGCTTGCCGCACGGGCAGCTGCCGGGAAACTTCGCCTTGATGGACCTTGTTGTGCGGCGGGCGGCCGTCGCGGTGGCGGAGCCCTTGCCCGCCCGTCCCGAGGCGGTGCGCGACGGTGTGGCGCGCACGGGCGCCGGTACGGGCATGGCCTCGGTGCCCAGCGCCGTACCGGCGGGCCGCTGGGTGAGGGCCGCGTCGCTGGCCGCCTGGTCGGCGATGGCGTTCAAGTGGTCCCCGTCCTCGCGGTGTGCCGGAACGTAGCGGAACGTCACCTCTCGGTCGGTCAGGAGCCGGTCGATCCGTTCGACGAGTTCACGGTTGGCGACGGGCTTGCCCGCCGCGGTCTTCCAGCCGTTGCGCTTCCAGGCGGGCAGCCACTGGGTCACCGCCTTCATGGCGTACTGGGAGTCCATCCGTACCTGCATGACGGTTCCGGGGGTGACCGCCTCCAAAAGGCGCTGGAGCGCGGTGAGTTCGCCGACGTTGTTGGTGGCGGTGCCCAGCGGGCCCGCCTCCCAGCGTTCGGGGCGTTCCTGTGCGTCGGCGATGACCCAGGCCCAGCCGGCGGGTCCGGGGTTTCCCTTCGCCGCTCCGTCACAGGCGGCGATGATGCGATCTGTCATCCCCCGATCATCCCGCACCGCCCCGGTCCAAACGGCCGCCCCGGTCCACTCGGCGGTCGCCCTGCCGCAGGGCGCGGCGGGCGGCCCGGTAGGCGGTGGCGGGGTCGTCGGAGTGTCCGGCGACCGGGCGCCAGGTGCCGTGCCAGTCGATGTACGGGTACCAGCGGCCCGCGCCGAGCCGCAGCTGGACGCGGGCGGCGGCATCGGTGAGCCGGTTGTCCTCGCCGGTGAGTGTGGCCAGCGGGGCGGGGCGCAGCGGCTGGATGGCGCTCTCGGCGTGGGCGAGGTCCCGGGGGTCGGCGGGCAGTGTCCTGGCGGTGACGGTGACCTGGGCGGGACCTCCGTACGCGTGGGCCAGGGTGAGGTGGCGCAGCTCCATCACGGAGAGTCCCAACCGGGTCGCGGCGGCCTCCAGCTGGGGCAGGAAGGCGGGGTCGGACAGCAGACGGGCGGCGTCGTGCAGGGCGGCGAGGTCGCGCGAGGCGGTGAGGTCGTACGGGACGTCGTACGGGGAGTCGCCGTCCTGCTCCGCGCCGGCCAGGAGTGCGGTGGCCCTGCGGGCTGCGTCCTCGGCGAGCAGCCGCAGTGCCTGGAGCGCGGGACCCGGCGCGGGCGGCTCGTCCCGGAGTGTGTCCAGTGGCGGTGTGCCCGGCAGCGGCGTGCCCGGTAACGCTGTGTTCGGCGATGGTGTGTCCCGTACCGGTGTGTCGATCGGTCCGGTTTCCACCGGCACGGGCGGAGCCGGGCGGTCGGGCCGCCAGTGGGCGAATGCCTCATGTGCGCGGATGCCCGTGCCGGGCGGGGTGGGGGTGGTCATGTGCTGCTTCCGAGGGTGACGAGCCGGCGCAGCTCCTCGTCGTCGAGGTCGGCGAGGGCGTTCTCGCCGCTGGTGAGGACCGCTTCGGTGAGGGCGCGTTTATGGGCGAGGAGGGCGGCGATACGGTCTTCGAGGGTGGCCTCGCTGATGAGCCGGTGGACCGTGACCGTCCGGCGCTGGCCGATGCGGTGGGCGCGGTCGGTGGCCTGGTCCTCGACGGCCGGGTTCCACTGCTGGTCGTAGTGGATCACATGGCCGGCGGCGGTGAGGTTGAGGCCGACACCGGCCGCCTTGACGGACAGGATCAGCACCCGGGTGCGGCCCGCCTGGAAGTCGTCGACCATCGTCTGTCGCGCTCCGATCGGGGTCTGGCCGTGCAGGAAGTCCGGTGCCGGCCCCCGGGCGGTGAGATGGGCGCGCAGCAGGTGCCCCATCTCGACGTAACTGGTGAAGACCAGCACGGATTCGCCGCACGCGGCGATCTGGTCGAGCAGCTCGTCCAGCGCGGTGAGTTTGGCGGAGCGGGCGGCGAACTTCGGTGCTTCCGCGGGGAGTTCGGGAGCGGACTGCTTCAGGTAGTGGGCGGGGTGGTTGCAGATCTGCCGCAGGGTGGTGAGCAGCCGTACGACCAGGCCGTGCCGTGCGATGCCCGTGGTGTGCTGGATGGTGTGCAGGGTCTCACGGACCGCGGCCTCGTAGAGGGCGGCCTGCTCCCGGGTGAGCTGGACGATCCGCTGGGAGTGGACCTTGTCGGGCAGCTCGGGTGCGATGCCCGGGTCGCTCTTGAGCCGGCGCAGCAGGAACGGGCTGACCAGGCGGCCCAGTTGGCGGGCGGCCGCGCCGCCGGTGTCGCGCTCGGCGGCGCGGCCGTAGCGGTCCCGGAAGGCACTCCGGGTGCCGAGAAGGCCCGGGTTGACCCAGTCCATGATCGCCCACAGTTCGTCGAGGCGGTTCTCGACCGGTGTGCCGGTCATCGCCAGCCGGGCGTCGCAGGTCAGTTCGCGCAGCCGACGGGCGGCGGCGGTCGCCGGGTTCTTCACACTCTGCGCCTCGTCGGCCACGACCAGGTCCCAGGCGGTCGCGGCGAGCACGTCGGCGTCGCGCTGGAGGATGCCGTACGTCGTGACGACGATCGTCGTGGGGGTGAGCGCGGCCAGGTCGCGGCCCGGCCCGTGGAAGGCCAGGACCGGGGTACCCGGGGCGAAGCGCCCGATCTCACGGGTCCAGTTGGTGACGAGGGAGGCGCGGGCGATGACCAGGGTGGGGCGGGTCGCGCCGGTCTCCCGGCGGTGCAGGATCAGGGAGATCGCGGTGAGGGTCTTGCCAAGGCCCATGTCGTCGGCCAGGCAGCCGCCGTAGCCGAGCGCGAGGAGGCGTGCCAGCCAGGTCAGCCCCCGGTGCTGGTAGCTCCGCAGCCGTGCGGACAGGCCGTCCGGGACGGGCAGGAGGCCGTCGTCGGCGGTGTCGGTGCGCAGGGTGGTGACCAGTTCGGCGAACGCGCCGGCCGGTGTGCACACGTAGGTGGTGCCCCGGACGCTGACGCTGCCCGACAGGGCGGCGCCGAGGGCCTCGATACCGTTCAGCGGGTCCAGGTCGCGGTGGGCGGCGCGGCGGGCGGTCGCGGGGTCGACCAGGACCCAGGTCCCCCGCAGCCTGACCAGCGGGCGGGCCGCCTCGGCCAGGGCATCCATCTCCGCGTCGGTCAACACCTGTCCGTTCAGGGCAAGTTGCCAGCGGAAGTCGAGGAGCTGCGCCAGGCCGAGGCGGGCCCCCGCGGGCGCGGACCGGGCGCCGACGACGGTGCCGGTGGTGAGTGCGTCGGTCATCCCGGGGGGCCAGCGGACCTCCACACCGGCGAGTCCGTCGCGCCCTGCGGTGTGGAGCTGGACCGCTTCGGTGACGGTCAGCGGTGTTTCCACGGGGTAGGGCCGGGCGGCGAGGCGCTCGGCGGGCGCCCAGACGACGGCGGCACGGCGCAGCAGCCGCCGGGCTCGGCGGCAGGTCGCGGGTGTGTCCGCGCCGGGGTGGCCCCCGGACCACAGGTCGCGCGCGGGGACCGGCTCGGTCTCACCGTGGTCGGGGCTCATCAGCAGCGTGACGCGCAGCCGTCCGGCGGTCGCGTCCGCGTCGGTGGGCGGCTCGACGTTCAGTACGAGGCGTGGGGGTGGCCCCGGGTCGAGGTGGTCCTCAAGGGCGTCCGCCCACTGCCGCAGCCCCGGATGCGGTGTGTGGCCCGGCGCGGTGAACGGGTGGCCGCCGAAGAGCGCGGGCGCGCCCGGAGTGTGGAGCAGGTCCTCGGTCAAGGCGTTCAGAAAGGCGTCGAGCGCGTGTTCTACGGTGGGGATGCGCGGTTCGTCCGTACCGGAGTACGACACGGAGCCCGGCCCGGAGCCCGGCGTGGCGTCCCGGCCCGCGGGCAGCAGCTGGCAGTGGGCATGCGGTGGCATCGCCCCGGCGAGGTGGTCCCTGATCTCCCGGTCCCGGCCGGTGAAGGGCCCCGGGCGCCAGGTGCCCCGGCCGTCGTCGCCGAGGGCGGGGTGGACGAGCCGGGCGGAGACCATGCGCAGGCCGAGCCGGGCGGCGGCGGCCCAGGCGGTCGCGGACGGGTGGGGCGCCGTCCGCTGCCGGGTGAGGGCGAGCAGCGTACCGAGCGCGGCCGGCAGGGGCAGGGACCATCCCGTCACGGACGCGCGGCGTACGCCCGTACCGCCGCCGTCCCCGGCCAGGGCCAACTCGCGGACGGACCGCGCCATGGGCGGGGGCAGGGCTGCGGCGGGCATCGCGCCGCCGTCCGGCCGGTAGAGCAGGAGCTCCACCCGCCCGCCCGCCGGATCTGTCGTCAGGGTCAGCGCGCAGCCGTCCCGCAGCGCCCCGGCCGCCGCCGCCCGTACCCCCGGAGCCGGTGCGGGCGAGGGGTCCTCGGCGGCGGGGGTGTCCGCCGGATCCATGCGGGCGCGCACCAGCTCCAGCAGGGCGGCGCCCGCGGCCATGCGGGCGTCGGCCTTCGAGCGGCCCCGTCCGGTGGACCGTACGGCGCCGCCCCGGAGGTGGCAGTGGCCGACGCAGAGGAATGCGGGGGCCTTCGGGGTCCCCGTGGGCTCGAACTCCCACTCGGGCTTGGTGATGATCCGGTCCAGCTTCAGCTGGTTGAGATGCATCAGCGCGTTGGTCCGCTCGCCCTTCGGCCGGAGCGCGATCGGGAGCTGTTTGGCCGTCACCTGGGGCTTCTTCACCGGATCGGGTGTGTCGGGCAGACGTACCTCGGGTTCGGGCAGCCCCGCCAGCGCGGCGAGCAGGCTGACGACCGCGCGGTGCTCGGCCGACTTGCGACCGCGCGCCCTGCGCGGCGCCCCGCGCACCGGGCCGTCGCCCGGGTCGAACCAGGCGCTGATCTCGTGGACGGGTTCCGGCCCCTGGTGGACGGTCTCCTCCAGGGACGGTCCCGGCCGGTCGAGTTCCTTGGCGTACATGGCGAGCACGGATCCGGCGTAGCCCGAGCGCTGCGCGACGACGTCGAGCATCGCGACGCGGGCCCGCTGCCAGCCGCCGCCACGGGTGGTGAACAGCAGCGCGTACATATGGCGGTGCTGGAACTGGCCGTGTTCCGCGCGGGTGAGCAACTCCCGCAGCAGGGTGGGGCCCGGGGCGTCGGCGGTGATCCGTTCGTCGAGGAGGAACTCGAACGCCTCCACGCCCAGTCCCGGCCGCCCGGGGGCGCGCGGACCGGGCACGGCGGGCCGGCCTGCGGAGCCGTCGAGCGGGTCGGGGACGCCCGCCATCCTGGCCAGCAGGCTGGTCATCGCCCGGTCGCGGGCGCTCTGCCGGTCCGTGCCCCGGCGGGCCGGGCCGGTGATCCCGTACCCCGGCAGCCCGACGCCCACCCGCGCCTCGCACGTGTCCTCGGCGCCGTCGTGGGCGTCGGTGGCGGCGATGTCGGTGAAGGCCGGGGACGGCCACATCTCCAGCTGGCAGTGCAGGAGCAGCACGCCCCGTACCGACTCCGCGCCGCGGGACAGCTCTCGCATCACCGCGTCCCGGACCGGTGACCACACGCCGTGGTCGCCCGCGACCAGCAGCGCCATCCGCAGATCCCGCAGCGACATGAGCCCGGCCCGCGTCCGCCGGACCGTCTCGTCGCCCAGCGCGCGGGAGAGCCGGCCGTGGACGCACGCGGACTTCAGGTGCTCGCTCCACGCGTGGCCTTCGAGGCCGGCCAGGGTCCGCCGCTCCGCGGTCAGTACGCCGGTGTCGCCCCGGCCGGGGTGTGCCGCCGTCCGATCCGTGGTGGCGTCCCGCCCGTATTGCTGTGCCGTCAACACCCCTCCCGAAAAGACATTGCGACGCCATTCTTCCTCGCTCCGGGAGTGAAAGGAGACAGAAAACGATACTTCGACCGAACGTTCGAACATCATCGGACCGGACGTAGGGGTTCCGGCCGCCGGTCAACAGCTCCCGACTGCCGGAATATGGCCGATTCACACGCGGCGGGAATGATGTCTCACGAGGCCGACGCGGGCATATCCGAACAACTCGCGATCGAGCGGATTCGGTCCGGTCCATGTAGCGGACGGACCCCTCGGCAAATTCACGCGATGTCCGTCCGCCGCCTCCACCGACGCATTCCCGGCCCACGCCGAGGCGCCCCATTTCCCGATGCGTCACGCGTACGGAAAACATTCCGCGAAATATCCAGGGTGTACGAAGGATCTCGTCCCCAGGCCGGCATCCCACTGATCGGCAGCGCTCCCGGAATCCCGGAAAGGAAGCGGTGAGCACGCTCCGCCCTGCCGTCGCCCCTCTCCCGGGCGAACCCAACGGTCACCAACCGTGATGGCCGATTTCCGTACGCGGGACACGCACGGGCCGCAGAGAGAAACGCCCGGAACGGCCTCGTGTCCCGGGGTGTCAGCCGAGCCGCAGCATCACCTTGCGGCTGGCGCTCGCGGGGTCGGCCGCGTCGGCCAGCGCCTCGGCCGCCCGGTCGAGAGCGAAGGGGGCTGATGACCGGGGGTGGCGTCGAGGCCGTAGCGCATCGTCAGGAGCGCGTCGTCGATCTCCTCGACGACGCGGTACGAGCCCATCCAGGTGGTCTCCCGGGTGACCAGGTCCCCGAGGGCCGTGGGAGCGAGGATCACGGAGATCAAGGTGATGCACGAGTAGACGACGAGCATCGCCGCGATGGGCCGCCGGCTGCCGGTGACGGCGGTCAGGGGCGCCGCGAGGACGGGCCCCTGGCGGTGGCGAAGATCCCGCCGATCTCCTTGGCCGGGGCGAGCTGGGTGAAGCGGGTACGGGCGCCGGACATCTCCGCCAGGGTGACGCTGCAACGAGAACAGGCCGAGCACCCGACATGGAGCCCGAGGACCATGCCGAGCGTCAGGGCGAAGGTGTTGCCGGAGGTCGCGAGCAGCATCATCGGGACCGCGAAGGCCATGGCGAGCAAGGTGCGGCGGGAGCCTTCCACGACTTCGAGGCGGGTGGCGGCAACCTTATCGGCGCCGCCGGCGACAGGCAGGTGAACCCGGTGGGACGCGGGAGCGCGCACCGGGACCCCCCGCTTCCCCTCGAAGGGACACACCCGCATGCGTACGCTCATCAGCCGGCGCCGTACGGCGGCCCTGCTCACCGCGACCGCCGCCATGGTCGCCCTCGGGGCGATACCCCAGCAGACCGCCGTCGCCGCCGAGACCTCCCCCATCGGCTTCGGCGCGGGCACGACCGGCGGGGGCGGCGCGGCGCCGGTCACGGTCTCCACCCTCGCCGCGTTCACCTCCGCGGTGAGCGGTGGCACCGCGAAGGTGGTCCGGGTCTCCGGGCTGATCACACTCAGCGGCCAGGTCGACATCGGCTCCAACACCACGGTGCTGGGCGTGGGTTCGGGGTCGGGCTTCACCGGCGGCGGGCTGCGGATCAAGGAGGCGACCAATGTCGTCGTACGCAATCTCAACATCAGCAAGCCCGTCGCGCCCTCCGACGGGATCACCGTGCAGAAGTCCACGCGGATATGGATCGACCACAACTCCTTCTCGGCCGACCGCGATCATGACAAGGACTACTACGACGGGCTGCTGGACATCAATCACGCGTCCGACTCCGTCACGGTGTCCTGGAACACCTTCAAGGACCACTTCAAGGGCTCGCTCGTCGGCCACAGCGACAACAACGCCTCCGAGGACACCGGGCGCCTGCGGGTGACGTACCACCACAACTCGTTCAGCAACGTCTACTCGCGCCTCCCCAGTCTGCGCTTCGGCACCGGCCACTTCTACGACAACTACGTCCAGGGGGCCGAGACCGCCTGCCACTCCCGGATGGGCGCGCAGATGCTGGTCGAGAACAATGTCTTCCGTGACACGAAGGTCGCGGTGACCACCAACCGCAGCAGCAAGACGGACGGTTACGCGGTGCTGCGCGGGAACGACCTCGGGGGCGCCGCCACCGAGATCTCACAGCCGGGCACCTTCACCTCACCGCCCTACAGCTACACGGCCGAGCCCGCGTCGTCCGTGATCGCGTCGGTGACCTCGGGAGCGGGTGCCGGGAAGATCTGAGCCGCGCCGGGGCCGCCGCCGCCGGTCCGAAGGCGGCGGCGGAACCGGGTCAGCGGGGCGCGCGGTAGGAGCGCAGCACCGACTGGTGCAGTGGGAACGTGTGCCAGCGCGCCGTGAACGTACGGTCGTCGAGCGAGCAGACCACCACCAGCCGGTGGGGTGTCTCCAGGAACGCCACCTCGACGTGCAGTGTGTTCTGGTCGGTCCATCCGCCGCTCACCGCCACGGGGACCTCCGTGTCCGGCTCCGCGTCGACCGTCCACCCCGGCGCCGTCCCGTCGAACCGCAGCCCGAGCCGGGTCCCGTCCTCGGCCAGGGACAGAGTCCAGCCGCCGCCGTCCGGGGCCACCGTGACCCCGGTCAGCGTCGGCTGGTCCGTACCGGAACCGCTCCGCCGGGTGAACTCCACGTCCGTCCAGGCGGCGGGGTCCGCGAGCGGTACGGGCTTCTCGGGCACCGGCGCCAGCGCCACCGCGGAGAGCCGCCGCCGCAGCGCCTCGTCCTCGGCCTCCGCGCCCTCGACCGGCGCGGCGCCGAACGCGGGCAGCAGATGCTCCCACACCGCCTCCAGCACGGCCTGCATGTCCTCGGCCGCCCCGGTCGTCGCGATCACCGCGTCGTACTCGGGCAGCACCAGACAGAACTGTCCGTACACCCCGTCGCCCCGGTAGCCGTGCCGGGAGCGCCAGAACTGGAACCCGTACCCCTGCCGCCAGTCGGGCCCGCCACCGAGCGTGCTGTCCGAGGTCGTGATGTGCGAGCGGGTCGCCTCGGCCACCCAGCTCTCCGGGAGCAGCCGCTCCCCCTCCCACACTCCGTTGTCCAGATAGAGCTGACCGAGCCGGGCGATGGCGTCGGTGGTGGCGTGCAGTCCGCTGAAACCCAGCTCGCGGCCGGCCCGGTCCCGCAGCCAGACGGTCTCCCCGATGCCCAGCGGCTCGAACAGCCGGGGCCGCAGATACTCCGTCAGCGACTGTCCGGTCAGCCGCTGGACGATCGCGGCGAGCGCGTAGGTGGCGGGCTGGTTGTACGCGAAGACGGTGCCGGGCTCCCGGTCCGGCGGGAGCAGCAGAAAGCCCCGGACCAGCTCCGTCCGGTCGAGGGCGCGCGCCTGGTCATGGGTCTCGGCGAGATGGCCGCTGGCCATGGCCGCGACATGGCGCACCCGCATGGCGCGGCTGCCGGGGTCGGTGATGTCGGCGTCGAACTCCGGGAAGTACGAGACGACGGGGGCGTCCAGGTCCAACAGACCCTCGGCGACGGCGAATCCGGCGGCCGTGGAGGTGAAGCTCTTGCTCAGCGAGTAGAGGAGATGGACCCGGTCCTCGGTGTAGGGCGCCCACCAGCCGGAGGCCACGAGGTGGCCGTGGCGCAGGATCATCAGGCTGTGCGGCTCGATGCCGGGCCGTCCCTCGATCGCGTCGAGGAATGCCTGGACACCGCGCGCGTCGACGCCCTGGGCGGCGGGGGTGGAAACGGGCAGCGGACGCGTACTCACTGGCGGAACCTCCTGAAGCGACGGTGGCCCGGGAAAGGGGCCACCGCCTACCTTTCCCGGACCACGCGCGGCTGTCCAGAACCCACCCCGGACGGCGGGGAGTTCAGAAGCGTCCGGCCCTCCGGTACAGGTCGAGTCCGCCGTCGGGTTCCACGGCGAGGACGCTCGCGTGCTCGCCGAGTACGTCGACCCCGGGCGGGTCGATCCACAGCACACCGGCGTACGGGCCGACCAGATCGCGGGCGGCGGGGGCGTGCCGCACGTTCAGGCCGCCGTGGGCCGTGTCCCACAGGGCCACACCGCCATGGTGACGGGTCGTCAGAAAAATGTAGCGGGCCCCGGCCCGGGCGAACAAATCCGCCCAGGCGCGGGGCCGGTAGCCCGCGGCGGTGAATCCGTCGAGCTGCGCCATGTACCGGTCGTGCGGGACATCGCCCTCGAAGAACGATCAGGACTCCCGCACACCGTCGACCGCGTAGATGCCTCAGTGGATGAAGATCCCCAACTTGGCGTCGGGGAAGCACTGTTGCATGGTCACACGCGCTCCCTCCGGAAGCGCAGGGTGAGGATCTGGAAGGGACGCAGCGCCACCGTGACCGCGCCGTCCTCGTCCACGGTCAGCGGCTGCTCGTCGGCCAGGGGCCGTTCCAGCAGGTCGACGACGGTGGCCCCGGTGTGGGTGAATCCGGGGAGGATCCGGCTGCGGGTGCGGCCACCGAGCGACTCGTACACCCGCACGACGACATCACCGGACCGGTCGTCGGCGAGCTTCACCGCTTCCACCGTGGCGGCCGGTCCGTCCGTGCTGACCAGCGGGGCGACGGGCGCCGCGGGGCCGGTCGCCGCGAGGCGCAGCGGCAGGTTGAGCGCGTACCCCTCGGCGATGGCGTCCTCGACGCTCGCGCCGGGCAGCAGCGCGTAGGTGAAGCGGTGGGTGCCCTGGTCTGCTCCGGGGTCGGGGATGCGCGGGGCGCGGACCAGGCTGAGGCGGACCGTGGTGGTGGTGCCGCCGTCCTCCTCGCGGGTGGTGCGGCCGACGTCGTGGCCGTAGGTCGAGTCGTTGATGATCGCGACGCCGTAGCCGGGCTCGGCGACATGCACCCAGCGGTGGCCGTAGACCTCGAACCGGGCCGCTTCCCAGCTGGTGTTGGTGTGGGTGGGGCGGTGGACATGGCCGAACTGGATCTCGGCGGTGGACCGGTCGGCGCGCACATCGAGGGGGAAGGCTGCCTTGAGGATCTTCTCGGCCTCGTGCCAGTCGATCTCGGTGGCGATGTCGATCCGCCGGCTGCCGGCCCGGACCGTGACGGTCTGGACGATACGGGAACCCTTGCCGAAGTCGCGCTCGATCCGTACCGCGCCGATGAGCGGTCCCTGTTCGGTGAGGGTGACGGTGACCGCGCCGGGGTCACGCAGATCGGTGAAGCGCTTCTTGTAGTGCTTGTCGATGTCCCAGGCGTCCCAGGAGTTGGGCAGGTCGCTGTGGAGGCGCAGCAGGTTCCCGGCGGCGCCGGGGGCGAGGACCTCGCGGTCCGCGGTGAGGTCCCGCACGGAGGCGAGGGTGCCGTCCTCGGCGATCTCGACCCGCACGAGGCCGTTGTCGAGGACGCGTCCCGCCGCCGTGACGGCCTCGGGCGCGGTGGCTCCGCCCAGCGGGGCGCTGCCGGAGGCCGGGACCTCGGTGTAGACGGCGACGGTGCCGTCCGCCAGGCGCTGCCCCTCGACGCCGGACACGTCGGCGGGGACGGTGACGACCTCGGCGCGGGCACGCGGGGCGGTGTTGAACACCTGGGTACGGTCCTGGTCGCCCAGCGCGGCCAGCGCGTCCGCGATGATCCCGGCGAGTTCCTCCGCGACGCGCGCGTACTCCGCCTCGGCCTCGCGGTGCACCCAGGCGATGGAGCTGCCCGGCAGGATGTCGTGGAACTGGTGGAGCAGGACCGTCTTCCAGAGCCGGTCGAGATGCTCGTACGGGTAGGGGAAGTCGGTGTGCAGCGCGGCGGTGGCCGCCCACAACTCGGCCTCGCGCAGGGCGTGTTCGCTACGGCGGTTGCCCTGCTTGGTGCGGGCCTGCGAGGTGTAGGTGGCGCGGTGGAGTTCCAGGTACAGCTCGCCGGACCAGACCGGTGCGTCCGGGTACTCGGCGCGGGCGGCGGCGAAGAACTCGTCGGGGTGCTCGATGGCGACCTTCGCCGAGCCCTCCAGATCCGCCAGCCTGCGGGCGCGCTCCATCATCTCGCGGGTGGGGCCGCCGCCACCGTCGCCGTGGCCGAAGGGGGCGAGCGAGCGGGTGCCGCGTCCCTTGTCCTGGTAGTTGCGGACGGCGTGGGCCATCTCCTGGCCGGAGAACTCGGCGTTGTAGGTGTCGACCGGCGGGAAGTGGGTGAAGACCCGGGAGCCGTCGATGCCCTCCCACCAGAAGGTGTGGTGGGGCAGCTTGTTGGTCTGGTTCCAGGAGAGCTTCTGGGTGAGGAACCACTCGTTGCCGGCGAGCTTGGCGAGCTGCGGGAAGCAGGCGTTGTAGCCGAAGGAGTCCGGCAGCCAGACGCCCTTGGTCTCGATGCCGAACTCGTCGAGGAAGAAGCGCTTGCCGTGGACGAGCTGGCGGGCGAGGGCCTCGCCGCCGGGCAGGTTGCCGTCGGCCTCCACCCACATGCCGCCGACGGGCGCCCACTGTCCGTTGTTCACGGCCTCGTGGATCCGGTCCCAGACCTTCGGGTAGTTGGTCTTGACCCACTCGTACTGCTGGGCCTGGGAGCAGGCGAAGATGAACTCCGGATACTCCCCCGCCAGCGCCGTGACGTTGGAGAAGGTCCGTGAGGTCTTGCGCTTGGTCTCGCGGATCGGCCAGAGCCAGGCGGAGTCGATGTGCGCGTGGCCGACCGCCGACAGGGTGTGGGCGCTGGCGTGCGCGGGCCGCTGGAGCACACCGCGCAGCGCTTCGCGCGCGTCGGCGGCGCTGCCGGGGACGTCGTCCAGGTCCAGCAGGTCCAGGCTGTGGTCGAGGGCCTGGGCGATCTCGTGGCGGCGCGGGTCGTGCTCGCCGAGTTCGAGCATCAGCTCGCGCAGGACCTGGAGGTCGAGGGAGAGGTGCCAGACGTTCTCGTCGAGGACCGACAGATCCGCGCGGGAGAAGGTGTAGAGGGGGGCGCGGCCCGCGGTGAGCTTGTCACCGAGCGGGGTGGGGGCGCGGAAGTCGTTGGCGAGGATGTCGGGGTTGGAGGCGGCCTCGATGAGGAAGTCGACGCGCTCGCCGCCCTCGGCGGGGTGCGCGACGGGGACGTACTGGTTCTGCGGGTTGACCGCCTTGACCGGGCTGCCGTCCGGGGTGTGGACCAGCGCCTCGGCCTGGCTGCCGGGCCAGTCGCCGACGAAGCCGAGGTCGAAGACGGCCTCGACGCGGCTCCCGGCCCAGGCCGCGGGGACCTCCCCGCGGACGCGGAACCAGGTGGTGCCCCAGGGCGGGCCCCAGGGGGTGCCGGTGGTGAAGGGGGTGTACGGGGCGGCCTCGGCCTCGGCGAAGGGCACCGGCTCGTCGGGGGCTTCCCACGCCTCGATGGCGAAGGGTACGGAGGAGGTGTATACGGCGGGCTTCACCCGCTGTTCGAGGACGCGTTCGACTCGGTCCTCGATGCGGCGGCGTTCATCGTGCATAGGAGTGCGTCCTACTTCCGGTTCAGATAGGCGAGGCCGGGATGTTCGGCGGTGTAGCCGTCGACGAGACGGCGGGCGACGGTCACCGAGTCCACGAGGGGGTGCAGGGCGAAGGCCTTGGCCGCGGTGGAGCGCGAGCCGCTGGCCGCGGCGGCCAGGACCTCGCGTTCGACGGCCTTGACCGCGCAGACCAGCCCGGTGGCATGGTCCGGCAGGGGAGCCGCGGAGAACGGATGGGCACCGCTGGCGTCCACCAGGCAGGGCACTTCGATGACGGCTTCCTCGTCCAGGACCCGCAGGGTGGAGCCGTTGCGGACATTGAGGATGAGGGTGGCGCGTTCGTCGCGGGCGATGGCCCGCATCAGGGCGAGCGCGACCTGTTCGTAACCGCCGGACTCCAGGTCGCTGGCGTCGCGTTCGCCGACGCCCGCCGTTTCGCGGTTCTCCGCCATGTAGGTGGCTTCGCGTTCGGCGCGGGTGCGGTCCCAGGCCGAGAGGGCGGCGGTGCCGGGCAGCTCCATCTCCTGGTAGAAGCGGGCCTGCTGGTCGCGGAGGAAGGCGCCGCGGGTCTGCTTCACCTCCTGGTAGGCGCGTACCGTTTCCCGGTTGAAGTAGTAGTAGTGCAGGTACTCGTTGGGGATCGCGCCGAGGGACTGGAGCCACTCGGGGCCGAACAGCTTGCCCTCCTCGAAGGAGGAGAGCGCCTCGGTGTCGGCGAGCAGCCGGGGGAGTTCGTCGCGGCCCGCGACGCGCAGGCCGCGCAGCCAGCCGAGGTGGTTGAGGCCGACGTAGTCGATCCACGCCTCGTCCGGGTTGGCGCCCAGCACCCGGGCGACGCGTCGGCCGAGTCCCACGGGCGAGTCGCAGATGCCTATGACCCGGTCGCCGAGATGGCGGGACATGGCCTCGGTGACCAGCCCCGCCGGGTTGGTGAAGTTGATGACCCACGCGTCGGGGGCGAGGGCGGCGACCCGGCGTGCGATGTCGACGGCGACGGGGACGGTACGCAGTCCGTACGCGATGCCGCCCGCGCCGACGGTCTCCTGGCCCAGGACCCCGCGGTCCAGGGCGACGCGCTCATCGGCCGCGCGGCCCTCGAGGCCGCCGACACGGATCGCGGAGAAGACGAAGTCGGCGCCGCGCAGTGCCTCGTCGAGGTCGGTGGTGGCCGTGACGACCGGGGCGTCGGGAACGCCTTCGGCCTGCTCCGCCAGGACCCGGGCCACGGCCGTGAGCCGGGCGGGGTCGAGATCGTGCAGGGTGACTTCGGTCACCCTGCCCTCGGCGTGATCGCCGAGGAGCGCTCCGTACACCAGCGGCACCCGGAACCCGCCGCCACCGAGAATGGTCAGTCTCATGCCTGGACCTCCGTCGCCCGAACCGTGTTCATACCCGAACCACCTTCACACCGGCCTCCTCCAGCACGGCGCAGGTCGCCGCGTCCGAAGAGGCGTTGGTCACCACTGACTGGAGATCCCCGGGTCCGCAGACCCGCGCCATGCCCGTCCCCGGGAACTTTCCGGAGTCGGCGAGGAGCACCACCCGGTCGCTCGCCGCGATCATCGCCCGCTTGACGGGAACCTCGACGACCGTGGTGTCCATCACCTGTCCGCCGGGGCGGACACCACTGGTGCCCAGGAACAGCCAGTCGGCGTGGAGCTGGCGGAGGCTGTCCTCGGTGAGGAAGCCGACCAGCGAGCGATATTCACGTCTGACCACACCGCCGAGCAGCACCAGCTCGATGCCGGTGTCATCGGCCAGCTCCTCGTACACCACCAGATTGCTGGTGACCACGGTCAGCCTGCGGCCGTGCAGCTGCCGGGCGAGCCGGTACGCGGTGGTGCCGATGTCCAGGAGAACACACTGCCCGTCCTCCACCATCGTCGCCGCGGCCGCCGCTATGGCGTCCTTCTCCGGTACGCGGACCCCGGCGACCTCCGCGAAGGGCTGGTCGCCCTCCTCGACGACCGCCCCGCCGTGGACCCGTGTGAGCAGGCCCTCCTCCTCCAGCTTCAGCAGATCGCGCCGTACCGTCGCAGCACTCACACCCAGTCGCTCGGAGAGGTCGGCCACCGCGGCGGGCCCCCCCGAGCGCAGGGCGCGCAAGATCAATTGATGTCGTCGCTCAGCTAGCACGGCCCGAACACTACTCTTCAAGCTCAATCATTTCCATGCATTCTTATGAAGAACTATTGCCATTTTTGCGCAAGAGGCGCACGATCCTGTGCACATCACTGCAGATCCATGACGAGAGGAGGCTGCTCGTGAGTGAGCCGCCCCCGTCCGGCCACCAGCCGTCCCGATCCCCCGGCCCCGCCGCTCCGCCGGATGTGCTGCTGACCGGACTGCTCTTCTACGATCTGGTCCTCACCGGCCTCGGCAAGCCGCCGACCCCCGGCGAGGAGATCTGGACCGGCGGTATGGGCTGCGGCCCCGGTGGCATAGCCAACCTCGCGGTGGCCGCTGCCCGCTACGGGCTGACGACCTCGCTGGCCACGGTCTTCGGGGACGACTTCTACGGGACCTACTGCCGCGAGATCCTCACCCGGCAGGAGGGCGTCGACCTGTCCCTGTCGCGTACGGCACCGGGCTGGTCCACCCCCGTCACCGTCTCGCTCGCACAGGGCCACGACCGCGCCCTGGTCACCCACGGCCAGGAGCCCCCGCACTCGCAGGACACACTGATGCGGGGCGCCCCGGCCGCCCGCAGCGCCGTGGTGCATCTGGACGCCGAGCCACAGGAGTGGATCGGGCGGGCCGCGGCGGCCGGTACCAAGATCTTCGCGGATGTCGGCTGGGACCCCACCCAGCGGTGGTCGGCCGACCTGCTCGCCCCGCTCTCCCTGTGCCACGCCTTCCTCCCCAACGAGGTCGAGGCGATGGGCTACACCCGCAAGGACACCCCGGCCGCCGCCCTCGGTGTGCTCGCCGACCTCGTCCCTGTCGCGGTTATCACACGCGGCCCCGACGGCGCGCTCGCCGTGGACCAGACGACCGGCGAACACGCCGAGGTGGCGGCACTCCCCACCGACACACTGGACGCGACCGGCGCCGGCGATGTTTTCGGTGCGAGCTTTGTCGCCGCTACCCTGGGCAGCTGGCCCCTCGCCGACCGGCTGCGCTTCGCCTCCCTGGCGGCGGGCCTGTCCGTACGGCAACACAGCGGGGCGCTCGCCGCCCCCGGCTGGTACGGCATCGACCGGTGGTGGCGTACCACCGGCAGTACGGACCCGGCGCTGCGCCGGACGTACGGTTTCCTGGCCGACCGGATCCCGGCCGACCCGGGGCCACCCGTGCATCACGCACCGGTCACCCCACACGTGCTCTGACAGCGACGGCGTACTGAGAAAGGCGGTGGGAGCGGTGCATCTCTCGCGCAGAGGACTGCTCCGTGCGGGCCTGGCCACGACCGTGGCCACGGCACTCGGCGGCACAGCGGCAGGCTGCTCGGCCCCGAGCGGCTCCACAGGCCGGGACATGACCCTCTGGTACTGGACCGGAGGGCTGAGCGACAAGGTCGTCGCCCAGGCAGAAACACACTTCACGGATGTCACACTTCGGCCGGCCCAGATCGGCGGCTACTTCAAGTCCAAACTGCTCACCACGATGGCGGGGCGTGCCTACGTCCCCGACATCACCGGGCTCAAGGGCGAGGACATGGCCTCGTACCTCCCCAACGCGGATCAGTTCATCGATCTGCGCACACTCGGCGCGGACCGGCTCAAGGACCAGTACCTGCCGTGGAAGTGGGCACAGGGCATAGCCCCCGACGGCCGGATGGTGGGTTTTCCCATCGACACCGGACCGGTCGCCCACTACTACCGGCCCGCGGTGTTCGAGCGGGCCGGGCTGCCCACCGAACCGGACGAGGTCTTCGCGGCGACGGCCACCTGGGACAAGTTCCTGGCGGCCGGCCAACAGCTCCAGAAGAAGATCCCCGGCGCCCATATGCTCATCGACCCGCTCTCGGTCTACCAGTACATGATCGGGCAGGGCACCCAGCGGTACGTCGACAAGAACCGCCACTTCATCGGCGACCAGGAACACGTACGCCGCGCCTGGGACACCTCGATCGAGGCGTACGAGCGCGGTCTGTGCTCGAAGTTCGTCTCCGGCACGCCGGACGCCAACTCTGCGACCGAACGGGGCCTGCTGCCCAGTCAGTTCGGCGCGTCCTGGGCGGCCGGTGACCTCAAGCTGGCGGTGCCGAGGACCAAGGGCAAGTGGCGGGTGGCGTCGCTGCCCGGCGGCGCGGCCAACAACGGCGGCTCGTTCCTCGCCATCACCAAGTACTGCCGGGAGCCCGAGCGGGCCTTCGCGATCATCAGCTGGCTGCTCTCCCCGGACAACCAGACCCGCGGCTTCGTGGACGCCACACTCTTCCCGTCCACCCCCGCCTCGTACCGGCAGAAGGCCATGCGCGCGCCCGACCCGTTCTTCGGCGGCCAGGTCACCATCGATGTCTTCGGACCCGCCGCGCAGAAGGTCCCGGTCGCGTACAACAGCCCGTACGACTATCCCCTCGATCAGACGGTCACCGCGGAACTGACCAATGTGAACGCCCTGGGCAAGGACCCGCGCCAGGCATGGAAGGACGCCATGGACAAGTGCCGGCGCATCGCGGACCACCTGGGGGTCACGACATGACCGCGCTCGAGACCGCGCCCCCGCCCACCGTGTCCGACACCGCCGCCCCCGTGCGCGCCCCGTCGAAGATCAGCTCGGCGCTCGCGCACTGGCGGCTCTATCTGGCGATCTCGCCCTTCTACCTGCTGTTCCTCTGCTTCGGTCTGGTGCCGGTGGGCTTCTCGCTCTATCTGTCCTTCCACCGGTGGGACGGTCTGGGCAAGATCGAGTACGCGGGGCTGTCGCAGTACCGCTACCTGATCGGTGACAGCCAGTTCTGGCACTCCATCGGCAACACCCTGATCATCTGGGCGCTCGGCACCCTGCCGATGCTGTTCATGGCACTGGTGGTGGCGGTGATGCTCAACTCGGCGGTGCGGTTCAAGAACGCCTACCGCTTCGCCTACTTCCTGCCCAACGTCACCTCGGTCGTCGCCGTCGGGATCATCTTCTCATCGATCTTCTCCACCAACTTCGGCCTCGCCAACGCCGTACTCCAGTGGTTCGGCCTCGACCAGGTCGCCTGGCTCAACAGCGACTGGGGCATCAAGACTGCCGTCGCCGCCCTGATGACCTGGCAGTGGACCGGCTACAACGCGCTGATCTTCCTCACCGGACTCCAGACCATCCCGAGCGAGCTGTACGAGGCGGCCAAGGTCGACGGCGCGGGACCGGTGCAGACCTTCTTCCGGATCACCGTGCCGATCATGCGGCCGATCATCCTGTTCACCCTGATCGTCTCCACCGTCACCGGGCTCCAAACCTTCACCGAGCCGCAAGTGCTGCTCTCCAACACCAACAACAGCTCGACCTTCGGAGGCGGTGCCGGCAACGCGGGCCAGACGATGGTCCTCTACTTCTTCCAGCAGAGCTTCGACAACAACGACTTCGGCTACGGCGCCGCGATCGCCTGGGGCATCTTCATCGTGGTGGCCCTCTTCTCGATCGTCAACTGGCGTCTGGTCCAGCGCAAGGGAAAGCGGGGGCAGTCGTGATGAGGACGAAGGCCATGAAGGGCGTGCGTGCCCGGGGAGTGACCCTGCATCTCGGTCTGATCGCCGGGGTGATCATCTCCCTCTTCCCGTTCTACTGGACGGTCGTGATGTCGACGTTGTCGTCGACGGAGATCTTCCAGTTCCCGCCGAGGCTGCTGCCCGGATCACACTTCGGCGAGAACGTCCGTCATCTCTTCGAGAAGATCGACTTCTTCGGGTCGATGCTCAACACACTGATCGTCGCGGTCTGTGTGACCTTCCTGGTGCTGTTCTTCGACTCGCTCGCCGCCTTCGTCTTCGCGAAGTTCCGCTTCCCCGGGCGCCGGGTGCTGTTCGCCATGATGATGGCCATCTTCATGGTGCCCGCCCAGCTCCAGGCCATCCCGCAGTTCGTGATCATGGCGAAGCTGGGCTGGATCGGCTCGCTGACCTCGCTGATCGTGCCCGCCGCCGCCAACGCGTTCGGCATCTTCTGGATGCGGCAGTACATGCAGGGCTCGATCCACGACGAGCTGATGGACGCCTCCCGGCTCGACGGCTGTGGCTTCCTGCGCCAGTACTGGCACGTGGCGCTGCCCGTGGTGCGGCCGGGCCTCGCCTTCCTCGGGGTCTTCACCTTCATGGGCCAGTGGAACGACTACGCCTGGCCACTGATCGCGCTGATCAACCCGGACCATGTGACGCTCCAGGTCGCCCTGTCCCAGCTCAACAGTGTCAACGGCACCACCGACTACGGCATGGTCATGGCCGGCGCCCTGCTCGCGCTGATCCCCCTGCTCGTGGTGTTCTTCCTGGGTGCCCGCCAGATCATGGCGGACCTGGCCAAGGGAGCCATTCGCTGACGGGCGGTGCGGGAGAAGACACTCACTCCGCGCCGGGCAGGCTGTCCAACAGCCTGCCCGGCGCCGCCTGTTTCCAGGAGTCCTGGATGATGTCGCGCAGTTCGTCCAGATCCTCCAGGGCCGCCAGCCTCACCCGTACCCACGCGGACGACGCCTCGTGCGGCGGCACCCAGAACTTCTCCGGCTCGGCCGCGATCAGCTCGGTCCGCTCGTACCGGGGGCACCGTACGGCGAACGACGTCTGATCGTCGGGGACCGTGACGAACATCTTTCCGGCGACCCGGAAGGTGGGCATGCGCCACGCCTCCTTCTCCACGGTCTGCGGGAGGGACAGAGCGATTCGGCGGACGTCCTCGGCATCGATCACGCCCTCGATGGTAGGCGGCCGCCCTCTTCCGCGTATTCCCCCGAAAGACTGTTCCTCCAGGGACTGTTCCTCCAGGGCGGCGACGATCTCGGGGGCCGAAATACACAGATCGCTACCGCCCATCGCATAAGCGGTCAATCTCTGAGGAATACCGCGGAATGATCGGTGGATCACCCCCCTGTCCCGTCCGGTGGCCATGCCTTCTCCGTTTCTCCGTCGAGACGCACCTTCCTGGCGCGCGGGACATGACGATCACTCATCCCACCCGCGCCACGGATACGTCCGCCGCCCCGCGGACCCACTGACCGCGCCGGCGACCTCCCCCGGCCGCACCTGCCGAGATCGTGTCCTCACCGTGACACTTCGGCTCCGATGAGGGCACGAACACACCGACGGCGGGCCGGAATCCACCATTCGGTGCCAACCGGCACAAGAAAGCTCCTTTCCGGACCAATTCCCCTGCTCCACAGGGTTTCTTCCCATCGAATAGTCAATCTTCGGTATCCAGATCACCTGGAGTGTGGTTAATGTTCAAGCACAGCCAACTCGCTGGTAACCCCAACGACGGCTCACGTTCGGCTGTCCCCACGCCGTTTCGGCCTCCCCCCTCCGCTTCGACGACGAAGCGATTCGCACCGTCGCGCCGCCATGCCCCGGAAGCGACGCACGAAAGGCAATTTCCTTGCGCACTTCTCGTGATGTCAGACGAAAGCTCATATCCCTCACCGCGGTATCCGCGACCCTGCTCTCCGGCACCGCCGTCGTCTCCCTGGCCCTGACCGGCCCGGCCGCCGCACAGCCCGCCGTCGAGAGCCCCGCGCCCGCCGCGGTCCCGGCCGCCCCCACGGCCGAGCGGCTGATCGTCGGTTACAAGGCCACCGCCGCCGAGGCGAAGTCGAACTCCGCTGCCGCCGCCGACGCCGAGGCCAAGGGCGTCGACGCCGACCAGGGCTTCCAGCGCAGGCTCGGCACCGGCGCCGCGCTGGTCGACCTGGGAGCGGACGTCAGCAAGGCCGAGGCCGCCGATGTCATCGCGCAGTACCAGGCCGACCCGCAGGTCGCCTATGTCGTACCGGACCGGCTGAACACACTGCAGGCGGACCCCAACGACACCGAGTACACCAAGCAGTGGGATCTGTTCGAGACCACCGCCGGTATGAACGTCCCCACCGCGTGGGACACCACCACCGGCAGCGGTGTGACCGTCGCGGTCATCGACACCGGCTATGTCGCCCACTCCGACCTGGCCCCCAACATCGTGGCCGGCTACGACTTCATCGGTGACACCGCGGTGTCGGTGGACGGCAACGGACGCGACAGCGACGCATCCGACCCGGGCGACTGGTCCCGCGCCGGTGAGTGCGGCACGGGCAGCCCGGCGAGCAACTCCTCCTGGCACGGCACCCATGTGGCGGGCACCATCGCCGCCGCCACCAACAACAACAAGGGTGTCGCGGGCATCGCCCACGGCTCGAAGATCTCGCCGGTGCGGGTCCTCGGCAAGTGCGGCGGCTACGACTCCGACATCATCGACGCCATCACCTGGTCCTCCGGCGGTACGGTCTCGGGCGTCCCGGCCAACGCGAACGTCGCCAAGGTCATCAACATGAGCCTCGGTGGCAACAGTTCCTGCTCCACCGCGACCCAGAGCGCGATCAACGCGGCCGTGAACCGTGGCACCACGATCGTCGTCGCGGCGGGCAACTCCAACGCCAACGCGGCCAACTTCTCGCCCGCCAGCTGCAACAACGTGATCAGTGTGGCCGCCCTGAACCGCACCGGTTCGCGCGCCTCGTACTCCAACTTCGGCGCCTCGGTGGACATCGCCGCGCCCGGTGGCCAGACCAACACCGGTACCGCCAACGGCATCCTGTCCACACTGAACTCGGGCACCACCACCCCGGGCGCCGAGTCGTACGCGTACTACCAGGGCACCAGCATGGCCGCCCCGCACATCGCCGGGCTCGCCGCGCTGCTGAAGTCCGCGAACACCTCGCTGACGCCCGCCCAGATCGAGTCCGCGATCAAGGCCAACGCCCGCGCGCTTCCCGGCACCTGCTCGGGCGGCTGCGGCGCCGGTCTGGCCGACGCGGCCAAGACGGTCCAGGCCGTCAGCTGACCTGTCGTCAAGCCTGACAGGGCCGGTCCGGTGTGCGTCACACACACCGGACCGGCCCTTCGGTGTGTCCGGGGGTGGTGGGTGGGTGGTAAATCCTACAGACCGCCGGCCACACGCAGGATCGCGCCCGTGGCGTACGAGGCGTCGTCCGAGAGCAGCCAGGAGACCGCGCCGGAGATCTCCTCCGGCTGCCCGGGACGGCCCAGGGGAATGGCGGACGCGCGCCTGTCCGGGCGCTCGGGGTCCGCGTGGAAACCTGTCCTGATGATGCCGGGAGCGACCGCGTTGACACGGATTCCGGCGGCGGCGACCTCCTTGGACAGACCGGTGGTCATGGTGTCGACGGCCGCCTTGGCCGCGGCGTAGTAGACGTACTCCCCGGAACTGCCGAGCGTGGCGGCCGCGGAGGAGATGTTCACGATGGAGCCGCCCCCGGTGCGTGTCATGTCACGGACCGCGCGGCGCGCGCACAACAGATAGCCCAGGACGTTCACCTCCAGGCTCCGACGCATGCCCGCCGCGTCCGCGTCGGCGAGGGGACCGACGGGGCCGCCGACCCCGGCGTTGTTGACCAGGCCCGTGACGGGGCCGAGTTCGGCGGCCGCCGTCTCGAAGAGCCGGTCGACGCCGCGCTCGTCGGTGGTGTCGAGCCGTACGGTGACACAACGCCGCCCCGTCGCCCCGACCGCCGCGGCGACGGCTTCGGCGGCGGAGGCGTCCGCGCGGTATCCCAGGGCCACATCGTGGCCGTCGGCGGCGAGCCGTACACAGATCGCGGCGCCGATTCCCCGGCTCCCCCCGGTGACGACGGTGACCGGCTGCCGGCTCATGGAAACCCCTGACTCCTGTGACTCCTGTACGGGGAGCGCCCGCGCCACTGGTGCGGGCGCCCCGTGCCACGCGCCGATACGGGCGGCGCCGTCACTCTACCGAGCCGCCCAATACCCAGGAAAACCGCATGCCATAACTCAATGGCCAGTCCACGCCAATGAATTGTCAGCACTTCCCCCACGCCGAACCCGGCCGCTAGTGTCGAATTCCGCGCCGGGGAACACATGGATTCTCCCGACGGAACGTTTCGAATGCCCGAAGGAGGATCGAAAGAACGAGATGAACAACCAACAGGTCACTGTCGTCGACGATGCGGAGAGCCTCGACAGCCTCGAAGCCCTGGAAGTCGAGGACCTTGAGGAAGGCATCGCCTTCCACGCCTTCCGCTTCTTCTCCTCCTCCTGACTCCCCGACCCCGACCCCGACCCCGACCGACTCAACCGACCCGACTGGCTTGACCGTACCGCCCCTTACCGACCTGCACCGACCCCGTACTGACCGTGCTGTCCGACCGCCGGTGAGCCGTCGGCGCCTCCCCCTCGAAGCGCCGACGGTGTACGGCCCGTTCCGGAAAGGCCATGCGAGACGGTGAGAACCTATTTCCAGCTGCTCGGCCACCGGCGTTTCGCCGTTCTCTGTCTGGGACAGGCGGTTTCCCTTCTCGGTGACGCTCTCTTCCCTATTCTCATTGTCGTGTCCGCGGCACAGGCAGGCACCACCGCGGAGACGGTAGCAGTGGTATTCGCCGCGCGTTTCATGGCGCTCGGATCCGTGGTGCTTTTCAGCGGCGCCCTGCTCGACCGGATCAATCCCGTGGCGGGAGCGGTGGCGGCGGACTCGGCCCGGGTGGCCATGTTCATCTGTACGGCCGTCTTCTGGGACGGCTCCCTCCATGTCCTGATCTTCGCCGCCGCCCTGGTCATCGGTGTCTGCGAGGCCATCAGCGAGCCGGCTCTGCTGGTGATCGTGCCCCGCGTCCTCCGGTACGGGCGGGCGCTGCTGCGTGACGCCGCTGCGGACCCCGTGTGGGGGGAGCCGCTCCCGCTGCGCGCCCCGGACGGGGCCGCGCTCGTCCGGTCGCTGGAGGCCTCACTGCACCGGGTGCTGGAGCGCCGGGGCGAGCCGGGAGGTCCGGATGCGTGTCGATGATCTCACCGAGGACGAGTCGGCGGCTGGCCTGCCCGATCTCGCCCGGATCGTCCTGCCCAGGACGCCCGACGACGTACGGGCCAACGAGCGGCTGCACCGGGTGGTGGCCCGGCACTGTCTGGTCCGCTTCCTGCGCGCGCCGAGACGGCTCGGGGACGCGGTGCCCGGCCCGGCGCCGGCGCTCGCGCTGGCCGGGGAGACGCTCGACGCCCTGGAGGTGGACGCCGCGCTGGATCTCGCCTCGCGCCCCGATCTGACGGGCTGGATCTGGCGCAGCGGGGTGGCGGGCGCGGATCCGGTGGTGCTGCTGGCGGAGCTGGAGAGCTGTCTGACCCGGGACGCCGGGGCGGCCGTCGCACGGGTCGTGTTCACCGCCCCGCAGGCCCGTCGTGTGTCGGTCCCGGTGCTGACCCGTTCGGGTCCCGACAGGGGTGGGCTGCTGTTCTCCTGGGCGGCGGAGTCGGAGTCGGACGAGCGGCCGCTGGATCTCGACGCGTCGGGCGCACGCGCGTTCGCGGCCCGGGTGCAGGCGGGCGCCGATGTCCTCGCGGACAGCCGGCCGCTGGGGCTCGCCATGGCGTCCGTCGACATCAGGGCGTTCGCCGCGCTGAGCAACCGTCGAGGTGACCGGCCGCTCAACTTCAGTGTGCACGGTCTGCGGGGGCTGGTGCTCACCAGCGAGCGCCCCGGGTTCGTGCTGGCCCAGCCCCTGGTCCACGAGGCCACTCACCAGCGGTTCAGCGGCGTTCTGGACTGTGTGGCCGTCGTACGGAACCCACGGGCGAGGCACTACTCCCCCTTCGTCGACGCCGAGCGGCCGCTCGGCCATCTCCTGCACGGCGTGCTGTCGTTCATCAGCGGTCTCCACGCGGCCCGGTGCCGGCGGGAGCGGACGGCGGACGCCCGGGAGCAGGAGCGGATCGGCCGCCATCTGACCGAGAGGGCCGCACAGCCGCTGCTCGCCGAGAACAACCTGACCGAGGTCGCCGAGCCGACCGCCGAGGGTGCCCGGCTGCTGGCGGGCTGCCGGGAGGCCGTGGAGTGCCTGCGCCGTGGATGAGGCGTTGCGGGACGCGCTGCGGCGGGCGTGCGAGACACTGGGGCCCGGTGCCCGCTTCTCGCTGGCGCGGCGGGGAAGCCTGGTCGAGGTGCGGATCGTGCTGGGCCGCGCCTGTCATGGCGGTACGCCGCAGTGGGGGGCCGCGGCGCACGATCCGGCGTTCGTCCTGCGCCGGATCGACGACGGGGTGGAACAGTTGCGGCGGGACAGGGAGCGGCTCGCCCACCGGCGGGACATCTCGGTGCCGCTGCACGGCCCCGCGGTGCTCTCCCCGTCGGCGGCCGGGGTCTTCGTCCATGAATGCTTCGGGCACACCAGCGAGGCGGACAACTATCTGGCCCGTTCCCCCTCCCTGCGGCGCGCTCTCGGGGACCGCTGGACGGCCGCGCCGCTGACCGTGCGGGACCGCCCCTCGGCCTGGCCCTATGCCGGGAGTTACGAGAGGGACGACGAGGGCACCGTGCCGCGTACCGTCACCCTGCTGACCGCCGGACGGTGGACGGGGCTGCTCACCCACACCCCGACGAGCGCGCTCAGCGGCGGGGTGAGCACCGGTCACGGCCGGGGCGCCGCCGGACGGCCCGCGCTGCCCCGGTGCAGCGTCCTCGATGTCCTTCCGGGGGACTTCCCGCCGTCCGAGCTGCTGCGGAGGATGGGGGACGGCTGGCTGCTCGGAACGCCGATCGGTGGTTTCTCGGTGCGCCGTCTGCTCGTACTGGAGCTGCTCTGGGTCCAGCGCGTGTACCGGGGGCGGCTGGTCAACGACGTCCGGGGACCCGCGGTGATCTGCGCCGACAAGGCCGCGCTCGCCGCCCAGGTGGCGGCCGTCGGCGACGATGTGACGGTCAACAGCTCGCCGTACACCTGTGTCAAGGAGGGGTACGAGGTCGGCTCCACCCTGATCAGTCCCTCGCTGCTCCTCGGCCGCTGTGTGCTGCGCCCGCTGGCGCACTTCCCCGGGCCGGCCGGAGGCCCGGCGGCCCGCGGCGGAGCATTCACGGTGCCCTGACCACCGGCCGGCCCGTCGCTACGGCCGTCCGGTCGCGGTCCACCGCTGGATCGTGTCCGCGAAACGGCCGAGTCCGTCGGGGCTGTGGGTGAGGAAGAGATTGGGCTCGATGAGTTCCAGCTCCATGACGACCGGCGTGCCGTCGTCCCCGACCGCGAGGTCCACCCGGGCGAAGAGGGCCGGGCCCTGGCCGGGGACCGCGCGCAGCGCGGCGGCGGCGACCTCGGCCTCGGCCCGGCTCGGCCGGTGTGCGGTGAGGCCGGGATGGGCGACCCTGTTGTTGTCGATGACCCCGATATCGGTCAGGACCGGCCCTTTGCGCAGTGCGTGGCTGAACGTTCCGCCGAAGTGGACGAGCGCCCGTTCGCCCTCGGCTATACGCGGGAGATACGGCTGCACCATGGCGGTCTCACCGGCGGCGTGGAGTTGTTCGACATGGCGTTCGGCCCCGGCCGTCATGCCCTCGGCGTACCGGGCGGCGCCCCGGGAGCCGGCGGAGACCGTCGGTTTGACGACGAAGTGCCCCTGTTCGGGCAGGACGATCTTCTCGCCGGGGGCGATGAAGACGGTCGGTACGGTCGGGACGCCCCGGTCGGCGAGGTCCGCGAGATACCTCTTGTCGCTGTTCCAGCGGACAACACCGGCGGGGTTGTACAGCCGGGTCACGGCGCTGATGTCGTCGGCCCGGGCGAGGAACGCGTCAAGCCGCCGCCAGTAGTCCCAGGTGGACCTGATGACCACACTGTCGTACGCCGACCAGTCATGGCCCTCGGTGTCCCAGGCCACCGCTTCGGCGTCCAGGCCACGGGCGCGCAGCGCGCCGACGATCAGCGGAAGGTCGACGTCCCGGTCGATCCCCACGGTCGCCGTGGCCAGGGCCACCCGTCCGGTTCCGCCGACCGCCATCGTCATCGTCTCCTCGTCGTCGTCGTCCGCGCGATGTCGTGCGCGTTGTCGCACGCATCGTCATTGCGCGAAGTTCCGAGCCTATCCCGGGTTCCGGACCAACGGGCCGGACCCCGGCGGGCCGGGCATGATGGGCCGGGTGAGGAGGGCTTCCCGATGAGTTCGCTCGGCAGGAGCCAGAGACAGCAGACAGCAGACAAGAAGAGGCCCCGGCGTGACCGACACCCCCGCATCCGATTTCCTGGAGCTGCTCCACGGCTCCGACAACGGCCAACTGATCGTCGGCATAAGCCACTTCGAGCGGCCCTTCCTGTTCACCACCGAGCTGGCCCAGGGCGCCGGATCCAGTGAGCTCGGGCTGGACCGGGGACGGTTCGGCAAGGTCCGGGTGGCGGAGTTCCGCAGGCTCGCCGGCCATGTCCTGCTCGTCCTGCGCAACAAACACTTCCTCGGTACGGGTGACACCGCCGCGATCCGCGCCGGGGACGAGTCGTTCGCGTGCTCCGTCGTGTGGAGCGCCCCGGTGCTCCGGGAACGGGACGGCACGGCCGTCGTCGACGTGACCGGGCTGGTGCTCGGCGACCACGACGGGATCACCGGGCATCTGCGGGAGCGGGGGCAGGGCGAGTACGCGGTCGACGCGTCGGCGAGCTTCCCGCTGGCCGACCGGTCGTGTACGGGCCCGGACGGTACCCGGCTGGCCGCCCTGCTCACCTTCCGCGGCCCCGGGGGCGGAAGCGCGCTCGGGACCGTGGTGCCCGATCCGCGTGCCCTGACCGTCGTCCAGCATCTGCGGTTCACCCCGCTGCCGGAGCCCGCGCTGCCCGCCCGGCGCTACCACCCGGGCTCCGGCGGCTACGGCATCGGCCACGAGGACCACTCGCTGGTGGGATCCGGCGACCGACAGGTGAAGTTCCAGCCCCGCTTCCGGCTGGAGCGGCCGATCGTCTTCGAGGTGGACCCCGCGCTCCCCGGACCACTGCGCGACGCGGTCGTGGAGGGCGGCAACTGGTGGCGGGGGGCGTTCGCCGCCGCCGGTCTTCCGGACGCGTACCGCGTCGAGGTGGGCGGCGCCGACTTCGATCCGTACCGGCCCGGGGTCAACTCCGTGGTGTGGGTGCACCGCGCGGGCCGTGGCTGGTCGCACGGGCAGGGGCTCACCGATCCACGTACCGGCGAGATCGTCGCCGCCCGGGTCCGGCTCGGCTCCCAGCGGGCGGACCAGGTGCGCGCACTGGGGGAGGCGCTGCTCGCCCCGTACGGCCGTCCCGACGAGCGGGAGCGGCTGGCCGCCGTGGAGAAGCTGGTCCTGGACCGGCTGCGGCAGCTCGCGGCCCATGAGATCGGTCACGCGCTGGGCTTCATGCACAACTACGCGAGCACACTGCACCCCGAGCCGTCGGTGATGGACTATCCGCACGCGCGGATCCGGGTCACCGACGACGGCGAGCTGGATCTGTCCGGGGCGTACGCGACCGGGCCGGGCCCGTGGGACCTGTTCCTCGTCGCGCACGCGTACGGGGAGTTCCCCGGGCGGGACGAGGCCGCCGCCCTGGCCGAACTGCGCCGGGAGGCCGCCGAGTCGGGCCTGGTCCACCTCACCGACGAGGACGGCCACGGCCCGGACGCCGCCCATGCCGACGCGGTCCCCTGGACCACCTCGGGCGGTGCGTTCGAGGCGTTGAAGGAGATCCTCGCGGTACGCCGTATCGCGCTGAACGGCTTCTCGCGCGGGGTCCTGCCGCCCGGGAGGCAGACCGGCGAGCTGGAGGAGCGCGCCACCCTGCTCCAGCTCCTGCACCGGCACCAAGTCACCGCCGTGGCCCGGCTCGTGGGCGGTGTCCGGTACGTGTACGGCCTGGCCGGCGAGGACGGCACCGGCGCCGTCCCCGTCGACGCGGCGGACCAGCACAAGGCACTGGAGCGGCTGGCCGCGCTGCTGCGCGCGGAGCAACTGGCCCTGCCCGCCGCCGTGCTGAACGCGCTCACCCCGCCCGCGATCCGTTACGGGCGTACGGCACAGTCCTTCGACACGCGCGCGGGCCGGGTCTTCGACCCGTTCTCGGCGGTGGCCGCCGCCGCGTCCCTCGTCGGCGAACAGCTGCTGGATCCGGCCCGCCTGAACCGGCTCGCCTGGCAGCACGCGGCCGACCCGGCGGTGCCCGGGGTCGCCGTACTGCTGGGCGCACTCCTCGATGCCACCTGGCACCGCGCCGACCCGGTCCCGGCCGGGGTCCTCGCCGGGGAAGCCGTCCAGCACACCGCCAACTGGGTGCTGTTGCACCATGTCCTGGCCGTTCTGGAGGGCGACGCCCTGCACGCCCCGGTCCGCGCGCTCGTACGGTCGGCCCTGCGCGGGCTGGCCGACCGGCTGCGTACCGGCGAAGGAACCCAGGGGCGCGAGGCTGCCGAGCTGATCAGCGCCACGCTCGCCGACCCGGCGGTGGCCCGCGCCGGATCGCTGCCGAGGATCCCGCCGGGGGCACCCAACTGAGGCCCGCTGGTGGGGACTTCAGCCGAAGTCCCCACCGACCTCGGCGGTGCGCCCGGAGCCTGCCGCCATCGCCCGGTAACGGTCGTCGCCGGCGTCCCGGCCGCCCTCTCCGTGGTCGTAGCGGCCGGCGAAGACATGTTCGCCCGCCGGTACGGTCACACCGTCCTTCAGCGTCCACCGATAGACCAGGGTCCCGTCGTCCGCCGGGCGCACGGTGGCGGTGAAGTCCTCCTCGGGCAGCGAGTGCCAGGAGCCGGTGGCCCTCACTCCGCCGGTCTGCGCGACGCGCAGTTCCACGGTCAGCGAGGTCAGCGGCCGTTCGGTGGTGAGCGTGACGTTGTTCTGTGCCCAGAACGAGTTGCTGTTCGGGTCGACCACACCGTCCGACCGGAGATAGCCGTCCCGGGGGCCCGCGGGCGTACCGGGGGCGGCCGGTGTCCCGCTCTCCGGGGGCACGGAGGGCCGGCGCTCTTCGGGCGTACGGCTCTGCGACGGCCGCTCGGGAGCGTCGGAGGACACCGGGGGCGGGACAGGGCGGCGCGCCGGTTCCGGTGTGGTCGCCACGGTCTGGGGTCCGCCGCCCTCGGTGGCGGCGACGAGGACGTATGTACAGGCGCCGAGCGCGCCGACGGCGGCCGCCGTCACCGCTGCCACCCGCAGCCAGGACGCCGGACCGCGGGATCTCGACGGGGCGGGGGCGGCCCCCTGCCCCGCCATGCCGCGTTCGACGCGCGCGAGTATCCGCGCCCGGTCCGGGGTGTGCGTCCGTGCCTCTTGCCTCAGCCGCTTGCGCAGTTCGTCCATCAGCCTCTCCCCTCCGCACGACCGGATGGAGCCGTGCGGTCGGAAGCAACGGTACGGGCCGACGCGACGCGTGGTCCGGGGCCCCCGGTGAGGTCCGAGGCCACTCTCGCCTGCACCTGTTCCCCGGCCGGGTCCTGACCGGGGGCCAGCAGCCGCCCCAGCTCGGCCATCGCGCGCGAGGTCTGGCTCTTGACCGTGCCCACGGACACGCCCAGCGCCAGGGCGGTGTCCCGCTCCGAGAGATCCAGCGCGTGGCGCAGCACCACACACACCCGTTTACGGAACGGCAGCCTCCGCAGGGCCGCCTGGACATCCAGCACGGCGGGGACGTCGGGCCCGTCGAACCGCTCGCCGCGCTGCGACCAGAACAGTGTGACGCGGCGGCGCTCCCGTACCGCGCTGCGGATCTGGGAGCGTGCGAGATTGGCCACCACCCCGCGCGCGTACGCGACCGGGTGGTCGGCGGCCCTGACCCGGTCCCAGCGACGCCACATCGCGAGCAGCGCGTCCGCGGCCAGGTCGTCGGCCGTACTGGCATCGCCCGTCAGGAGGTATGCCAGACGCGACAGTTCCGCGTAGTGCCGCTCGAAGAACTCCTGGAACTCGGCGGCGGTGGCGTCGTCGGCAACTGAGTCCACGGAGCCGCTCCTTGTCTGTGCTCATCCGCTGTACTCACCCACCGGACGGCCGTCCCGGGCCTCGGCGAGGAGCGTGAGCGTAGCAGTGTGTACGACGAAAGTATTTGCCACCGACAGTGATCGGTACGAGAAGAAACGAACCCTTGAACATCGGTGCCCCACGATGCGGTTGATGTCATGACAGACCGGCTGCCCACGCGCGGACGGGCGCGACCCCGCAGAGGGTGTTCCTCGTCCCCGGCCGGGGACGCAAAGGGGCGGCGGGACCGGTTCACGATCCCGCCGCCCTCTTTCCGTGTGTACGGTTCACACTGCCGTACCAGTGGTGGTTTACCGGTGGGAGAACCATCCCGCGGCGGGCAGCAGCTTCTTGTCGTAGCCGAAGAGCGCCTGGTTCTCCCAGGCGTTGCCCGAGGAGGGGTCCTGCGGGTCCCAGCCGCTGCCCTGTGCGGCGGTCCAGGCCGGCTCCCAGTAGACGACGCCGAGGCCGCGTCCGTTCGGGACCGCCTCGACCACGTTCATCACATCGCGCAGGTTGGCGGCCTGTCCCGCCGGGGTCGCTGGGTAGCCCGCCGCGAGCTGGGAGGAGGTGGCGATGTTGTTCTCCAGCGCGTCGCCGTTGGCCAGGGTGTGGGCGTAGGCGGTCTCGGCGACCAGTACCGGCTTGCCGTAGCGCGCCGCGACATCGTCCATGTTGGCCTGGAGGTCGGAGAGCGGGCCGTGCCAGTAGCTGTAGTACGACAGCGCGATCACATCGAACGGCACCGAGCGCGCCACCGCCTGGTCGAACCACCAGCGGGTGCCGCTGTTGTCACCGCCCTTGGCCAGGTGCAGGGCGATCTGGGTGGAGGAGGAGACGTCCTTGGCCGCCTGGGCGCCCGAGGTCAGCAGACCGGCCAGCTGGGTCCAGTTGTCGGTGGAGCCCTCCGGCCACAGCATGCCGGCGTTGAGCTCGTTGCCGATCTGGACCATGTCGGCGGTGGTGCCCTGCGCCTTGAGCGCGTTGAGGACGTCGAAGGTGTGGTCGTAGACGTCGGTGCGCAGCTGGCTGTACGAGTGGTTCGCCCACGCGGCCGGCTTGGTCTGCTGGCCCGGGTCGGCCCAGCGGTCCGAGTAGTGGAAGTCGATCAGGATCTTCATGCCCTCGGCCTTGGCCCGCTTGGCCATCGCCAGGACGCGCGCCTTGTTGTTGTAGCCGTCGGCCGGGTTGACCCAGACCTTGAGGCGTACGTAGTTCATGCCCGCGCCGCGCAGCAGGCCCAGCGCGTTTCCGCTCGCCCCCGACGCGCTCTGGTAGGTGGCGCCGAACGCCTCGTTCTTCGGCAGTGTGGAGAGGTCGCCGCCCTTGATGGCGAGGCCCGTCGAGCCCGGCGCGAAGGTGAGGTCGTCGAAGTTGGCCCACTCCCCCGCGTGCGCGTCGGAGTTGAGGCTCACCGTGCAGTTGCCGCCGCTCACCCGTATCGAGGTGACGAGACGGATCCACTGCCCGTTGGGGGTGGGCGGCAGGTCCGTGCGCTGTTCGGCGCTGCCGCAGTTGCGCAGGGCGATGTA
The DNA here is from genome assembly GCF_044752945.1 of Streptomyces sp. NPDC088554. Taxonomy (NCBI): domain Bacteria; kingdom Bacillati; phylum Actinomycetota; class Actinomycetes; order Kitasatosporales; family Streptomycetaceae; genus Streptomyces; species Streptomyces sp. NPDC088554. The sequence continues at coordinate 34,867 of NZ_JBIVMF010000026.1, read as the reverse complement.
GGCGGAGTTCTGGCCGCCGCTGGAACGGACCTTGGCGCTGAGGGTGTAGGTGCCGTCGGCCAGCCCGGAGAGGAACTGATAGGTCTCGACCTTGTACGCCGAGGCCGACCAGTGGCTGAGCCGGCGGCTGCCGCTCGCGCCGCCGCTCTCGGTGAACGAGGCGGCGTTCTGGCCGGCCTCCGAGTAGGTGCTCCAGCCGGACGGGGTGGCCGTGCCGGTCGCGTCGGCCTCGAAGCCGGGGTTGGTGAGAGTGGTCGCGGCGTGTGCCTGGGTGGCGGGCAGCGCGGTCAGGAGCAGCGCGCCCAGGGCTGATACGGCGGCGGCTCTGAGGGGGATGTGCCTGGAGCGGAGTGCGAAGTGCATCGTCGATGTCCCTTCGACCGGATGCGGCGGGTGGGGGTGGTTCTCGGTGGGGTGGTTCTGTGGGGGGTGGGATCTGGGGGTGGAGCGGCGGAGCGGGTACGGCTGTCAGTCGTCGAAGCGCACGACCCGTACAGCTCCGGCCGGGACGGCGAGCCCGCCCGCGGCGCGCTCGCCGGTGAGCAGCTCGGTGCCGTCGCCGGTCAGCGGCACCTCGGTGTCCGTACCGGTGTGGTTGATGACGAAGAGGTACGAACCGTTCTCGCCGGCACGGCGCACCACCTCGATGTCGCGCGGCAGTTCGGCGCGCGGGGCGATCCCGGCGTCGGCGGCGGCGACGCCGAGGATGGTGTCGAGGGAGGGTGCGTCCAGCCGGGTGGAAATGTACCAGGCCGTTCCCTCGCCGAGGCGGTGGCGGGTGACGGCGGGCCGGTCGGCGGTGAGCCCGTCGGCATACGTCCAGACGGTCTCGGCGCCCTGCGGCACGACGAACTCGGTCCAGACGTCACCGGTCAGCTCCGCGCCGTCGGCGGCGGTGATCCGGACGCGTTCGCCCGTACCGAGCGGGGAGAACTCCTCGACGGTCAGGCCGAGGACATCGCGCAGGGCGCCGGGGTGGGCGCCGGGGTGGACGGCGTCGTTCGCGTCGACGATTCCGGAGAAGTACGAGACGACCAGGGTGCCGCCGTTCTCGACGTACGCGCGCAGGTTGCGGCCGGTGGCCTCGGTCGCGAGGTAGAGGGCGGGCACCACCACGAGGGGGTAGGCCGACAGATCGGCGTCGGGGTGGGCGAAGTCGATCGTGAGGTGCCGGTCGTAGAGCGCCTCGTAGAAGGTGTCGGCGCGCTCGCGGGCGTCGTGGTCCTCGCTGGGGCGCCACTCCAGACGCTGGGCCCACCAGGACTGCCAGTCCCAGAGCATGGCGGCGTCGGCGACGGTCCGGGTGCCGCGTACGGTCGCCAGTCCGTCCAGGTCGGCGCCGAGCCGGACGACCTCGCGCCAGACGCGGCTGTCGGTGCCGGCGTGCGGGACCATCGCGGAGTGGAACTTCTCGGCGCCGCGCCGGGACTGGCGCCACTGGAAGAACATCGCGCCCTCGGAGCCGCGCGCCACATGGGCGAGGCTGTTCCTGGCCATCTGGCCGGGGGCCTTGGCGGGGTTGCGGGGCTGCCAGTTGACACCGCTGGTGGAGTGTTCGAGCAGCAGCCAGGGCTCACCGGCCGCCACCGAGCGGGTCAGGTCGGCGGCCATGGCGAGGTTCACATGGGTGCGCCGGCCGTCGGTGATCAGGTAGTGGTCGTTGGTGACGAGATCGACCTCACGCGCCCAGGCCCAGTAGTCGACAGAGTCGCACTGGCTCAGGGCCGTCATGAAGTTGGTGGTGACGGGGGTGCCCGGGGCGAGCCGGTGCAGCAGGTCGCGTTCCGCGACGAAGTTCTCCCGCATGGTCGCGTCGGCGAAGCGCGCGTAGTCCAGGCGCTGGGCCGGGTTGCAGACGGTGGGGGTGGCCCTGGGCGGTTCGATCTCGTCGAGGGAGCCGTAGCGCTGGCCCCAGAAGGCCGTGCCCCACGCTTCGTTGACCGCGTCGACGGTGCCGTACGCGGTGGCGAGCCAGCGGCGGAAGTGTGCGGCGCAGCTGTCGCAATAGCAGGCGTTGACGGGGACACCGTACTCGTTGTGGACGTGCCACAGCGCCAGCGCCGGGTGGGCGCCGTAGCGCAGGGCGAGTTGTTCGGTGATGGCTGCGGCGGCCTCACGGTAGGCCGTCGAGCTGTGGCAGATCGCGCCGCGCGAGCCGAAGGCGTAGCGCACGCCCTCCTGACTGACCGGGAGCGCCTCGGGGTGGGCGCGGTAGAACCAGGCGGGCGGGGCGACCGTGGGGGTGCCCAGGTCGACACGGATGCCGTTCTCGTGCAGCAGGTCGATGATGCGGTCCAGCCAGCCGAAGTCGTAACGCCCCTGCGCGGGCTCCAGCATCGCCCAGGAGAAGATACCGATGCTGACCAGGTTCACCCCGGCCTCGCGCATGAGGCGTACATCGTCCTGCCAGACTGATTCCGGCCACTGCTCGGGGTTGTAGTCCCCGCCGAACGCGAGCCGTTCAAGGCCCCGGGGTGCGGTGTCCGGCATGGGCTTGCCTCCTGTGCTGCATGCAGCGATAAGTGCCTGGGGTGGGAACGTGCACACACATCGGCGGCGACGCAGATCCAACATAACCGCACAGGAACAAGCATTGACAAGTGTCCGGAAAGTTTCTCTACTGTGAACGCTCACAGAGCATGGCCGGTCTGCCGCATTCACGTCGGAGACCTTCGTCAGGGGAGTAACACCATGCATTTCACGACGCGACGACGCCTCGTGGCCACGTCCCTCACCATCGCACTCGGCGCCACCACCCTCGCCGCCTGCGGTTCGGGCAGCGACAAGGCCGAGGCCGAGGGGCCCGTCTCGCTCACGTACTGGGCCTGGGCGCCCGGTATGGACAAGGTCGCCGACCTCTGGAACGCCACCGAGGGCAAGAAGGACCGGATCACGGTGACGGTCAAGAAGCAGGCGTCCGGCGACGACCTGGTCACCAAGATCATCACCGCGGCCAAGGCCAAGCAGGCCCCCGACCTGGTGCAGGCCGAGTACCAGGCGCTTCCCACCCTGGTCAGCAATGATGTCCTGGCGGACATAGCCGCCGAGACGAAGGACGCCAAGAGCGCGTTCGCGCCCGGCGTCTGGCAGCAGACCACCCTCGGCACGGACGCGGTCTACGCGATCCCGCAGGACTCCGGTCCGATGATGTTCTACTACCGTCAGGACCTCTTCAAGAAGTACAAGCTCACCGTGCCCACCACCTGGGACGAGTTCGCCGCGACCGCGCGCGCCCTGAAGAAGGCGGACCCCGCCAAGGCCCTCACCACCTTCTCCAGCAACGACTCCGGGCTGTTCGCGGGCCTGGCGCAGCAGGCCGGCGCCCAGTGGTGGACGACCGAGGGCGAGAAGTGGAAGGTCGGCATCGACGACGCCGCCACCACGAAGGTCGCCGACTTCTGGGGCTCCCTGGTCAAGGACGGCTCCATCGACAACCAGCCCATGTACACCCCGGCCTGGAACAAGGCGCTCAACACGGGCAAGCAGCTCGCCTGGGTCAGCGCCGTCTGGGCGCCCGGTACCCTGACCACCGCGGCACCCGACACCAAGGGCAAGTGGGCCATGGCGCCGCTGCCGCAGTGGAACAAGGGCGAGCAGAAGACCGGCAGTTGGGGCGGCTCGTCCACCGCTGTCACCAATGACTCGCCGCACAAGAAGGCCGCCGCCAAGTTCGCCGCCTGGCTGAACACGGACAGCGAGGCGCTGACCGCGCTGGTGAAGGAGAGCGGGATCTACCCGGCCGCCACCGCCGCGCAGACCAGTGGCGCGATGAGCACCGCGCCCGAGTTCTTCTCGAACCAGCCCGACTTCTACACCACGGCCGCCGAGATCGCGAAGGGCACCGCGCCCTCCGCCTGGGGCCCGAACGTGAATGTCGCGTACACCACGTTCCGCGACTCCTTCTCGCAGGCCGCCAAGGACAAGTCGGACTTCGGCGCCGCGCTCACCGACATGCAGCAGGCCACGGTCGCCGACCTCAAGAAGCAGGGCTTCGGGGTCATCGGCTGATGGCCGCCGACCAGAGCCCGGCGCGCGGCTCCGTCCGCGCGCCGGGCGCCCCCGACTCCATGACGGCCCCCGAGACCACCGTCGCCGAGACCGCGTCCCCCAAGGCCCCGGCCCCGCGCCCCGGCCGCTCCCGGGCGAGCAGGCGGGTACGCAACGCCCCGTACGCCTTCCTGCTGCCCGCCATCACCCTGTTCGCACTGTTCTTCGCCCTGCCCATCGGCTACGCGCTCTATCTGAGCCTGCGCAAGGTCGAGGTCAAGGGGCTGGGGCTCGGCAGCGGCGCCCGTACCGAGGTCTGGGCGGGGCTGTCCAACTACACCGACGCCCTGTCCGACTCCGAACTGCTCTCCAGCGCCCTGCGGGTGCTGGGGTACGGCGCGATCGTCGTGCCCTGCATGCTCGGACTCGCCCTGCTGCTGGCACTGATGCTGGACGCCGAGCGCACCCGGCTGAGCGGCTTCTCCCGGCTCGCGATCTTCCTTCCGTACGCGGTACCCGGTGTGATCGCCGCGCTGATGTGGGGCTTCCTCTATCTGCCCGACGTCAGCCCGTTCTTCTACCTGCTCGACAAGTGGGGCCTGCCCCAGCCCAATCTGCTGGACGGCGGACCGCTCTACATCGCGCTGGCCAATATCGCCCTGTGGGGCGGCACCGGCTTCAACATGATCGTGATCTATACGTCACTGCGCTCGATCCCCGCCGAGATCTACGAGGCGGCCCGGCTGGACGGCGCCTCGCAGCTCCAGATCGCGCTGCGGATCAAGATCCCGATCGTGGCGCCCTCGCTGGTGCTGACGTTCTTCTTCTCCATCATCGCGACGCTCCAGGTGTTCAGTGAGCCCACCACCCTGAAGCCGCTGACCAACTCGCTGTCCACGACCTGGTCACCGCTGATGAAGGTGTATCAGGACGCCTTCGTCAAGAACGACATCTATTCGGCCGCCGCCACCTCCGTGGTCATCGCCGCCATCACCCTTGTGCTGTCCTTCGGCTTCCTCAAGACCGTGGGCTCCCGTTCGAACCAGGGAGAGTCCCAGTGACCGCTGTCACCACCCGCCGGGCCGCCCCCGACGCCGGTACGACCCCGGGCACCGCCCAGGGGCCGCCGCGCCGCGGCCGGGACGGCCGCCGTATCGCCTGGGTACCGACCATCGCGCTGCTGATCGGCGCCCTCTACTGTCTGCTGCCCGTCGTCTGGATCGTGGTGGCCTCCACCAAGTCCGGCCGTGAGCTGTTCTCCACCTTCACCTTCCTGCCCGGTACCGGGTTCGCCGGCAACATCGCCGAACTGTCCGCGTACCGCGACGGTGTGTACTGGCGGTGGATGCTCAACTCCCTCTTCTACGCGGGACTCGGCGCCCTGCTGTCGACGGCGGTCTCCGCGCTCAGCGGGTACGCGCTCGCGATCTACCGCTTCCGGGGCCGCGAGACGCTCTTCAACGTACTGCTCGCCGGTGTGCTGATGCCGCCGGTGATCCTCGCCGTACCGCAGTATCTGCTGATGGCCAAGGCCGATATGGCCGACAGCTACCTCTCCGTACTGCTGCCGCTGGTCCTCTCGCCGTACGGGGTCTACCTCGCCCGGATCTACGCGGCGGCGGCCGTGCCGCCCGATGTCGTCGAGGCGGGCCGGATGGACGGCGGCGGCGAGTGGCGGATCTTCCGGTCGGTGGCGCTGCCGATGATGCTGCCGGGGCTGGTGACGGTGTTCCTCTTCCAGTTCGTCGCCGTCTGGAACAACTTCCTGCTGCCGTACATCATGCTGGGCGACGACCAGAAATTCCCCGTCACCCTCGGTCTGTACACCCTGCTCCAGCAGGGCTCCAACACCCCGGCGCTCTACACCCTGGTGATCACCGGCGCGCTGCTCGCGGTGGTGCCGCTGATCGCGCTGTTCCTGGTCATCCAGCGGTTCTGGAGCCTGGATCTGCTGTCCGGGGCCGTAAAGTCCTGACACGACAGGCACGATCATGAGAGAACGACAGGTATGAGCCGCACGGGCAGCAACGGCCGGCGCAAGCCCCCCACGATCCATGATGTGGCCCGGGAGGCCGGTGTCTCACGGGGCACGGTCTCCCGCGTCCTGAACGGCGGCCACTATGTGAGCCCGGCGGCGGAGGAAGCGGTCAACGCCGCGATCCGCCGGACCGGCTATGTCGTCAACCGGCATGCCCGCAGCCTCATCACGGGCCGCTCCGACTCGGTGGCGTTCCTGCTCACCGAGCCGCAGGAGAGGTTCTTCGAGGACCCCAACTTCAATGTGCTGCTGCGCGGCTGTACGCAGGCGCTGGCCGCCCACGACATCCCGCTGCTGCTGATGATCGCGGGCACGAAGGACGAGCGGCGCAGAATAGCGCGGTACATCACCTCCGGCCATGTGGACGGCGTCCTGCTGGTGTCCAGTCACTCCGGGGAGCCCGTCGCCGAGCAGCTGCGCGCGGCGGGTATCCCGCTGGTCTCCTGTGGCAAGCCGCTCGGGCAGAGTTCGAAGGTCAGCTATGTCGCCGCCGACGACCGCGACGGCGCGCGCGAGATGGTCCGCCATCTCGTACGGACCGGCCGCCGCCGGATCGCCACGGTGACCGGTCCGCTGGACACCCCCGGAGGCACCGAGCGGCTCGCGGGCTACCGCGAGATCCTCGCCGAGTCCGGCATCGAGGCCGACGAGCGGCTCATCGTCTCCGGCGACTACAGCAGGGCGAGCGGCGAGTCCCGCGCCGCCGAACTCCTGCGCCGCGCCCCGGATCTCGACGCCGTGTTCGTGGCGTCCGACCTGATGGCGCAGGGTGTGCTCACCGCCCTGCGGGACGCGGGCCGCCGGGTGCCCGACGATGTCGCGGTGGGCGGTTTCGACGACTCCCCCGCGGCCCTGGACACCCGGCCCGCCCTCACCACGATCCGCCAGCCCTGGGACCGCATCAGCGCGGAGATGGTACGGGTGCTGCTCGCCCAGATCGGCGGGGAGGACGCCTCCACGGTGATCCTCCCGACCGAACTGGTCCAGCGGGACTCGGCCTGACCGGCCCCTGCGTCTAGGCTGCTCCCGGCAGAGCACCCGCGTACGGACGTAAGGACACCAGCACCGCATGAACCCCGAGTCGCGGAACAGGCTTCAGGAGATCCAGGACGCCCTCGGGGCGCTCGACGGACCCGAGGCCATCGAGCGGGCCGACGGCCTCGGCGGATACGCGCGGGAGATCGGCCGCTGTGCCGAGGAGCTGACCGGTGGCGGGGAGCCGGAGCCGGGCGAGGCCGCGGAGCGGCTGGCACGGGCGGCCAAGGCGGTGCTCAGGGCGGAGAAGGCGGCGGGGAACTACCGCATCAATCCGCTCACCAGCGGCTTCTCACAGGGACGGTTCGCGATGGCGGTCAACCAGGCGCGCGGCTGGCTGGGCGGGGCCCTCGACGCGCTGGACGGGGTCGAGGACCCGTCGGCGTGACGGAAACGTACATCGGCACGGAGACGTACGTCATGACGGCCGTACGTTCATGCGACGGCCGTACGTTTGCGTGACGGCGTACGGCTGTGTGACGGCGTACGGCCGGAACAGCGCGGCCGGTCCTCCGGGCCTCCGGGGAGACTGACCGGCCGCCCCCGGGTGTCAGTCGGGCAGCGGATGTCCGCACCGGGCGCAGAACCGCGCGTCGTTCTCCTGGGCGAGGTGTCCGCACTCGGCGCAGACCCGGTTGAGCGCGCAGGGCGGTTCGCCGCCCGACTCGCCTCCCCCGCTTGCCCACGCGCCGGACGGCGTACCGTTCCGCCCGGACAGCACTCCGGCCACCGACAGCCCCGGGCGGCGCCGATGCGCCGTCAGATAGACCAGCCCACGCTCCCCCGCCGTCAGCGCTCTGCGCGAGGTTCTGGGCAGCCACACCACCGAGTGCGGGGTGAGCGGCTCGCTCCCCGCCGGGGTCGAGAGACGGCCATGGCCGTCGAGGACGACCAGCAGCACATCGAGGACGTCGTCGCTGTGTTCGGCGACCCCGTTGCCCGGCGCCAGCCGGACGACGTTGGCGTCCAGACCGCGCCCCGGTTCTGCCAGTCTCCACAGGGCCCCTTGCTGCTCCGCGGCTGCCTGCGCGAGCCGTTCGTCGAGAGTCACGAGGACTCGTGCGGTAGCGGGCGGCGTCATCGACGCGTGCCTCCTGACGGTGTGCGGCGGACAGCCCCACGATCCTACGGCCGACGACACCGCCCTCCTCACCATCCGGTGGGCGCACCGCTCACCCCGCGCTCGGTGGTGTGGCCGCTCGGGACCACACCCGCGCCCCGGCCGGAGCCGTCGGTGTGACCGGTCGGGAACTGGTTGTCGAGCGGGGAGAAGACGTTCCGCCGGAAGCGTTCCGCGTCACCGTCAACGTCGTACGGAGACGGTCGAGTTCAGGCGCCGCCGGGCTTCACACGGCGGATACGGCGCCGTATCGCCGGGCCGACACGTACCACCGCACGCTTCTCCATGCCCGCCACTCTTTTCTCTGTGGCCGCCAACTGCTTCTTCATTGCGGCTACTTGCCTCTGGAGATCTTTGTTCGCCTTCGTCAGTCCGGTGATGTGCCGGTCGGCCATGACTCTGTTCTCCACCAGTTGCTCGCGCAGTCTGCTGATGCGGCATCTCAGGGCACCGTCGTCCGAGCCGTCCCACACCTCGATCGAGGGCGGGAACTCCAGGGCATCGAGGCGTGCTCGGAAGGCGGCTCCGCCGTCGCCGTGGGTGAAGGTGTTGAGCATCCTGTGCGGGATCCCGAAGTACCGGCAGAGTTCCAGGGTGCGGGAGTCATGGGCCAGCACCACCGCGGGGGTATCGGCGAGCAGGGCCGAGATATTTGCCGTGGCTGCGGGTGCCGTACGAGAAGTCGTACGTGGACAGTCCGGTGAGCCAGGTCGTCGGGCCGAGCGGAGCCCTGACCTTGTCCTCCTGGAGCAGCGGGTGGGTGAGCCGACGGGGCAGGGCGTCCTCGCCCCCCCCCCCCCCGCGGCCGAGGAGTCGCGACGGAGGCGGACCGCTCCAGCACGGCACGCGTGAAACGCTTGACGGACGATTCGATCGCCCGTAGCCGTTCGGTGTCGTAGTCGTCGCCCGCGTGTGCTCCGACGCCCATGACCACTACGGGAATGGCGAGTTGCTCGATAAGGGCGGACAGTCGGTCCAGGGAGGGCCGGAAGCTGAGCCGGAAGGCGCGTTGGCGAGGGGGACGACGAACACGTCGTACTCCTCGCTGATCCGGGCCGCGCGCTCCGCCGAGACCTCGGTCCGCAGTCCGTCGGACGTCACTTCGGCGCCCGCCGTGAGCAGAATCTTGCGCGCGGCGTCACGGAAGAGAAGGTTGCCGGAGTTCGTTCCTATGAGGTCCTGCTGGATGAACTCCTCACGCGTGGCGACGCGGAACGGACCCTTCCCCGAGCGGGTGAGTATGCGCTTCATGGCCTTCTCTCTGGTGCACTGCGGGGCGGCGGGGCGGCGGGTGAACCGGATCACCCTCGATCGAGTGACTCGGGCACCGCTTTCCTCCAAAAGAGACCTGAAGGGAAATCGAACTCTCTTGGTGAACATTTGGGTATATGCGAGGAGAACTTTCACCGCACCTTAGCCAAATCCTCCCCGTCACGTACATCCGGCTCTCGCGCGAACCACACCGCCACGCCCGTCCGTTGACCTCCGGTATCTTCTCCGGACTCACCTTTTTTCCGTGCTGTTAACCCCTCACGGTGAGGCCAGGTGGGGTTTCCGAGCCTTCGGTGAGCAGCCGCGGGCACCTTCTCTGCACGGGTGCGGGCCTGGAGGGACAGCACAGGGACCGGGACCGCGACACACACCGACAGGGCGAACACCAGGGACGGGAAAGGCGGATGGCGGCGATCGCGCCGACGCGTACGGCGGCGTGTGTCCGTCGGCACCGCCAGCCAGTCGTGCCGGTGGGCGCCACCCTCGGGGTCCGCGCCGCGAAACCGGAGCGAACACACGTACGGACCACTGCCGTATCGCCGCCGCGCTCGGTACCCGGAACACCGCGCGTCCCCTGCCGGTGGTACGTGTTTCCCGTACCGCCTCGGCGTCCGGCCCGGCGTCCGGGGGACCGGACCGGGGCGCCGGCGCAGTCGATGCGCCGGCGCAGTGGATGGGTCGGCGCAGTGGATGGGTCGGCCAGGCCGGAACGGAGCGCCTGGCGGGACGGGGACCGGCGAGGAGCGGACACGGACCTCCCGTGCACGACCGGGCGCGGTGAACGGTAACAGCAACGCCTCACTTTCGAGCCGCCGTTCCATTACGCACAGATGTCCAGGCGTCCCTCACTCGTCGCTCCCGCCACCCCGGGAGTGGTTTCCACCACCCCTCGCCCGTGTCAACTCACCCTCGGAGCAACCCTCGTGGAGTGTTCGCGTCACCCTGGCGACATTCACTCACCCCCTGCTCACATCCCCCGTTCCGCACCGTTCCTAGGCCATTCACAGGGCCGTGGACCGCTCCCTGTCACAACAGCACACACCGCAGGGCCTAGGCTGCGTTACAGCGGTCACCGCCGAAAGCGAGCGCGGTGGCACGAGAGAGAGGGCACCACGATGACATCCACCACTTCCACACCCGCCACACCGGGCAGCATCGAGGCGACGGCGGCACTTCTGCGCTCGGAACTCCCACAGTTGGAGGCACAGCAGCAGACACTCGAAAAGGAACTGTCGGCCGTCACCGGGCGTCTGGACTCGGTACGCACCGCCCTGACCGCGCTCCAGACGCTGTCGGTGACACCGGCGGCCCAGGCCGCCGCGTTCGTACCGGAGCCGACGGTGTCGCCCGAGGCGGCCCCGGCGGCGGCCGAGGACACGGCCGCGCCGGTACGTACGCGCGCACCCCGCAAGGCGAAGGCCGCGGAGACCACCCCGGAGAGCAAGCGCCGTCCGGCCGCGAAGGCCGCCACGGCGAAGCCCGCCAAGGCCGTCAAGGCCACCGCGAAGAAGGCGGACGCGGCCGCCGAGGACGACAAGAACAGCGGGCTGACCGAGCAGATCCTCGACGTCCTGGCCAAGGCCGGGAGCAACCCCGTGCGGGCCCGCGAGGTGGCGCAGGTACTCGGCCGCGACGAGACCCCCGGCAGCATCAACGCGGTGCGCAGCACCCTGGACCGGCTGGTCGGCAGCTCCCGGGCACACCGCGCCGGCCGGGGCCTCTACCAGGCGTCCAGCAGCTGAGGCCGGGCCCCGGCGGCGACATCGCGCCGCGGCACCGTACGAGAATCCGCCCGACCGTGTGGCCCGTCGAGGGCCGCACGGTCCGGCGGGACCGTCATCCGTTGAGGATGCCGGTCACTTGATGAAGTCCTCGACGACCTTCGGCGGCCAGGTGCCGACCGTGAGGACGCCCATGGAGTAGGCCCGGGAGACCAGGGCCGCCCGGTTGGGCACTCTGAGCTTTCTGAGCAGCCCCGTGACGTGGTATTCGACGCCCTGCCTGCTCAGATAGAGCCTCGACGCCAGCGGGATCGTGGAGAGCCCGGCAGCGATTCCCTCCAGGATCCGCGCGTCGATCTCGGTCAGGATCTTCTTCTGGTGGGTCAGCACCCCCGCGTCCTCGGAGCTGTCCGAGGAGCGCATGAGCACCAGGATCGCGGCCACATCGGGGGTCTCGCCGCTCACCGCCGCGGCGGTGAGCGTGCCGGCGAACGCCGCGTCCTCCGGCCCCACGGCCACCACATGAGAGGCGAACCGCTGCCGCTTCCCCTCCAGTAGCCGGGAGAACTGACGCATCAACGGCTGCTGCACACTGGGATGCACCAGCTCGCGGAAGCTGCGGCCGCAGACCCCTGCCGAGGCGTCACCGAATCGGGTGTCACCGAACCGGCGGAAGAACTCCTCGTTCGCCTGCTGAATGGTCAGATCAGGATCGAGTGAGGCCATGCACAGCCCTGGCTGGTCGAAGTGCTCGGCGCCTCCGTGCCCATTCCTTTCGTGCAAGAGGTCACTGGTTGTGACCTGCGCCGAGTCTGCGAGTGCGGCAATCGCCACGAGACCGCCCATCCTTTCGGGTCCCCCGTTTACCGGAAATGTTCAATGTCGTTCGGAGCGTGCTGGACGACCGTGTCCTGGACAACGCCGTCGTCGCCTTGGACAACGTCGTCATCCGGCCTCACGGCCGGGTCGACCGGCTCTTCCGCCCTGTCGAGTTCGCCCTGTCGAGGCTAGGTAACTTCACGCGGGTGCGTCAAAAAAACCCTGTTCACAGGGTTAATGCTGTGGTCGCTCGGGCAGAAGGTTCGGTCCGTAACGCACCTCGGCCCGGCGGATTAAATCCGGCATCCCGGGCATGCCGCAGGGGGAACGCGCCGTCGGCGGAGACATGTTCGAGGTTTCCTCCCGATTGCCTCGGCATTTCCCCTCGGCCCCACAGAATCAGCGGTCACGGCAGCCCCAAAGGCCACGGGGCCTCGACGCGCCATTAACGTACAGACGTCCGAATTCATTGTGGAAGAGCCTCCGCCAGCTCATGCCTTCCCGAGATCCCGAGCTTCCGATAGGAATTAGTCAGATGTTTCTCGACGGCCCGGGAACTCACGCCGAGTTCACCCGCGATCTCCTGATTGCTGAGGCCGCGGTTGACGAGCGCGGTCACCCGCCGCTCGCCCCGGGTGAGCGGCGCCGTCCGTGGCGCGGCAGCCCTGCCGAGGACCTGCCCGGCCCGCTCGACCAGCCAGGGGGCACCACACGACGCGGCGAGCGCGCCCCCCTCCCGCAGCGCCGCCTCCGCCTCGGCCCCCGGGCCCAGCCGCTGCCCCAACAGCACCAGTGTTCTGGCGAGTTCCAGCTCGTACGACGAGTTTCGCAGTACGTCGACGGCCTCGCGCAGCAGTCCCACGCCCCGGGCCCCCTGGAGCCGGCCCCGCAGCCGCAGCGCGCGGCCGATCCCGGCGGGCGCGCCCCACCGTACGGCCCACGCGTACTCCTCCTCGGCCAGTCCCAGCGCGGCGCCGGTGTCACCGAGACGCTGGTGGAGGCCGATGGCGTGCGGCCGCCAGGGGAAGAGCGACGAGTTCCGCCAGCCCGAGCCGTCCAGTCCACGCCCACAGGCCAGCAGGGTGTCCAGGGCGGCGGCCCACAGCCCGCGCTGGGCGTCCACCGACGCCCGGAGGATCTGGAGCGCGGCCGTCGACGCCAGGCCCGCCGGGCGATCCTCACGGGCCCTGCTCAGGATCCGCTCGCTGAGCGCCGGATCGCGCAGTTCGAGCGCGACCGAGCACAGCACCACGGTGGAGATCTCGCGCAGGCCCGTGTCGGCGAGGTCCAGGGCGCGCTCGGCGTACTCACGTGCCTGGGTCGGTCTGCCCTGGGCGGCGAGGACCAGCGCCCAGCCCGCGAACAGGAACACCCCGGCCGCGCCGGTCGCGTTCTGTCGGCGGGTCTGCTGCTCGACGGCCAGCCAGGACCCGACGGTTCCCACGGACTCGGCGGCGAACAGTGTGATCACGGCCAGCGGCAGCACGGTGTGCGCGCCCGCCGAGCCGGCCGGTTCGCGTTCCAGGACCCGCCCGGCCAGCCGCGCCGCGTCGGCGGCGGGCACCCCACCCGTCAGCGTGGCGGAACAGAGCAGCACCACCGCCAGTTCGCGTTCGGCGACCGTGTCGAGCGGCGGTTCCGCCCCGAGCGTACGCAGCCGCGCGACGGCGGACGCCAACTCGGCCGGGTTCTCATGCCCGTGGTGGCGCAGCCGCGCCTCCAGCCGCAGGGCGCTCTCGCGCGCTCCCCCCGCCAGCCGGTCCGCCGGGCCGAGTTCACCGGCGGCGGCCCGCAGCAGATCCCCGGCCCGGCGGGACACCACACCGAGCAGCGCGGGCGGAATACGCAACGCGGCCACGGCCCGGTCGCCCGGCGTGGTCAGCAGCGGTATCGCTCGGGCGATATGCCGCTCGGCCGTCTCCGTATCGAACTCCCGCTCTACCGTGGCGAGTTCGACCAGCAGCCGGGCCCCTCCGCGCTCTGCCGCGCCCCCTCCTTCGGCACACCGTCCCGCACGGTGTTCCAGCACCGCGCGGCGCAGATAACGGGCGGCCGTCTCCGACTCTCCCCGGCGCACCGCGTCACCCGCCGCCGAACGCAGCAGGGGCACCGTCCAGGGACGACCCAGCACGGCGCCCGCCAGCAGATGGTCCGCGACCTCCTCGGCCGACCGGCCGCTCCCGTACAGCAGATCGGCGGCGGCGGTGTGTCCGCGCTCGCGCTCCGCCGCGCTCAGCGACGCCACGACAGCGTCCTGTACGACCGGATGGACGAAGCCCGGTGTCCGACCCCCGGCCAGCAGCCCCGTCTCCCCCAGCGCGCGGCGCGCCGCCGCGAAGCCGCTGTCGTCCAGTCCCGCCAGCCGGGCGACGAGCCCGGGGTCGCCGTGGCCCCCGAAGGCCACGATCGCGGCGGCCAGTTCGCGGACCGCCCGCGGCTGGGTGCGCAGAGCAGCCGTCAGCCGCTCGCGCAGCTCGGGGGGGCGCAGGGCGCGGATCCGCGCGCAGTGTTCGGGGACCGGCGCCAGCCCTTGGCGCGCCATGTCCCGCAGCACCGAGGTGAGGATCAGCGGGTTGCCGCCCGACACACCGTGGCAGGTACGCGCGTACTCCTCGTGCCCCGGCACACCCCACCGCTCACGGATCAGCGCCCGGGTGGCCGCCGGGGACAGCGGTGCGAGGCGCAGCGTCCGGGAGGCCGTGTCGGCGATCTCCCGCACCAGCGGGTGACCGGACCGCCGATCGCCGTCCCGCAGTGCGCAGACGAGGACGACCCGCTGTCCGCGCAGCCGTTTGGTGAGGTGGGCCAGCCAGCGCAGCGAGGGCGCGTCCGCCCACTGGAGGTCGTCCACCAGGATGAGCAGCCCCGCGCTGCTCCCGAGGTCCGCGAGGAGTGTGTGCGGGCCCTGCAGGATCGCCTCGGACAGGGATTCGGCGGTCATGCCGTGTCCGGCCGTGTCGTACATCGCGTCGTGTGCCTCCTCGTGCGTCGCGATGTCGGGCGAGTGGAGAGTGCCGACGGCCAGGCTGTCGAGGAGCTGACGCACCGCCCCGAAGGCGAAGTCCGTCTCGGCCGCGGCGGCGTTCGCGCGCAGGACGCGTACCTCGCCGTACCCGACCAGCTCGGGCAGCCGCAGCAACAGCGCGGTCCTGCCGATGCCCAGCGGTCCTGTCAGCAGCAGTACCGAGGGGATGCCCGCATGGGCGTCGGCCAACGCGGTTCGTACGCAGGCCAGTTCGGTGTCCCGTTCAAGAAGCATCGGCCTGATGTCCTTCCATGGTCCTTACGAACGCGCGCAGTTCCGCGCGTCCGGTGACGCGCAGCTTCCGGTAGGTGTTGCTCAGCCGCAGCTCCACCGTGCGCCTGCTCACCGACAGTGTCTCGGCGATCTCCCGGTTCCCGAGCCCCTGCCCGGCGAGGGTGGCGGTGTGCCGTTCGACGGCCGACAGCGCGGGCCACCCCTGCGGCCGGGCGGGTGGCGTGGGTGGTGCGGGTGGTTCGGATGGCGCCTCCGACGGGGAGAGGGACGGGGATACGGGAAGACCGGGGCTCGTCAGCCGCTCGGTGAACCGGTGTGCGTACCGGGCCAGTCGGCTCGACGGATGGGCGGCGACGAAGTCCGCCAGCCCGGCCAGCGAACGGGCGGCGGCCTCCCGGTCGCCCGCTTCCAACTCGGCGGTGGCGAGCTGGAAGAGCCCCCACAGCCAGGAGAGCCGGGCGGGGGTCGAGCGCAGCACCCGGACCGCCTCCCGGGCCTCGGCCAGCTGCCCACTGCCACCATCGCCGGCCCCGCCACTGCCACTGCCACTGCCACCGTCCGCCACGGTCATCGGTCCGGTCCACAGCCCGGCCAGGGCCACCGCGCTCGGTGTGCCCCAACGGCGGGCCAGGGACTGTTCCTCCGCGCTCAGCCGCGCCGCCTCCGCGCGGTCCCCGAGCACGTGGGCGGCCTCGGCGGCCAGCGGGCGCCAGGCCAACAGCGCGGGGTTGGCCCACCGCCGGCGCAGCAGCAGACGGCCGCTCTCCTTCGACAGTTCCCGCGCGTCCGCCCACCTCCCGTCCGCGGCGGCGACCCGCGCCCTGGCGAAGAGCAGTACGGCCCAGGCCGCGCCCTCCTCGGCGCCGGGCGGTACCGGCGCGGTGGCGAGCGCGGCGGCGTGTTCGTACCGTCCGGCCTCCATGGCGGTGGAGATCCGCAGCCCGATCAGCCCCGGCAGCGCGAGCGGATGCCAGCTCTCCCGCGGCAGGGCCCGTTCGGCGTCCGCGATGTCCTGTTCCGCCGCGTCGAGACGGCCCGCGTGCAGATGCAGTTCGGCGCGCGTGGCCAGCACCCGCGCGGCGGGGGCGCGCAACCGGTCACGCCGGACGGCCGCCAGCAGCGTGTCCAGTTCCGCCCCGGCCTCCTCGCAGTCGTCGGTCAGTACGAGCGCCCGGCAGGCGGCCAGCCGGGGCATCACCAGGTCGGCACCGGGCCCACGCCCCGCCAGGGCGGCACGGGCCAGCGCCCTGGCGGCCGCCGGGCCCTCACCGCGCGCCGCGAGCCGCCAGGCCCGTACACCCGCCTGAACCGGTGGTACGGGGCGGTCCGGCAGCGCGGGCACCTCGGGTACGGCGGGCTCCATGGCGTCCCGGTCCTCGTCCGCGAGCCAGAACAACGCGGCCAGAGCCTCCCGTTGATGGCGGGACGGGCCGTTGGGGAGCGGATTTTCGTCGGGTGGGCGGTCGTGGGACACGTCATCGCCGGACAGCGCCTCGGCCGCCACCTCGCGTGCCCAGTCACCGCTCCCCCTGGCGAGCCCCAGATCGATGGCGCGCGCCACCACCCCGGTGGCGGAGGTGTTCGCGGGCCCCGCCGCGACCGTACGGAAACGGCGGTCGGCGCGGGCGAGCCCGGCGAGCCTACGGTCCGATGCCTCGGGGGCGGTCACCGCTTCCGCCGACGCCAACTCCAGCGACAGCAGGGCACGTTCGGATGGTTCGAGTGGTTCACTCAGGGCCCGGGACAGCTGGGCGACCGCGCGGTCGTGGTCCTCCGCGCGCTGGGCGGCGGCGAAGCCACGGTGGAGCACGGGGACCACCCAGGGCGCGCCGAGGGGTGGCGCTCCGAGCAGCAGCCGGGCGATGTCCTCGTCGTTCTCCCCTGCCCGGTGGGCCAGTTCGGCGGCGCGGCCGTACAGGTCGGCCCGCTGTCCGGCGGGCATCTCCTCCAGCACCCGGGCCATGACCGCCGGGCAACGCACACGCGTCCGCTGCCCCGTGGACACCGTGAGACCGGCCGCCTCCAGTGTGCCGCGCAGCCGTTGCCCCCGTACCGTACGCACCCCCGCCAGGGTGCGCACCAGCGGAAAGCCCAGCAGACCGCCGCAGACGGCCACGGCCCGCAGAAGCTCGGTCGCGTCGTCGGGCAGCCCCCGCAACACCCGCGCCGCGTGGTCGCCGAGGACGGCCGCCATGACCGCGTGCAGCTCGGGCAGCCGGGCGGCGACCGGCGCGTACCCCCGCCCGGTGAACCGGTGCAGTACGTCGCTCAGCACCGTGGGACTGCCCGCCGTGGCCACCGACACCGCGGCGACGAACCGCTGGTCACCGGGGATCCCGCAGCCCAACTCCACGGCGGCGGCGACTCCCCGCTCGCTCAGCGCGCGCGGGACGAGGTGCTTGACGGGCACCGGCGAGGGCGGCAGCAGACCCGGCCGGTCCTGGCCCCGGGGGGTGACACCGCTGCCACTCGCCATGACCACGACCGGGGTGTCCGGGGTCAGCCGCCGCACGAGCGAGTGGAGCCAGTGCAGGGATGCGGGGTCCAGCCACTGCGACTCCTCGACCGCCAGCAGGGTCGGTGTGATCCGCGCGGAGCGCAACAGCCCGTCGAGTCCGGGAAGCGGCTCGGAGCGCCGGCCCGGACGCCGCTCGTCGCCCTTCCCACTCTGACGTACTGCCAGTTCACGGAGGGGCGGACCGGCCGGGAGCGCCCGGGAGGTCAGCAACTGGACGGTCACTCCGTGGCGCAGGTCGCGTTCGGTGGGTGCGGCTCGGGCTCTCAGCACACGCAGCCCGCTGCCCTCGGCGTACCGGGCGGCCCAGCGCAGCAGCGCGTTCTGCGCCTGCCCCGGCCTGCCGGTCAGCGTGACAACGGCGGCCCGCCCCGCACCCAGCGCGCCGAGGACGGATCCGAGCACCGCCTGCTCGGTGCGCCGTTCGAGCAGCGCGATCTCCTCGGCGGGCGATATGGCAGGCGGCCCGGTGCCTGGGACGGCAGAAGGCGCGAAAGGGGGTGCGACAGGCGGTACGGCGCATGGCACGACGGGCCGTTCGACAGTCAGCCCCACGTTCGGGTTCTCGTTGTGTCCGCTGTTCACACCAGCCGCCTCGCCCGGATCGTCTCAGCGTCCCCGGAGCGAGTCCGCGGCCCGCGTTCCGGCGGCCGACTCGCTTCCCGGGACGGCCGAAGTGTGCAGGAGGGCGCCCAGTTCGGTGCGCCTGCTCACACCGAGCTTCCGGTAGACGCTCGTCAGATGCGTCTCGATGGTGCGCACGGTGACGAAGAGCGACTCCGCGATGGACCGGTTGCTGGCGCCCGCCGCCGCGAGCCCGGCCACTCTGCGTTCCGTCCCGGTGAGCATGTCCAGCGGCGAACCGCTCATCCTGCGCATCCGCCCACCCGCCATGACCAGCAGTTTCCTGGCCGCCCCGGCGAGCGCGAGCGCACCGCAGCGCTGAGCCAGGTCGGTGGCGATCCGCAGGTGCTCGCGGGCGGCGCGCTGGTCGCCGGCCTTCAGCAGGGCGCGGCCGAGCAGGTGCTCGGCCCTCGCGTGTTCGGCCCTGGCGGCGGTGCCCGACAGGACGCGTACCGCTTCGGTGAGCAGCCCGACACCCGCACCGCCCGGGGCGATCACCCCTCGGGTGAGTGTGGCGAGGCCGTGTGTACGGGGCGTTCCCCAGCGCTGGGCCAGCTCGTCTCCGTACTCGGCCATCTCCCGTGCCTCGTCCCCACGGTTCATGGTAGCGAGCAGGCAGGCCGCCTCCGACCACCACGGCAGGAAGGCGGGGTTGGTGAATCCTGCCTCCTCCAGCGACGCGCCACACCGCTGGTAGAGGCCGAGTGCCGTCTCCCGGTCGCCGAGCACCCATCTGGCGCGGGCCCGCGCCATCAGATACCAGTGGTATTCGACGACCGACCGGTCCAGCCCCGTCCGCGCGACCCCGCGCAACGCATCCTCCGCCCGCTCCGCCTCGCCCCGCCCGACCAGCACCGTCGCGAGCGCGGTCCGGGGCAGCACACCGAGGTCGCCCTCACGGTCCTCCGGAGTCCCGTACTCCGCCCCCAGGAGCCCGACAGCCGCTTCGGCATCGACGAGGGCGTCGGGGAGTGCCCCCAGCCCGTGCAGCAGAAGAGCGCGTCCGGACAGGGCCAACACACGGGTACGGGCGGCGCCCCCGCGCTCGCCGTACCGGAGCAGCCGGTCGAGCGCGCCGAGCGCCTCGGCGGGCTCGTCGGCGAGGCCGAGCGCGAAGGACGCGTCGAGCGGCGTCCGGCCCTCCGGTGCGTCCTCAGGTGCGTTCAGTGCGCGCCGGGCCTGTGCGACCGTACGTTCCACGGATCTGCCGTCCATCGCGGTCAGCACGCTCATCGTCGCGAGCAGCCGCCGCTGCCCGGGCGTGTCACCGGGCGGCTCGGCCGTCCGCGCGGCCCGCTCCCGGGTCGCGCGGACGGTGGGCTTCCGGTCCGCCCCGACCCTCAGTAGTACGGCTTCGAGCAGCGTACGCAGTTCACGATCGGCGGGGACGGAGCCCGGGCCAGAGCCCAGGCCGGGGGCGGAACCCGCTGCCTCCGCCTCCGCCTCCAGATCCTTGAGGGCCCCTTCGAGGACCCGTACACCGGCGGACGCGCGCCGCGCGGCCAGACACACCGTCCCGTACCGCACGGCCACCCGGGCCCTCGCGCGCGCGTCGACGGCGAGCGGAAGCGCCTCTTCCAGCAGCCGCAACGCCTCGAAGGGATCGGTCTCCGCGAGCGCCTCGGCCCTCCTGACGCGCACCCGCACACTGTCCGGCCGCAGCTCCAGCACCCGTCCCAGACAGCGCGCCGCCTCCTCGGGAGCACCTCGCCCCTCGGCCCGGTCCGCCGCTTCTTCGAGCACCTCCGCCATCCACGGCTCGGCCAGGACAGGCACGCCCATGAGCTGCCGGGCGGCCTCCTCCACGGGCCGGCCCATGTCGCAGAGCAGCAGGGCGGCCCGCGCCCGCAACCGGGCCACGGCTCCGGGCCGAAGCGACGCGAGTACGGCCGAACGCACCGTGTCCTGTACGAAGTCGGGACCGACGCCAGGGCCCCTCCGGAAAACCTCGCCACCTCCCGGCGCCGCCATCCCGGCGCGCCGCAGGGCGAGCACACCCTCGGCCACGAGCACGGAGGGCACGTCGGCCAGCGCGCCGACGAGATCGGGGTCCGCCTCTCCGAGGACGGCGATGGCCCCGGCCACCTCACGTATCCAGGGCGGCTGCCCGTCCAGCAGCGCCACGACGGAACACGCGGCCATCCGGCCCGCGATCCCGGCGACCCGTGCCGTGCCCTCCGCGTCCGGCTGGACACCCTCGGCGTGCAGTTCGTCCAGCAGCCGGCCGAGTACGAGCGGGCTGCCGCCGGAGATCCGGGCCGCGCACTCGGCGAAGGACGGTTCGACCTGAGCGAGAAAGCACTGCCCGACCATCTCGGCCACATCCACGTCGGTGAGCGGCCCCAGCCTCAGCACCGTGGTCGCGTGCTGGGCGGCTATATCCGCAAGAACGGCGGACGCGGCGGATACGGCGGACGCGGCGGATACGGCGGACGCGGCGGATACGGCGGACGCGGCGGATACGGCGGACGCGGCGGAATCGACAGGAGCAACGGGGTCTACGGAATCAACGGGGTCGGCAGGATCCGCAGGGCGTCCTCCCTCACGCCGCGCGAGCACCACCAGCAGCGGCAGACCGTCCGCGCGCCGCAGCAGGAAGTCCAGCCAGCGCAGCGAGTGTTCGTCGCAGCGGTGCGCGTCATCGAGTACGAGTACGAGCGGCCGGACCGCCATCAGATTCGCCGCGAGCCGGTACAGCCCGTGCAGCACCGGGTACGCGCCCGGAGCCTCCGGGGCACCCAAGTCGTCCGGGGCGCCCAGGGCATCCGGGACGTCCGGAGCATCCGACGGCGCCCCTTGGTCGTCACCGCCGGATCCGGCCGCGAGCGCGGGCAGGGCCCGCCGGGCGAAGCCCCGTAGAAGAGGCGATCCCCCGGCGGCGCCCGCGCCGAGGCCCAACGAGCCGAACAGCGCCCGCACCCCGCCGTATACCGAGCCCGGAGCGGTTTCCCCACAGGCTCCGTACAGCACGGTCATGTTCCGGCACGCGCCGCTCGTCAGGAAGGCGTGCAGAAGGCTGCTCTTCCCGCCGCCCTCGGGCCCCGTGAGAACCACCAGCCCCGCACGACCGGCGCGTGCTGCCCCGGCCTGGCGGGCCAGGACCCTCAACTCCTCGACGCGTCCAACCAGAAACCCGGGCAGACCGGACAAGTCAGGTAAACCTGACAGATCTTCCTGTTCCGCCACGACGGCCCCCTCGCGTCTCGGGGGCCACCCGACGCGCCCCGGCTCACCACCAACGGCTTCCGCGCACCAAAAGTTATCCATGAGTCGCGGGAGACAGCGGCACACAAAGCGGGAGACCGGCTCGGAAGGGCGCGCCGGAAACCCGGCGGGGGCGCCGTCACTGCCGACGGTGCCCCCGTCCCGGTCATCGGACTTACCGAAACGACCAACAGGAGTCGCAATTCTCCAAAGGACCAAGGGAAGGCCCCAGGAAAACGACAGTCAATCGGTCAAACCCTGTCGTCAAGCAAATCGGTCAACCGACACCCAGCACGGACCGGCCGCCCCGGCCACCCTGCCCGGAGGACAGATGCTCCCGCAGCAGCGCAATCACCGCGAGTGCCTCCGAGCTCAGAAAGAAGTGCCCGCCGGGGAAGACCTTCAGGTCGAACGCGCCCGTCGTATGCCCCCGCCAGGCTTCCGCCTCCTCCATCGAGGTCTTGGGGTCACTGTCCCCGGTCAGTACGGTGACCGGGGCCCGGAGCGCGACGTCCGGCTCGCACCGGTAGGTCTCAATGGCCTGGTAGTCGCTGCGGATCGCCGGAAGGATCATCCGCAGGATCTCCTCGTCGCCGAGGAGCGCCGTGTTCGTACCGGACAGCAGCATCAGCTCGGCGACGATCCCGTCGTCGGAACGCCGGTGTACGTCCTCGTGACGGACGCTCGACGGCGCGCGCCGTCCCGAGGCGAAGAGACGGGTGAGTTCGCCGCCGTCCGCCTCGAACCGCCGCGCGACCTCGAAGGCGATCGTCGCTCCCATGCTGTGTCCGAAGAAGGTGGTCGGCCGCGCGTGGAACTGCTCGCGCAACACCTCGTACACCCGGTCTGCCATCACACCGATATCCGCCGGGCTGGTCTCCTTGCGCCGGTCCTGACGGCCCGGGTACTGCACCGAGAACACCTCTGCCACGGAGGACAGTTGAGCGGAGACCGGGAAGTAGAAGGACGCCGAGCCACCCGCGTGGGGGAAGCAGAAGAGCTGTCCCTGGCTGTCCGGCGCCGGATGGAAGCACCGTGCCCAAAGGCTCTCCTCGGTGGACGTCGTCATCGTGATGCACCCTTCTGTTCTGCTCTGTTGTTCTGCTCTGTTGTTCTGTTCCGTGCATGGGCCGAACGGCCCGGACCGTCATCGACGGTCCGGGACCTCTCCGGCCGATGCGCTCCGCTGCGGTGGCCTTGTCGAACGAACCTGCCCGATCATGAGTCCGCCGCAAACAAGTTTGGCCTCGATAGTGAGATTCGGTGGTGAGATTTCGACTGCGATTCAGGACAGCCCGAGTTCATCATCGAGAAGCGCGAACACATCGTCGTCCGACGCCGCTTCCAGATCGAATTCCCCCACCCCGTCCCGCGGCTGCTCCGCCCGCAGAGCCGCCCACTTCGCCCTCAGCACGTCGATGCGCCCCGCCACATGGTTGAACTCCTGTACGTCGACGGCCACATCCGCGCCGGCCCCTGCCACTCCGGCCCCCGCGAGCGCCTGTTCCAGCCGGTCGAGGGCGGCGAGCACCGATCCGGCCCCGGTGACCTCCTCCGTCACCAGCTGGGAGCGCAGATGGCCGACGACATCGGCAGGCGTCGGATAGTCGAAGAGCAGTGTGGCGGGCAACCGCAGCCCGGTGGCCGCGTTGAGCCGGTTCCGGAAGTCCACCGACGTCAGCGAGTCGAAGCCCAGCTCCTGGAACTGACGCGAGGCGCCGACCGCCGTCCCGTCCGCGTGCCCGAGCACCGCCGCGGCCTGCTCCCGTACCAGCTTCAGGAGTACGTCTCCGCGCTCCTCGTCGGTCAGCCCGGCCAGTCGCTCCGCGAGCGCCCCCGCCGTCCGGGGAGCGGCCGACGCCGACCGCCGGGAGCGGACGGGGGACGAGCCGGTACGGAGAAGACCACTGAGCAGCACCGGAACCTCACCCCGCGCACGGAGCGCCGGCAGATCCAGCCGTACGGGCAGCACCAGCGCCCGCGCGCCCTGGGCCGTGGCATCGAACAGCGCCAGTCCCTGGCCCACCGAGAGCGGCGGCACCCCGGCCCGCGCCAGCCGTTCCATGTCCTCCTCGGTCACACTCCCGGTCATCCCGCCCGCCCGCTCCCACGGACCCCACGCCAGCGACACACCCGGCAGCCCCTCGGCCCGCCGACGCGCCACCAACGCGTCCAGGAACGCGTTGCCCGCCGCGTAATTCCCCTGCCCCGCCCCACCGAACACCCCGGCCACCGACGAGAACACCACGAACACCGACAGATCAAATCCACGCGTCAGCTCATGCAGATGCCAGGCCGCATCCGCCTTCGGCCGCAGTACGGTGTCCAACCGCTCCGCCGTCAGCGAACCGATCACACCGTCGTCCAGCACACCGGCCGTGTGAACGACCGCCGACACCGGATGCTCCGCCGGCACGTCGGCCAGCGCCTCGGCCAGCGCCACACGGTCAGCGACGTCGCAGGCCACGACCGTGACCTCGGCGCCCTGCCCCATCAGCTCCGCGACCAGCTCCCGTGCACCCTCAGCCCCCGGGCCCCGGCGGCTGAGCAGCAGGAGGCGGCGCACGCCGCGCTCCGCGACCAGGTGGCGGGCCAACAGAGCGCCCAGGCCACCGGTTCCGCCGGTGATCAGCACTGTGCCACCGCGCTCCCAGCCCCGACCGCCGGTACCCGTGTCCGCGTCTGTACCCGTGCCCACGTCCGTGCTCGGAAGCGGGACGCGCTCCAGCCTCGCGGCCCTGATCTCGCCCTTCCTGAGCACCAGTTGCGGCTCGTCGGAACCGAGAGCCCGTACCAGCGTCGCGCGAGTCTCGGCGTCGACGTCACCCCCAGGGACCCCAGTACGGTCGGCGTCCAGGTCCAGCAAGGCGAAGCAGCCCGGATTCTCCGTCTGCGCCGACCGCACCAGCCCCCACACCGCAGCCGCCGCCACATCCGGCACACCGCCACTGTCCACGGCCACCGCGCCCCTGGTGACGAATACCAGCCGCGACCCGGTGAACCGCTCCTCGGCCACCCACTGCTGCAACTGCCCCAGCACACCGGCCGCCAGCACGTGCACACGCTCCGCGACCAGGCCATCGGCCACATCACCCAACCCCGTGACGCACATCAACACAACGTCCGGCACCGAAGGCTCCCCCGCCACCAGAGCCTTCAGGTCGACATGCGTCGCGACGTCCGTACCGCGCAACTCCTCCGCCAGCCCGAACACATCCGGGCCGACCAGCGCGACCGACCCGAGTACGTCACGTACACCAACTCCCGGCGCATCGGGCTCAGCAGCCGCCGTCGGAATCCACTCCAGCCCGAACAGGGCGTCCGCGCCCCCCTCACCACCGTCGAGCCCGCCGTTGAGTGTCTCGCTCGACACCGCCCGTACGAGCAGAGCGTCGACGGACGCCACCGGACGGCCCTCCGGGTCCGCGACCGCCACCGAAATGGCGCCCTTGCCCGCCGGAGCGATCCGCACCCGCAGCTCGGACGCACCGCTCGCGTGCAGCGAAACGCCTTCCCACGAGAACGGCAGGCCACCAACACCCTCGCCGCTCCCCTCGTCCCCACCACCGAGGAGCGAGGCGTGAAGAGCCGAGTCCAGCAGAGCGGGGTGCAGCCCGAACGCGGCGGCTTCGCCCTCCGTACCCTCCGGAAGGCTCACCTCCGCGAAGATCTCGCCGTCACGGCGCCAGGCGGCCCGCAACCCCTGGAACACCGGGCCGTACGCGAAGCCGAGCGCGGCGAACCACTCGTAGCAACCGTCCAGGTCTGCGGCTTCCGCACCGGTCGGCGGCCACACCGTGGCATCGAAACCGGTCTCCACCACACCATCGCCCATCGAAAGCACACCGGTCGCATGCCGGGTCCACGGATCGTCCACCGCGCCCTCGGGCCGGGAGTAGATCCCGACCGAACGACGGCCCGACTCATCGACGGTGTCCACCGCGACCTGCACCTGGACCGCACCGCGCTCGGGCAGCACGAGCGGAGCGGCGAGGGTCAACTCCTCGACCCGGTCGCATCCCACCTCGTCGCCCGCCCGAATCGCCAGCTCCAACAACGCCGTCCCCGGCAACAACACCCGGCCCATCACCACATGGTCCGCCAGCCACGGATGCGAACCCACCGACAGCAACCCGGTGAACAACACCCCTTGGCCCGAGGCCAGTTCGACCGCCGCCCCCAACAACGGATGCCCGGCAGCCCCCAGCCCCGCCCCCCGCACATCCCCTGCACCCGACACCGACTCCGCCGGCCAGAACCACTGGTGCTGGAAGGCGTACGTAGGCAGCACCACTCGCCGCGCACCAGCCCCGGCGAAGAACGCCGACCAGTCCACCGGAACACCCCGCGTATACACCTGCGCCAGAGCAGCCAGCGCAGTCAGCTCTTCGGACCTGTCCTTACGGAGCAGGGGTACGGTCACGGCGCCCCCCTCGACCGACTCCTGAGCCAGCGCCGACAACACCCCGTCCGGCCCCAACTCCAGGAAGGCGGTCACACCCGCATCAGCCAACGCCCGTACGCCGTCACCGAACCGGACAGCCTCCCGGACATGCCGCACCCAGTACTCAACCGCACACAACTCCCCGGCCGCAGCCTGCCTCCCCGTCAGATTCGACACCACCGGAACAGACGGCTCCCGGAAAACAAGCCCCGAAACCACCGCCCGGAACTCATCCAGCATCGGATCCATCAACGACGAATGAAACGCATGCGACACCCGAAGCCAGGTCGTCCTGCGCCCCTGCTCCGCGAAGAGCGCAGCCACCTTCAGGACCGCGTCCTCGTCCCCGGATACGACAACCGACCCCGGCCCGTTGACAGCAGCGATCGACACGTCACCGGCCAGCAGCGGCAGAACCTCATCCTCCGCCGCCTGCACAGCCACCATCGCACCCCCCACCGGAAGCGCGGCCATCAACGACGCCCGCGCAGCCACCAGACGGCACGCGTCCTCCAACGAGAACACCCCCGCCACATGGGCCGCCGCAACCTCACCGATCGAATGACCCGCCACAAAATCCGGGACCACACCCCACGACTCCACCAACCGGAACAGCGCCACCTCCACCGCGAACAACGCAGGCTGAGCAGCCCCCGTACCGTTCAACAGCTCCGCGTCATCACCCCACATCACGTCACGCAGAGACTCGCCCAACCGCTCCAGCACCGCATCCAACGCCTCCGCGAAGACAGGGAACCGGCCATACAACTCACGCCCCATCCCCAACCGCTGCGAACCCTGCCCCGAAAACAGGAACGCGCACTTCCCACCAACAACCGAACCCGACACCACCGAAACATCCGGCTCACCCACCGCCAGCGCCGCCAGCGCACGCACCGTCTCCACCGGCTCACCGGCCGCCACCACCGCCCGGTGCTCGAACCGCGAACGGCCCGTCGCCAGGGAAAAAGCGATGTCGACCCGTCGCCCCTCGGGCCGCGCCTGCATATACGAGAGCAACCGAGCCGCCTGCCCCCGCAACGCCCCAGGTGTCTTGCCCGAAAGCACCCACGGCACAACAACCGGCTCCCCCACCGACTCCCCGGAACCATCCACCCGCCCCTCCACATCCACCCCCCCGGTCAAAGCATCGATCGGCTGCTCCAGAATGACGTGTGCGTTCGTCCCACTGATCCCGAACGACGACACCCCCGCACGCCGCACCCGACCCAACTCAGGCCACACCTGCTCCGACCTCAACAGCTCCACCGCACCCACAGACCAATCCACATGCGACGACGGCACATCAACATGCAACGTCCGCGGCAACACACCGTGGCGCATCGCCATCACCATCTTGATCACACCCGCAACCCCCGCAGCGGCCTGGGTGTGCCCGAGGTTCGACTTCACCGAACCGAGCAGCAACGGCCGCTCCGGATCACGGTCCCGGCCGTACGTCGCCAACAACGCCTGCGCCTCGATCGGGTCACCCAGCGTCGTACCCGTACCATGCGCCTCCACCACATCCACGTCGCCCACGGACAGCCCACCACTCGCCAACGCCTGCCGGATCACCCGCTGCTGCGCAGGACCGTTCGGAGCCGTCAAACCATTCGACGCACCATCCTGATTGACGGCCGACCCCCGCACCACGGCCAACACCTCATGGCCGTTGCGCCGAGCGTCCGACAAGCGCTCCAGGACCAGCATGCCCACACCCTCGGACCAGCCCACCCCATCAGCCGACTCCGAGAACGCCTTGCACCGACCATCCGGCGACAGACCACGCTGCCTGCTGAACTCCACAAACGTACTGGGAGTGGACATCACCGTCACACCACCCGCCAACGCCAACGAACACTCACCACTCCGCAGCGCCTGAGCCGCCAGATGCATCGCCACCAGCGACGACGAGCACGCGGTGTCCACCGTCACCGCCGGCCCCTCGAACCCGAAGGTGTACGAGACCCGGCCGGACGCCACACTTCCCGCGCTGCCCTGGCCCTGGTGACCTTCAAAGCCCTTGCCGTTCAGAGTGGTTCCGTAGTCGTTGTACATCACCCCGGCGAACACACCGGTCGGGCTCTCCTTCAGCGACACCGGGTCAATGCCCGCCCGCTCGATCGCCTCCCACGACGCCTCCAGCAACAACCGCTGCTGCGAATCCGTCGCCATCGCCTCCCTCGGACTCATCCCGAAGAACGCCGGATCGAACTCCCCTGCCTCGTAAAGGAATCCGCCCGACCGGGTGCAGGAGGTTCCCAGGTGATCCGGGTCCGGGTGGAAAAGGGCGTCGACATCCCAGCCTCGGTTGGTCGGGAAGTCCGAAATCGCGTCGGCACCCTCCGACACCAACCGCCACAGATCCTCCGGCGAAGCCACCCCACCCGGGAACCGACAGGCCATCCCGACGACCACGATCGGATCGTCCGCCACCGACGGCAGCAGCCCGACCGGGACCGACGCCTCGGCCTCAGCACCGGTTTCAGCGCCGAACAGCTCGTCGAGCAGGTAATCCGCCAGAGCGGTCGCGTTCGGGTAGTCGAAGATCAAGGTGGCGGTCAGCCTCAGCCCGGTCACCGTACTCAGCCGGTTCCGCAACTCCACCGCCGTCAGCGAGTCGAAGCCCAGATCCCGGAATTGGGAGCCCATGTCCACGGCCCCCACTCCCGCATGGCCGAGCACCTGGGCGATCTGCTCCCGTACGAGCTCCAGGAGAACCCCCTGCCGCTCCACCGGTCCCAGCCCTGTCAATCGACCCACCAACCCGGTAGCGGCGGCTGATCCTGCGGGCACCGTCCGACGTACATGCGTACGGATCAACGCCCTCAGCAGCGAAGGAACTTCACCCTGCGCCCGTAGCGCGGCAAGGTCCAGTCGTACGGGAACAACCACGTCCCGGCCAGTGGCGAGCGCGGCATCGAACAGCGCCACCCCCTCCCCGATGGAGAGCGCCGGCATACCCGAGCGGGCCATCCGGAGCATGTCCTCCTCGGTTACACTCCCGGTCATCCCGCCCGCCCGCTCCCACGGACCCCACGCCAGCGACACACCCGGCATCCCCTCGGCCCGCCGACGCTCCATCAACGCGTCCAGGAACGCGTTGCCCGCCGCGTAATTCCCCTGCCCCGCCCCACCGAACACCCCGGCCACCGACGAGAACACCACGAACACCGACAGATCCAGCCCACGCGTCAGCTCATGCAGATACCAGCCCGCATCCGCCTTCGGCCGCAACACAGCACTCAGCCGCTCGGAGGTCAACGAACCGACAGTCACGTCGTCCAGCACACCCGCAGTGTGCACAACAGCGGTCAGCGGATGCGTACCGGGTACCGAGCCCAACAGCCCTGCCAGCGCCGCGCGATCGGCGACATCGCACGCCGCGACCGTGACCTCGGCGCCCTGCCCTGTCAGCTCCGCGACCAGCTCAGCCGCGCCCGGAGCCTCCATCCCCCGCCGACTGGTCAGCAGCAGACGGCGTACGCCACGCTCGGCCACCAGGTGCCGGGCGAGCACCCCGCCGAGACCGCCCGTACCACCCGTGATCAGTACGGTCCCCCCGGCATCCCACACAGGACCAGCCTCGGAACCGGACTCGGTACCGAGCCCAGACCCGACCCCTGAACCGGAATCCTCAACAACCACACGCACCAGGCGGCCGGCCCGCACCTCACCCCCACGCACCACCACCTGCGGCTCATCCACCACCGGAACCACACCCGGCACAACAGAATCCGGATCCAGATCCACCAGACCGAAACAACCCGGATTCTCCGACTGCGCCGACCGCACCAACCCCCACACCGCAGCCGCCGCCACATCCACACCACCCACAGCACCCCGCGACACAAACACCAGCCGCGAACCACCAAACCGCCCATCCCCCAACCACTCCTGCACCAACGCCAGCACACGAGCCACCAACACATGAGCCGACCCCACCACATCACCGGCCGACCCACCCACCACAGGAACCAACACCGTCCCCGGCACCGAAGAATCCCCCGACACCAACGACGCCAGACCCGAACAAACAGGCACCCCAAGACCAAACGGATCCGGACCCACAACCACCACCGAACCCGAAACACCCGCCCGCACCGGCACCCAGTCCAACCCGAACAACGCGTCGCGCCCCACCCCCGCGCCACCGAACCGCTCAGCCGTCACCGCACGCAACACCAGCGAATCCACGGAAGCAACCAACCCACCAGCCGTGTCCGCGACAGCGATCGACACCGCACCCCCCTCCACCGGGGACAACCGCACCCGCAGAGCAGAAGCCCCGGTCGCGTACAGGGACACCCCCTCCCACGAGAACGGCAGCCCACCAGCACCGTCCGAACCGAGGAGCGAAGCGTGAAGCGCGGAATCCAGCAACGCAGGATGCAACCCGAACCCAGCGGCCTCCCCCTCCGCACCCTCCGGAAGACTCACCTCCGCGAAGATCTCCTCGCCACGACGCCAGACCGCGCGCAGCCCCCGGAACACCGGACCATACGCAAACCCAAGGCCCTCGAACCGCTCATAACAACCCTCCACCCCCACAGCCACCGCACCCACCGGCGGCCACACCCCACCATCGAGCTCGATCCCGGCATCAACCACACCGACACCCGCCGAAAGCCTGCCACCGGCATGCCGGGTCCACTGCGCATCCGCCGCGCCTTCCGAACGTGAGTAGACACCCACCGAACGCCGCCCCGAATCGCCTGGAGCACCGACCACGACCTGCACCTGGACCGCGCCCTGCTCGGGCAGCACGAGCGGAGCGGCGAGGGTCAACTCCTCGACCCGGTGACACCCCACCTCATCACCCGCCCGAATCGCCAACTCCAACAACGCCGTACCCGGCAACAACACCCGGCCCATCACCACATGGTCCGCCAGCCACGGATGCGAACCCACCGACAGCAACCCGGTGAACAGCACTCCCTCGCCCTCCGCCGGCTCCACCGCGGCCCCCAGCAACGGATGCCCAGCAGCCCCCAGCCCCGCAGCCCGCACATCCCCTGTTCCGCCAATACGACCGACCGGCCAGAACCAAGTGCGCTGGAAGGCGTACGTAGGCAACTCGACCCGTCGGGCACCGGCCCCGGCGAAGAACGCCGACCAGTCAACCGGAACACCCCGCACATGCAGCTGGGCCAGAGCCTCCAGAGCCACAGCCTCCTCGCCCCGGTCCTTACGGAGCAGGGGTACGGTCACGGCGCCCCCCTCGACCGACTCCTGAGCCAGCGCCGACAACACCCCGTCCGGCCCCAACTCCACAAAGGCGGTCACACCCGCATCAGCCAACGCCCGTACACCGTCACCGAACCGGACAGCCTCCCGGACATGCCGCACCCAGTACTCAACCGCACACAACTCCCCAGCCGCAGCCAGCCTCCCCGTCAGATTCGACACCACCGGAACAGACGGCTCCCGGAAAACAAGCCCCGAAACCACCGCCCGGAACTCATCCAGCATCGGATCCATCAACGACGAATGAAACGCATGCGACACCCGAAGCCAGGTCGTCCTGCGCCCCTGCTCCGCGAAGAGCGCAGCCACCTTCAGGACCGCGTCCTCGTCCCCGGATACGACAACCGACCCCGGCCCGTTGACAGCAGCGATCGACACCTCACCGACCAGCAGCGGCAGAACCTCACCCTCCGCCGCCTGCACAGCCACCATCGCACCCCCCACCGGAAGCGCGGCCATCAACGACGCCCGCGCGGCCACCAGACGGCACGCATCCTCCAACGAGAACACCCCCGCCACATGGGCCGCCGCAACCTCACCAATCGAATGACCCGCCACAAAATCCGGGACCACACCCCACGACTCCACCAACCGGAACAGCGCCACCTCCACCGCGAACAACGCAGGCTGAGCAGCCCCCGTACCGTTCAACAGCTCCGCGTCATCACCCCACATCACGTCACGCAGGGACTCGCCCAATTGCTCCAGCACCGCATCCAGCGCCTCCGCGAAGACGGGGAACCGCCCATACAGCTCACGCCCCATCCCCAACCGCTGCGAACCCTGCCCCGAAAACAGGAACGCGCACTTCCCACCAACAACCGAACCCGACACCACCGAAACATCCGACTCACCAGCAGCCAACGCCGCCAACGCACGCACCACACCCGCAGAACCACCATCCGCGAGCACCACCCCACGATGCTCAAACACCGACCGCCCCGTCGCCAACGAGAAACCCACATCCAGCGACCGCACCCCGGACGACACCACCGACAACAACCGCGCCGCCTGACCCCGCAACGCCTCCAGCGACTTACCCGACACCACCCACGGCACCACACCCGAACCAGACAACGACACCACAGAGCCAGAGCCAGAGGCAGAGGCAGAGGCAGAGGCAGAGGCAGAGGCAGAGGCCGACTCAGCCACAGGAACAGGAACAGGAACAGGAACAGGAACAGGCTGCTCCAGAATCACATGCGCGTTCGTCCCACTGATCCCGAACGACGACACCCCCGCACGCCGCACCCGATCCGTCTCGGGCCACACCTGCTCCGACGTCAGCAGCTCCACCGCACCCACAGACCAATCCACATGCGACGACGGCGCGTCGACATGCAGGGTGCGTGGCAGCACACCGTGGCGCATCGCCATGATCATCTTGATGACACCGGCGACACCGGCGGCGGCCTGGGTGTGGCCGATGTTCGACTTCACCGAACCGAGCAGCAGCGGCCGCTCCGGGTCACGGTCCCGGCCGTACGTCGCCAACAGCGCCTGCGCCTCGATCGGGTCACCCAGCGTCGTCCCCGTACCATGCGCCTCGACGACATCCACGTCGCCCACGGACAGCCCACCACTCGCCAGCGCCTGCCGGATCACCCGCTGCTGCGCAGGACCGTTCGGAGCCGTCAGACCGTTCGACGCACCATCCTGATTGACGGCCGACCCCCGCACCACGGCCAACACCTCATGGCCGTTGCGCCGAGCGTCCGACAAGCGCTCCAGGACCAGCATGCCCACACCCTCGGACCAGCCCACCCCATCAGCCGACTCCGAGAACGCCTTGCACCGACCATCCGGCGACAGACCACGCTGACGCGCGAAGTCCACGAACACCGACGGCGTCGACATCACCGTCACCCCACCCGCCAACGCGAGCGAACACTCACCACTGCGCAACGCCTGCATCGCCCAGTGCATCGCCACCAACGACGACGAACACGCCGTATCCACCGTCACCGCCGGCCCCTCAAGACCCAACGTGTACGACACCCGACCCGACGCCAGACTCGGCGAACTACCACTGCCCTGGAAACCCTCGAACTCCGGGCTGCCCAGGACCACGCTGTAGTCGTTGTACATCACCCCGGCGAACACACCGGTCGCACTGCCCCTCAACGACACGGGATCGATACCGGCCCGCTCGATCGCCTCCCACGACGCCTCCAGCAACAACCGCTGCTGCGAATCCGTCGCGAGCGCCTCGCGCGGACTCATCCCGAAGAACGCCGGATCGAACTCCCCTGCCTCGTGCAGGAATCCGCCTTCTCGTGTGTAGGTCGTGCCCTTGTGGTCGGGGTCCGGGTGGAAGAGGCCGTCCACGTCCCAGCCACGGTTGGCCGGGAATCCGGAGATCACATCAGCACCCTCCGTGACCAGCTGCCACAGATCATCCGGCGAGGCCACCCCACCCGGATAGCGGCAGCTCATCCCCACCACCACGATCGGATCGTCCGCCACCTCGATCAACCGCGCAACCGTCGGCAGTGCCACGGCCCTTTCCGCACCGAGGAGTTCATCGAGGACATGGCCGACCAGAGCCTCGACCGTCGGATAGTCGAAGACCATCGTGGCCGGCAGCCGGAGACCGGTCACCGTGCTCAGCCGGTTGCGCAGTTCGACCGAGGTCAGCGAGTCGAACCCCAACTCGCGGAACGCGCGCCCCGGATGGACCGCACCGGCATCGGCATGTCCGAGTACGAGCGCCACCTGTCCCCGTACAAGATCGACCAGGATTTCCTGCCGTTCAACCCCGCTCAGCCCGGCCAGACGCTGCACAAGCCCTGCCGCCGTAGCCGATCCGGCAACCGCGGCCCGCCGGGAACGGGCGCGAGTACGAGTACGGATCAGCGCCCTCAGCAACGGTGGGATCTCACCCTGCTCACGCAGCAGCGCCAGGTCGAGCCTCACCGGTACCACCACAGCGTCGTCGGCGACAAGGGCCGCGTCGAAGAGCGCCACCCCCTGCTCCACCGACAACGGTGACACCCCCGAACGGACGTGCCGGTCCACGTCCCCCCCGGCGAGCGCGCCGGTCATCCCGCCGACAGGCTCCCACGGCCCCCACGCCAACGACACACCCGGCAGCCCCTCGGCCCGCCGACACTCCATCAACGCGTCCAGGAACGCGTTCCCCGCCGCGTAATTCCCCTGCCCCGGACTGCCGACCACACCCGCCACCGACGAGAACACCACAAACGCCGACAGATCCAGCCCACGCGTCAGCTCATGCAAATACCAGCCCGCATCCACCTTCGGCCGCAACACAGCACCCAGCCGCCCCGGCGTCAGCGAACCGACCGTACCGTCATCCAGCACACCCGCCGTATGCACCACAGCCGACACCCCATGCACCGACAGCAACGCACCCAACGCCCCACGATCCGCCACATCACACGCCACAACACCGACCTCGGCACCCTGCAACTCCAGCTGCGCCACAAGCTCCGCAGCACCCCCGGCCGCAAGGCCACTCCGACTGACCAGCAACAACCGACGCACACCATGCACCCCGACCAGATGCCGCGCCACCACCGCACCCAGACCACCCGTACCACCCGTGATCAACACCAG
>NZ_JBIVMF010000025.1:0-111396 GCF_044752945.1 Streptomyces sp. NPDC088554 | reverse complement strand
GAGATTATCTGGCCGCCACCAGGGACACCCACGAGGCCACCAGCGGGGAAGATCACTGGCCGCCCACGGGGAGCACTACGAGGCCGTTGACACGGTTCGAAGATCATGACGCAGTGGTCGTGCGGCACAGGGACGGCGATTTTGCCCGGAAACTTGGCCTGTGTCTCGGTGGCTTCCCGTACCCAGTTGAGGGCTTCGTGGTAGCCGAGGTCTGTGCCCTGCTCGCGTGCGGTGCGCTGGAGTTCGCGGGCGCGCTGCTGCTCGGTGGTGCGTTTGGTCATGGACGGGTCCTCTCGGCACCGGGTCCTCGCCCCCACACGGCAACCCCGGCTCGATGGATCCTCAAGGTGCTCGTCAAGCGGTCCGTCGATCCCGGAAGACCTTCCACCAGTGGTCCGGGCAGTGTGGGTGTCCGGATGCGGTGTGGGCGTCGGCGAAGCCCAGGGCGTCAGCCCCGCGGGCAGGATACCGGCTCGGCCGCCGGCTCTTCGCCCTCGCCCGGAGATGCGGGCGACCAGGGCAATGGCGCTGTCCGCGTACGGATCGATGGCTCATGTGCGTGCCGAAGGACAGCACCGGGACGCTGGCGACTTTGTCGTGACCCGTGCCGTCGGCTTGTCGCCGGTGCTTGTCCAAGGGCTCATATCTTGCGGCAGCCAGTGCTGTCCCGAGAATGCAAGAACGGGCAGGCAGGGGCAGGCGACGTGGGAGAACTGACACGACGGACTGCAGATGCCTGCCCTGGCGGCTGGCCGCTTCGAGAGGCGGATGTGGGACAGATCGAGCAGGGGTTGGAGCGCGCGTTACGCACCCGGCCCGTTCCTGCAAGCACCGAGGCCCGCCTGCGGTTTCTGCTGGCATCACACGGTGGTTCCACTCGGCAGGTCGCCACCGTGCTGGAGGTGTCGCAGCGCACCGTGCAGCGGTGGGTGACGAAGAAGCCAGGAGCGCGTCGTCCGCCGGGTCCGCTGCAGGTGCAGGCGATCGAGGAAGCGGTCCTGGCCCGGTGGCAGCCCCGAATACGGGCCCGTCGACGTGCCCAGGCAGAGGCGGAGGGCTTCGTCTTCCATACCAGGGCGCGATTCGGGTTCGCGGCTCCTGCAGGCTCCTCTGACGACCCCCGGGTGCGGTGGATCACCCAGGACCTGCCGGGAGAGGTAGCCCGGGAGCTGTTCGCCGCCCGGGACGCCGGCGCGGGCGAACAGCAGCAGACGGTGATCCTCGCCCGCGCGCTGGGACACGCCTACTTCCGCGAATGGGGCCGCCGGGCCCACGGTCTGCACATCGTCTTCAGCGGCGTCGAGTCCGCCGACTTCTCGATCGGCTGAGCCTGCCCCTTCGAGCGACCGCGTCAGGGTGTTTCAGCGTCGTGAGGGCCTGATGCGACTGGTCGGCACGGCTTCGTACCGCTCGGCTTCCTGCCGCTCGCGCCAGTCCCACTCCACACGGCCGACCGGGCCTTCGCGGCGGGCTGCGGGCGGTTGGGGCGGGCGCAGCTTGGCCGTCTCCGCCACGCGCAGCAGGTGCGCACGGTCACCTGGCGCGGCGAGCAGTTCCTGGTCCTCGTCGGAGACGAGCCGAGTGAAGCGGGCCGCGGCCCGCAGGAAAACGCCCGCCCAGGGTGGTACGGGGTGGGCGGCGCAGCCGTCGGTGTAGCGGGCGCGGTCGTGGAGGGTGAGCGTGGCCGCGGCGGTGTCGTAGTCGCGGGGGCGTGCGGTCGCGAGTTGCTGGAGGGAGGCGCCGGTGAACAGCGCGGCGGCAACAGCCGCGGCCAGGCCAGGATGTGCGGTCGCCGCGTGCAGTCGGTGGGCGACTTTCTGGGCGGTGTGCGCGGTGAGAGGCACGGGCGGTGGGCGGTGCCGCCAGATGATCGGGGGCGGGGTGCACGGATCGGTGCAGGGGCGGGGGCTGTCGTAGGAGATGAGGCGGTCCAGTGCGGGCAGCGTGGGCCACCGGCCGGCCGTCCCGGCGGACTCATCTGGAGGCGGGGGTTCGGCGATAGGCATGCCGTAGTAGTGGCGGCGGGCCGCGTAGAGGTCGGTGGTGAGGGAGTAGTCGGCCGTCCGCAGGGCCTGGTACAGGGCGGCGGGAAGGCGGGGGCGGTGGCAGACCAGGGTCAGGTGGATACCAGTGAGGGTCTGTAGCTGGAGGAGGCGCATCGTGCGGCGGGTGGTGAGGCGGTGGGCGCGCAGGACGGTCAGCCGGGTGACGGGCAGGGCGGTGATCCAGGCCGTGGCGGCTTCCCAGGCGGGCTGGCGCCCGGCGGGGAAGCGCCCGGTGAGTAGGGGCGGTTTGCCCAGGGCGTCGAGAAGGTCGTGGGCGAGGCCGGTTTCGCTGGTAGTGCCCGGGCCGGGGTGCAGGGTGATCCGGCCGGAAGGCGGGTGGTGGGCGGCCAGGGCGGTGTGGGTGTGGATGACGTCGTCATCGCGGTCGATGACCACGGTGACGGACGGCGGCCGCGTGGCGTGAGGCATGGTGGTGTGGTGGTCAGCCAAGGCGGCTGAAGGCCCAGCGCAGCAGTTCCTGATCCACGCGGGGGCGGCCGGTGCGTGCCAGGGCGGTGCGGGTGTGCGCGGTCAGCTGGGCCCAGGCGCGGAAGTTGCCGTGCGCGGCGTGACTGTCGGCGAACGTGATGTCGTCGGGGTCGGCATCGGCCCAGACCGGGTGGAACAGCGGGATGACGTCGAGGACCTCGCTGGGGGCGAGGCGGGTGAAGTGCTGCCAGATGAAGATGCGGGAGGAGAGCATCGGTTCGCGGCGCAGCACGGTATGGCAGCCCTCCCCACCGACGAAGATGATCGCCAGCTGGGTGGAGGGTTCGTCCCACAGGTAACGGAAGTACTCGAACGCCTCCCCGTTGAGCCACTGGGCCTCATCGACCAGAAAGGTGCGGGGGCGCTCGGCCAGGGCGGTCTTGAGCAGACGGTCGAATTCGCTGGGGTGGCGCGGCGGCTCGCCGACCAGGTCGAGCGCGGTGAACAGCTCGTAGCGCACGGCCCGGGCGGTGGGGCGGGCGCGGAAGGTGATCTTGCGGACATCCTCGCCCGGTTGGAGTTCGCGCAGGCAGGTGTTGACCGCGAGCGTCTTGCCGAAGCCGGCGCCACCGTGGATACACATCATCGCGCGGGCGGCGACCGTATCGCCGATGTTCTCCCGTGCGGTGAGCAGGGCCCGGGTGGTGACCACGGAAGCGTCGGGCAGGTCGACGTACTGGTAGGTGGCCGCGGTCACGTGGCGTCTCCTGCGGGTCGGGAGTCGGGCTCCGGCGCAACGTCCGCTGACGGGTCGGCTGGAGCGGAGGCGGGCGGGGCTGGCGCTGTGCCGGCCGCGAGGGCGGGCGGGGTGCGCCAGTACGCCGGAGGCGGGGCGGGCGGGATCAAGTCGGGAAGTGCCAGCCGTGCGACGTCGGTGTAGTCGGAGGCGGCGAGTTCACGCTCGGCCTGGGCGGCCGTGACGGCTCCCAGCCGCTGGGCGGGCTCCGCGCTGGTGGTGGGGGCGAAGCGCTGGCGGCGCAGGCGTTCGGCGGCCTTCGTGTCGGCCCGCAGGCGCCGGGCGCGCTCCGCGCGTGCCTCGCGCAGCGCCTGCAGTTGCTCGGGGGTGGCCGCGTCCGCGAGGTTCGCCGGGCCGAGGTGGCGGCCGCGGGCGTCGCAGACCTCGATCCCGTGGTCGTGGTGGGGCATGTAGCGCACGCGGACCTGGCGGCCGGCCTGGCCGGTCATCCACGCGGCGGTGTAGGTGCGGCCGCGCCAGCTCACGCCGTGGCTGGTCAGCTTCCGGGGCCGACCGTCGTCCTCGAGGGTGAAGGCCCACAGGTCGGCGGCGGGGATGTCGGTGACAGGGGTCGGATCAGCCTGCCACGCCTCCAGCGGCGTACGGCCCGACAGGGCTTTCGGGCGGTGCGCGGTGTTCCACCAGTTCGTCCACTCCAGGACCTCTGCGGTGAAGTCCTGGAACGACAGGGCGGACAGCGCCCCCGCGGGACGTCCGCGCCGCTCCGAGCGGGGCCTGGTGGGCCCGGCGGTGTAGCCGGGCAGGGCGGCGAACAGCATCCGGTCCGCAGCCCGGTTGAGGCTTTCCACCGTGCCTTTCAGATGCGGGCTGTAGGCGGGCAAGTCCTTGACCGTCACACCCATCGCACCGAGCGCGGTGGTTACGGCGGCCGACAGGAAGTCCTTGCCCCGGTCCATCCTCACCAGCTCCGGCACTCCCCCGGCCGGGCCGTAGGGATCGTCCCGCACCACTGCGGCGCGCAAAGCAGCCAGTACCGACGCGCGGGAGGGATGGCCCGGGGTGACAGCGGTACCGGTGATGACCTTAGTGGCGGTGTCGATGAACCAGGTGATCCACGGGCGCACCAGGTCGCCGTCAGCGTCGACCAGCAGCGGGGCCTGGACGTGGTCAGTCTCCCAGGCGTAGTTGCGCCATGACGCCGGCCGCTTGCCGAACACGTCATGGGCGCGTGCTGCCTCCGGTCCGCTGGCGAGACCGGCGCGCTCCCCCGCCGTCAGATCGCGGCGCAGCGCGCGCAGGAACGTCGACAGGGACGGGACCGGATCCAGCAGCGGCACCTGCGACAGGGCTGCCCCGCCCGGCACAGCCACAAGGCCCGGCGGGACGGACACGGCAGTGCCGGACGTCTGCGTGCGTACGCCCCCGGCCTCGGCCGCGGCGCGCTCCACGAGCTGGCGGTGGACTGCGGAGGCGTTGCCGTGCCAGTACGCCAGCAGCACCCGGATTTCCGCGGTGATCTCGAACCTGCTCGTGTGGCGGGCTCCGGGGTGCGCAGCCGCCGCCGGGCTCCGGGACGCCTCAGCCAGCCACCGCCACACCGTGCGCTCCGATGCCCCCAGGCACTCCCCCGCCAGCCGCACGTGCTGCCGCGATAGACCGCCCCGGGCCCTCAGCGCCAGCAGGCGGCGCACCGCCGGCGCCCGCAGCGCAACCAGCGACTGCTTTCCGAGCACGCCGGCCGGATCCCCCGACGGTGGCGGCCACTGTCCTCCCGCGTCAACGCCGTGGCCGCCGTTGGTGTCCCTCGATCCGCTGTCCGTCATCTCGCCGTTTCCCTCCTTGCCGAACGGGGTGAGGTTCTCTGCCGCCGGAACCGATGCGTCCCGGGCGCGTGAGAGTGGCGGTCATGAGTACGGACCGAGCCGGGCGCAGGCCTGGTCGATCGCGTCCCGATCCACACCCGCACCGGGGTCGCGGCCCCGGGCTGCACAGACATGCGAGGTGATCTTCGCCCAGGTACGGAAGTTGCCGCGGGCGGTCTGCTCATCCGCCCGCCCCAGGTCGGCCGGGTCAGCGTCCTCCCACACCGGGTGGAACAGACCCAGCGTCCGCGGTACGTCCTGCGTGTCGAGGCGGCTGACCTGGTGCCAGGTCAGAACCCGGGAACGCATCGCCGCGGCTCGGGCCAGCGCCCGCTCGCTGCCCGCCCCGCACAGCACCAGGGCAGCCGCACAGCCCGGCGAGTCCCACAGCTGCCGCAGGTAGTCCAGCACCGGCGGCGACAGACGCTGCGCGTCGTCGAGGAACAGCACACCCGGCTCAGCCAGCGCCTCAGCCAGCGCTTGGTCGGCCGGTCCGGCCCGGTGGGTCAAGGACCCCGACGGCAGTCCCAGCGCCTCGCACAACGCGGCCCGCACCTGCGGCAGCCCGGGCCTGACTCCCACCACCGCCCGCCACACCGGCACCCGGGCAGGCAGCAGATGCAGAGCCTGCTCGACCGCGACCGTCTTCCCCAGCCCCGTGTCCCCGTACACACAGCCGATCCCCCGCGCGGCGACCGTATGCCCCACCGCCTCCACCACCCCGGCCACCTGCCGCGTGGACACCAGCCGCGCTCCCGGCGCGTACAGGCGCACTCCACCCGACACCCGGGTACGCGAAGCGGTCTTCACCACGCCGGGCCGCTGTTCACCGCCCGTGCCGGACGGCATGGCATCCGGGCCGTCCACGACCGGCGGACCGTTCGCACCCTCTGCGAAGCCGAGTTCGGCCAGCGCCCGGTCGTACCGGCTCGGCTCCACCCGGCCCGACGCCGCCCGGGCGACCTGAAGCACCCGGCCCGCCCGCAACTCGTCCTTGATCGCACGGTGCAGGGTCGCCAAGGACGGCACAAACTCCGCCCCCCAGTGCTCCAGGACGCCCTCGTCCTGCGCCCGGAGCATCGTTCGGCGCAGTTCGGCGACGTTCCCGCCCGCCTGGGTCAGCACCTCCCACAAGGCGTCCCCCACCACGAACCCGCCCTGCCGTGGCCGCGCCTCCAGCCGCCCCTCGCGTCCCTCGGCCAGCCACCGCCATACCGTCCGCTCCGTCACGCCCGCCAAACCGGCCGCGATCCGCACGTGCAACGACGACAGACCGCCCTCCCCCCGGTCCACCACGAGCAGCCGCCGCACCACCACAGCCCGCTCCACCTGCCCGGCCTCCGCCGAACCAGGCGGACCCGGCGCCGTCTCCCCCACCGGGGTTCCCGAACCCGTCACAAGGCCAACCCCACCGCCCCGGCCACCCCCTCCACACGAAGACCGGCAAACCCAACACAGCCGGGCCGCGATCTGCTAGCCGCACCGTGACAGCCACCCGGTCACCCCATGACAGCAGCGGTCTCCCACCCGCGACCGCCGACCACCCGGCTAACCGCAGACAGCTGTCGAAAGTGGCTGCTGTGCAACGCCAAATCCTTTGCTGGCCGCCCGTATTGTGTGGTGAAGTGCCCCATGGGCTCCCGCACGAAGCGACGCGAAGCGCGCAACAAGAGACATCGCCGTTCCGTGCCGGAGACGCTGGTGCTCGATCCGCACGCGCAGGTCATAGCGGATTCCTTGACCACCATGACCACGCTCATGGCCTCCTTCACTGACGACGACCCTGCATCTGAGGCTGACGCGGCCTTCGCCACGGCGATCGAGGAGTTCGTCGTGGAGGTGCGGCGTTTCGACGCGATGCGGCTTATCGAGGTGGCTCGTCAGCGATTCTTGCCGATGGCCCGCGAGGGCGAGATACCTGTCACTGCGGAAGCGGGCGCGGTCTACGTCGAACTGCTGGCGCTGATTGCTCTGACCGCCCGGCAGGAGGCAGGGACGACGGTCGGGCCCGAAGCCGGATTTCAGGAGATGAGCCACTTCGTCTCCAGCGCGAAGGAAGAGCTGAGCAAGGTCCTCCACCTTGCTCAGCTGCGTTCATTCGCGCGTGCTGACCCGAACGACAAGCTCGCCACGGTGTCTTTGTTCATTCGGGGCGCCGAAGTATGGATGCGCAATCCGTCATATCCGGAAATGGTAGAGTAAACCAATCTGGCGCTCCTTGACGGCGTTGAGAGCGTCCGCGCAGCCCTGCAGGCGCAACTGGGCTTCGACGCCGCGGATGCAATAGCCGTCCTCAACGCCTGCCACGACCTGCAGCAGGACAGACTGAACGACCGCATTGAGGCGATGGGCAATGCGGTCCTGGATGCGATGGCGGCGGAGGACGAAGGCCGGGCGAACAGGCAACTGACGGAGCAGGCCATGCTCAGCGTCACGTCGATGTTCGAGCCACCTGCCGAGCAGGCCACTGTCACGATCGACGACATCGTTGCGCATACGAGCCTGCCGGAAGAATGTGTCCGGGCCGTTGTCGAGCGGTTCCGCCTGGACCTGGGGACGGACAGTCCGATAGATGTCGTCGAGGCGTTCACCAGCGGAAGGAACCCGCTGCGAACACGGCCACTCATCGTGGGCGCAGACGGGCGTCTGATGCTGCCGCACCCGGCGTTGAATGTGTTCGCTGTGCGGGAGAACATCGAGGAACACCTGAAGAAGACAGCTCCGGTGTGGAGCCAGTACGCCAAGCATCGCGGAGACCTTCTCGAATCCCGCACACACGCCGCGCTGGAGCGTGTGCTTCCCGGCGCTCGTTTCCGGCGCGGATTGGAGTACTACCTACCCGCGAGCGATGATGAAGCTGAGGCCGCCGACCCGTCGAAGTACACCAAACGGGCCGAGGGCGACCACCTCATCGTCCTCGACGATGTCGCCATCATCGTGGAGGACAAGGCCGTCGCTTTGAGCGCCCTATCCCGCGGAGGCAAGGCGGCACGGATCCGTACCGACCTGACCGGCATCATCACCAAAGCAGCCGACCAGGCCGGGCGCATGCGCGACGCCATCGAGCGGGACGGCGGCCTCCGCACCAAGAACGAGGGATGGATCGACCTCAGCCAAATCCGTGAGATCCACACCATCGCCGTCAGTCTCGATGACCTATCAACGGTCCTGACTGCCACCGCCGAGCTGGTGCGGGCCGGCCTGCTGGCCGAGGGCAACATTCCATGGACGGTATCTCTGCACGATCTCGAGCTGATCACCGGACTGGTGGCACGTCCGGCCGAGTTCCTGCTGTACCTGCGTCGGCGCCGCAACCCCGACGTCACCGTGATGTTCCACGCGCCCGACGAAATGGATCTGTTCCTGTACTTCTTCGAGGCATGCCTTTGGGTGGAACCCGACCCGGTGCAGGTGCGTGCGGCGTTCCCCTTCCTGCCCGAGCCGACCACAGCCGAACTGCGCCGCTACCGAACAAGAAATCCTGCGTTCCTGACCAGCCGAACCGATGCGCTGGACCAGTGGTTCCACACCCAAGACCGCGACGGCGCGCGCTCAGCACTGGCGCCCAAGCCGGCGATGGTGCCATCACCGCTCGCGCCACTGGTCGACGAGTTGCAGTCCCGCAATGTCACTGGATGGCTGAGCATCGGCGCCACGCTGCTGTCTGGGGCAACCGACGTGCAGCACAAATTCGCCCGCCACGGCAGCGAACTCCTCGACAGTCCGAGCCCCGAGGGCCGTAGCCTGACCGTGCCGCTCACGGCCAGCGTCGACCCGGCAGAGGGCTGGCTGTTCGTGTGGGCCACCCATCCGGCTGGAGCCGATTCCGAAGAGACGGACAGGAGGTTCCGCAAC
The DNA here is from genome assembly GCF_044752945.1 of Streptomyces sp. NPDC088554. NCBI lineage: Bacteria > Bacillati > Actinomycetota > Actinomycetes > Kitasatosporales > Streptomycetaceae > Streptomyces > Streptomyces sp. NPDC088554. The sequence goes on along the minus strand of NZ_JBIVMF010000025.1, from coordinate 102,448 downwards.
TACCTCCGAGCTAAGAAGCACCAACTCGGTCTGCTGCGAGGCGTCGTCTTCCTCTACGACCAATCAACCCGCAAGCTCCTCGATATTTGTTACGACGGGCACACCGGACCGCTTGATGCTGCTCAGACGGCCATCTTGTCGTCCTTGCGGCCGCCCTCAGAGCTTCATCGCTCAATCCACCCGAACGCCAAGCGGCCGCAAGGCGGCACGAGGAACGCAACACGGCACAAGCGGAAGCGATAGGAACAACCCTCGCCAGAAGCCCCTCCGGCGACACCAGCGCCGCCGATCATGGACCTACGTCACATCTCGACGCACTGCGGCGTCGGTGAGCAGCCGGATCCGTAGGACAGGCTTGTGCGCCTTCTGCGGCCCTCGGCTTCGTCCACAAGCGCCTGGAAAGATCTTCGTCGCGGTATGCCGACAACATCGGCCTACGACAAACCCCCGATAGGAACAGCCACCCCCACGACAGCGAACCTGCCCCACCCCAGCTGCTCAACGGCAGCCATTTGGTCACCTCATGGCAGCAGACCAGCACACGTCCACAGCGCATGACCAGGCAATCAACAACCGAACACCGCTGACACACAACCCCTGCCACTAACACGCCCACTCACAGTCCGCTGCCGGGCCGCGCCCGCCGCCTCCGTAGTGGCCGGAGCGGATCGCCCCGCGCCCGGAGGGGGCAGCCGCCGGGCTCAGGCCGGGAAGTCGAGGCGTGCGAGGCGGATCGGGCCGCTCAGGGTGGCCTGGAGGTCCCGCACTCCGGAGAGGCTCAGGCCGGTGCGTACCGTGATGTAGTCGTACGGGCCACCGCTGCCCGTGATCGCGGCCGTGGCGAGGATTCCGCCCCCGGGCAGCGCGAGGGCGACCGTGCCCGTCCCGGACGCCTCGATGGTGACGGCAGCCGTTCCGTCCCCGAAGTCGCAGGCGCGGAAGAGCAGTTCGCCCTTTCCGCCGTCCGGGGTCACGGCGTCGCCCGACACCTTCGTACGGTCCACGATCACGGTGCCGGTCTGTTCGTCGTAGTCGGTGGCGGACAGGCCGTTCTTCAGCACCGGCCGGGCCCGCGGGGTGTTCTCCGGGAGGGTGACCCCGGCCGAGCAGCGGATGTCCGCGCTGGACGCGCCCGCCTCGAAGACCTGGAGCCCGCCCGGTACGGTCCATTCCCCGTGCGCCACGTCGTAGTAGCCGATCCCGGCCAGGGGCACGGTCAGTTCGACCGTACGGGACTCCCCCGGGGCCAGCGGCACGCGCGCGTGCCCGACGAGCTGGCGGTACGGACGCCGGACCTGGGGGGCCGCCTCGCGGACGTACCACTGCACCACCTCGTCGGCGGTCCGGGGACCGGTGTTGGTGACGGTGACCCTGACACGTACCGACTCGCCGGTCACCTGCACCGTCAGGCGGCCGTAGCCGAAGGAGGAGTACGACAGTCCGTGGCCGAAGGCGTACAGCGGTGTGCCGTCGAAATAGAGATACGTCTGGCGCGATCCGATGATGTCGTAGTCGAGCAGCGACGGCAGATCCGCGTCGTCCGCGTACCAGGTCTGCGGCAGCCGGCCGGCCGGGGACACATCGCCCGCCAGCACCCCGGCGAGCGCGGTGCCCGCGGCCTGGCCGCCGTGAGCGGTCCACAGCAGGGCGGGCAGCGCGGCATGCGCGTCCGGTACGGCATAGGGATAGGACGAGGCGAGCACCAGCACCGTACGGGGGTTGGCGGCGTGGGCGGACCGCCACAGCCGCTCCTGGTGGGCCGGCAGGGCGAGGGTCGCGCGGTCCTCGGTCTCGCGGCCGCCCAGGTGCGGATCGTTGCCCGCCACGACGACGACCACCTCGGCGTCGGCGGCGGCGCGGGCCACCGCATCCTCGCCACGCTCCGTGACAACGATCTCGAACAGATCACCGTGTTCGGCAACCTTCAGACCGTCCGCGGCGGCTGATACGTACCGACCGGTTCCCAGGTGCAGAAGGAGATGCGCGCCGTCGTGCGGTTCGAGCCGGAAGCTCTCCTGGACCACCCAGCCGCCGGGCTGGTCCGCAGCGGCCCGTACATAACCGTCGTCGGCCACGGAGAGATAGCGTCCGTCGGGGGCGCGCAGGGTGAGCAGCCCGTTCCCCCAGTCGGCCAGGGCCAGTTCACTCGCCCCGGCCTCGTCGTCGGCGCGGGTCAGCGGGGGCAGGTCGGTGCGGCCCGCGAGCAGCGCCGGGTCGAGGGCGCCCGCCGCGCCGCGCTCCGCCGCCGCGCCGCCGTCCTGCGTCCCGGGCTCGGGGACGCGTACCCAGCCGCCCGCCGTGATCCTCAGCCGCACCCGGTCCACGCCCTCGGCATAGGTGACACACGCGGCACCGAAGCGCTCGGACAGACCGTCGAGCGGGGTGGAACGGTGGATCAGAGTGCCGCTGTACCAGTCGAGTTTGCACTCGTCGGCGAGCAGCCCGACCACCGCGATCCGGCTGCCCGGGGCGAGCGGCAGCAGGCCGTCGTTCTTGAGCAGGACGACAGCCTGTTCCGCGGCCTCCCGGGCAAGCGCGCGGTGCCCTGGGGTGTCCCAGCCGTCGGCGGGGGTGATGCCGGCGTGCGGGTCGAGGCCCGGATCGAACTCACCGAGCGAGAAGCGGACCGCGAGCTGGCGCCGTACCGCCGTGTCGATGTCGTCCTCGCCGATCAGCCCCCGCGCCAGCGCGCCCCGGATCCGGCCAATCATGACGGAGGAGTCGGTGCCGTGGTCGGTGAAACTGTCGACCCCCGCACGCAGCGCCGCCGCCGTGGCCTCCTCGTGGGTGTCGAAGTATGCCTCGGAGTCGGTGAGATTGCTGGGCGCGCCCGCGTCGGAGCAGACCAGGAGGTCCCGTTCGGTCCAGCCGCGCAGGTGTTCGCGCAGGGCGGGCGAGAGATGGTTGGGCCGCCCGTTGACCAGGTTGTACGCGGGCATCACACCGGCCACCGCGCCCGCCTCCACAGCGCCCCGGAAAGCACGCAGATCGTACTCGTGCAGGACCCGCGGGCGGATCGAGGAGGACGTGGTGTCCCGGTCCGTCTCATTGTTGTGGGCGAGCCAGTGCTTGAGCACCGGCGCGGTACGCCAGTAGACGGGGTGGTCACCGCGCAGCCCCCGGGTGTACGCGACGGCGATGGCCGAGGTCAGCACCGGGTCCTCCGCGTACCCCTCCTCGTTACGGCCCCACAGGGGGTGGCGCAGCAGATTGACCGTGGGGGCCCAGACGTTGAGGCCCACGCGCCCGTCACGGGTACGCAGGGCACGTACCTCGATGGACACGGCCTCCCCGATCCGGCGCACCAGATCCTCGTTCCAGGTCGCGCCGAGCCCGACCGCCTGCGGGAAGACAGTCGCGGGCCCCATCCAGGCGACACCGTGCAGTGCTTCCTGACCGGTACGGAAAGCAGCGACGCCAAGGCGTTCCACGGCAGGCGCGAACTGATGGAGCATGGCGGTCTTCTCCTCCAGCGACAGCCGCGCAAGCAGATCCTCGACACGGTCACCAGGAGAAAACCCCGGATCACGGAAAAACGGCTGGACTGCAGTCACGGATAGTTTCCCCTTGGAGGAGTGGGAGGAGCCCGGATGGCCGACCACACCGAAAACCGACCGGGACGGTCCCCGGACCCGCGGGCTTTCGAAGCGCTTCGATGCTCCGAGTCCGATCGTCCGATGTCAAGGCATCCCGGAACAACGGCACTTCGGAGGAGCCGACCGGCAACATGGCTCTCTCTGCGCTCTGTTGAACAGGGTCCTACCAGGGGTAAGGAATCTTGGGATCGACTCTTGTGCCTCCGGATGCGTTCATTTAACCTCGCAGCAACATCGAAGCGCTTCGACAGATTTCGGCCGGATCCAGCGGTGGACGTTCCCCGTCGCACCCGTTACCCGTGGCCCGTCAGGCCGGTTCCATCCGTTCCACTCATGGCATCTCCACTCATGACATCGCAGCCGACCGGCGGGCGTTTCCGCCGGATGGTCCGGCGCACCACGAAGGGTTGACGCAATGACGCCGAGGTCCTCCTCCGCCCCGAGCCGGAGAAGTTTTCTCTCCTCCACGGCGGTAGCCGCCGCGGTGGTGGCCGGCGGGGCACCGCTGCTCTCCGCCTGTTCCAGCGCCCCGGGGAGCAGCAGCAAGGGGGGAGGCACCACCTCCGGCAAGGACGCGAAGAAGATCCTGCCGGCCTTCGTGGCACAGAACGTCGTCACCCCCGACATCCCGTCGAAGAACGGTTCCTCGGCCGGTTTCACCCGGCCGCTGAAGACGGCGGACCTCGAAACATCGGTCCCCACGCCGCTCGGCAGGGGCAGCACGGTGAAGGTGATGGCCCCCTTCTGGGGATCGCCGCCGAAGGCACGGAACCCGTACTACGACGCGATGAACAAGCTGATCGGCGCCGATCTCGTCTGGCACAACCAGGACGGCAACACCTACGACCAGAAGCTCGGCGCGGTGCTCGCCTCCAGCGAGATCCCCGACATGGTGGTGATCCCCAGCTGGAACCTGGGCGGCAGGATCCCGTCCGCCGTCATCAGCAAGTTCGCCGATCTGGGGCCGTATCTCTCGGGTGACAGGATCAAGGAGTACCCGAACCTCGCGGCGATCCCCACCGAGTCCTGGCAGCGCTCTCTCTTCGGCGGCAGGCTGCGCGGTATCCCGATGCCCAGTTCGTACGTGGCGAACATCGTGCCGTTCTACCGCAAGGACGTCTTCGACCAGGAGGGGTACGAACTCCCCACCTCTGCGGACGAGTTCCTGGCGCTGGCGAAGGACATCACCAACGCCAGGGCCAAGCGCTGGGCCTGTGACGACATGAAGTGGACCGCGTTCAATATCTTCGGGGTGCTCTCCGGCAGCGAGAAGCCGCTCGGGTGGAACCTGGTCGACGGCGAACTGGTCTACCGGGTCGAGACCGACGCGTACCTCGAAGCGCTGGAGTGGACCCGCAAGCTGTACGCGGCGGGGTACGTCCACCCCGACGCCAGGGCGGGCAGGACCCAGGGCGACCCCGGGCTGCGCTTCACCTCCGGCGAGACCCTGATCTACAACCAGGACATCTCCCACTGGTACGGAAAGACCGCCGAACAGGCCACCCGGAGGACCGGGGTCGTCATCTGGGGCATGGACCTCTTCGGCCATGACGGCGGCGACCCGACGCTGTGGGCCGGATCGCCCGCCAACATCTGGTCGTTCATCAGCGCCAAGGCGTCCGATGCGGTGGTCCGGGACGCGCTGGCCGCCGCCAATGTGACGGCCGCGCCGTACGGCACCAAGGAGTACATGCTCACGCAGTACGGCGTGGAGGGTGTGCACTACACCGTCGAGGACGGGCTGCCCGTCAAGAACGACAGGGGCAACACCGAGGTCGTCAACGCGTACGTCATGCTCGACGGCCCCCCGCCCACGCTCGCCCACCCCGATCTGCCCGACATCACCACGGCGCAGGTCGCGTGGCAGCAGCGGATGGGCGCCTTCACCGAGAAGTCCTCCTTCTACGGGCTCCAGATCACCGAGCCCGCCCGCTACACCAATCTCTCCAACGACTTCGAGCAGTTGGAGGACGATGTGGTGCGCGGCCGGAAGAAGATCAGCGACATGCAGCAGGCGGTGTCCGACTGGAAGAGCAAGGGCGGCGACCAGCTCCGCGACTGGTACCGCAAGCTGCTGGACGACAGTTCGCCGCAGGGGTGACGGAGTGCCCCACAGCACCGCGTCCGGCACCGACCGGACACCCGACAACGGACACCACACGCCCCCCGCACACGGCTCCCACGACGGGCGGGCGGACGGGCCCGCCCCGTCCCGCCGGACACGTGCCACCGCGCGGGTGGCCAAGGGCGCCGGGCCCGATGTCACGGGCCGGCTCCCGCTGCGGACCCGGTTCCGCAAGGACCGGGCCCTGATCCTGATGACCGTGCCGGTCGTCCTGCTCGTCCTGGTCTTCAACTACCTGCCCATCCTGGGCAATGTCGTGGCCTTCCAGGACTACGACCCGTACATCAGCGACAACGGCCTCATCGCCATCCTGGAGAGCCCCTGGGTCGGGGGCGAGCAGTTCCAGCGGGTCTTCGCGGACTCCGCGTTCTGGGACGCGGTGACCAACACACTGGTGCTGTTCCTCCTCCAGCTCGTGTTGTTCTTCCCGGTCCCGATCGTGCTCGCGCTGCTCATCAACAGTGTGCTCAGGCCCCGGATCCGGGCCTTCGCCCAGGCCGTGCTGTATCTGCCGCACTTCTTCTCCTGGGTGCTGGTCATCACCGTCTTCCAGCAGATCTTCGGCGGCGCGGGCATCATCGCGCAGACCCTGCGGGAGCGCGGCCACGAGGGCTTCGACCTCATGACCGACCCGGAGGTCTTCAAGTTCCTGGTCACGTTCGAGGGCGTCTGGAAGGACGCGGGCTGGGGAATCATCGTCTTTCTGGCCGCGCTGACCTCGGTGAGCCCCGATCTGTACGAGGCCGCCGCGATGGACGGCGCGGGCCGCCGGCGCCGGATGTGGCATGTCACACTGCCCGCGCTGCGGCCGGTGATCGCCCTGCTGCTGGTGCTGCGGGTGGGTGACGCGCTCACCGTCGGCTTCGAGCAGATCCTGCTGCAACGCGACGCGGTGGGACCGGGCGCCGCCGAGGTCCTCGACACCTATGTGTGGTGGAACGGTGTGCGCAACCAGGACTTCGGTTACGCGGCCGCCGCCGGCATCGTCAAGGGCGTGGTCAGCCTCGGGCTGGTCCTCGCGGCCAACAAGATCGCCCATCTGATGGGCGAGCAGGGGGTGTACAAGAAGTGAGCACCCTGACCACTCCCCCGGTACGAAAGACCGGCGCACCGCCCCGGGCGGGCCGCCGGTGGGCGGCGCCCGACCGGCCCGTCTGGGAGGAGCCGCCCGGCCGGGCCGGGCTCGCCGGCAAGGCGGTCGTGCTGGCCGCCGCCTGTCTGGCGGTCCTCTTCCCGCTGTGGATCGTGATCGTCACCAGCCTCTCCACCAAGCAGACCGTCAACGAGGCGGGCGGGCTGGTACTGGTCCCCCGGGGGATCACCTTCATCGCGTACCAGGAACTCCTCAGCGGCGGCCAGGTCACCCGCGCCGCGCTGATCAGTGTGGGGGTCACCCTGGCCGGTACGGCCTTCTCGATGACGGTGTCGGTGCTCGGCGCGTACGGGCTCTCCCGCTCCGGATCGCTCGGGCACCGCTGGATGCTGATGACACTGCTCGCCACCATGTTCTTCGGCGCCGGGCTGATCCCCACCTATCTGCTGGTGCAGACCCTCGGGCTGACCGACACCTATCTCGCGCTGATCCTGCCGAGCGCGGTCAGTGTCTTCAACATCCTGGTGTTGCGCGGCTTCTTCATGGGGATCTCGCCGGAACTCACCGACAGCGCGCGGATCGACGGCGCCGGTGATCTGCGCATCCTGTGGACGATCGTGCTGCCGCTGTCGCGTGCGGTGATCGCGGTGATCACACTCTTCTACGCGGTCGGGTACTGGAGCGCGTGGTTCAACGCGTCCATCTATCTGAGCGACCAGGACATGATGCCGCTCCAGAACATCATGATCCAGCTGGTCCAGAAGCAGGAGCCGCCCGTCGGCATGGGCCAGGCGATCAAGACGGGCCGGCTCTCCCAGCTGTCCGTGCAGATGGCGGTGATGGTGATGGCGCTCGTACCGGTCGCCGTGCTGTCCCCGTTCGTCCAGAAACACTTCAAGAAGGGCATGCTCACCGGCGCCGTCAAGGGCTGAGACGCCGGGCCCGCGCCCCCCATCCCCCCACCGGAAGGTGACGTCATGTCCGATCCCGCAACCGGACCCAGCAGACGTACCGTTCTCGCCACGACCGCCGCGGCCGCCGCCGCGCTCACCCCGGCCGGCACCCCCGCGCTCGCCGCGCCCCGGCCGAAGGCCACGGGCACCACCGCGGCGCAGCCGTACAACTGGCGTACCGCCGCCATCGGCGGCACCGGGTTCATCACCGGTGTGCTGTTCCACCCGACGGTACGGGGACTGGCCTACGCCCGCACCGATATCGGCGGCGCCTACCGGTGGGACGACGCGGCCCAGCGGTGGGTGGCGCTCACCGACCATCTCGGCTGGGACGACTACAACCTGCTCGGGGTCGAGGCCCTCGCCGTCGACCCGAACCAGCCCGACCGGCTGTATCTGGCGCTCGGCGCCTACACCCAGTCCTGGGCGGGCAACGGCGCCGTGCTGCGCTCGTCGGACCGGGGGGCCACCTGGAGCCGTACCGATCTGCCCGTGAAGCTCGGGGCCAACGAGGACGGGCGCGGGACCGGCGAACGGCTGCTGGTGTCCCCGCTGAACAGCGACATCCTGTTCCTGGGGACCCGGCAGGGCGGACTGCTCCGCTCCACGGACCGGGGCGCGAGCTGGGCACGGGTCTCCTTCCCGGCCACACCGAACCCCTCCGGGCAGGGCATCACGTTCCTGGTGGCCGCCGGGCGCGCGGTGTACGCGGGGTGGGGCGACGGCGGCAGCGCGCTCTACCGTACGACCGACGGGGTCAGCTGGCAGGCGGTGCCCGGCCAGCCGTCCGGCGCGTCGGCGCAGGTGCCGGTCCGGGCGGCCTACGACGCGGGCGCGCAGGCGCTGTACCTCACGTACGCCAACACACCGGGTCCCAACAACCAGACCGACGGCTCGGTGCGCCGGCTCGCCGTCGCCACCGGGGTCTGGAGCGATGTGACCCCGGTGAAGCCCTCGGGCGGTGACACCTTCGGCTACGGCGGTGTGGCCGTCGACGCGCGGGTCACCGGCACCGTCGTGGTCTCCACCAACAACCGCTGGGGTCCGGTCGACACGCTCTACCGGTCGACCGACGGCGGCGCCCACTGGACCTCGCTGAAGGACACCGCCACCCTCGACGTACGCGAGACACCGTTCCTGAACTGGGGCGCCACCCCCAAGTTCGGCTGGTGGATCCAGGCCGTGGCGCTCGACCCGTTCGACTCGAAGCATCTGGTGTACGGGACCGGCGCGACCCTCTTCGGGACGCGTGACCTGGTGCGCTGGGCGCCGCAGATCCGGGGTCTGGAGGAGTCGGCGGTACGCCAGCTCATCGCGCCGCCCTCCGGTGCCCAACTGCTCAGCGGGCTGGGCGACATCGGGGTGATGTACCACGAGTCGCTGACGGTCTCCCCGTCCCGGGGCATGGCCGTGAACCCGGTCTTCGGCTCGGCGACCGGGCTGGCCGTCGCCGCGCTCAAACCCGCGTATGTGGTACGCGCGGGCTGGGGCGACCAGGGCAACGGCGCCTCTTCGACGGACGGCGGCCAGAGCTGGCGGCCCTTCGCCGGGCAGCCGTCGATCGCCTCCAGCGCGCCGGGGCCGATCGCGGTGAGCGCGGACGGCGCGACCCTGTTGTGGTCGTTCGTCCACTGGGACGGGACGAAGCACCCCGGTTTCCGCTCCACGGACGGCGGTGCGACCTGGAGCGAGGTGACCACCTTCCCCCGGGGCGGCACACCGGTCGCCGACCCCGTGGACCCCCGGCGCTTCTATGTGTACGACACGGACGGGGGCACGGTGTTCCGGTCCACCGACGCGGGCGCGACCTTCGTGCGGGGCGCGGGCTCGCTGCCGGCCGGGGACGTCCAGTTCCGGATCGCGGCGGCGCCGGGGCGCACCGGTGACCTCTGGCTCTCGGCCAAGTGGAACGGCCTGTACCGGTCGACCGACGGCGGTACGTCCTTCACCAAGCTGACCAGTTGCTGGGGCAGTTACGCGCTGGGTTTCGGGAGGGCGGCCCCGGGGGCCGCGTACCCGGCGGTGTTCCAGACCGGCGCGACCGAGAACTTCGTCGGTGTGTACCGCTCGGACGACACCGGCGCGAGCTGGACACGGATCAACGACGACGCCCATCAGTGGGGCTGGACCGGTGAGACGATCACCGGCGATCCCCGGGTGTACGGCCGGGTCTACCTCGGTACCAACGGCCGTGGAATCCAGTACGGAGATCCCCTCTGATGCCCTCCCTGAACGACTCGACGCGCGGCCGGCTGCTCTTCGGCGGCGACTACAACCCCGAGCAGTGGCCGCAGGAGATCTGGTCCGAGGACGTGGCGCTGATGAAGGCGGCCGGGGTCAACTCCGTGACCCTGGGGGTGTTCTCCTGGTCGAAGCTCGAACCTCGGCCGGGAGCAAGGGACTTCGGCTGGCTCGACCGGCTGATGGATCTCATGGAGACCACCGGGATCGGTGTGGTGCTGGCCACCCCGACTGCCTCTCCCCCGCCGTGGATGGGCGCGCGCCACCCCGAGACGCTGCCGCGCGACGAGGACGGCCGGACCGTGTGGTGGGGTTCGCGGCAGCAGTTCTGCCCCAGCTCGCCCGTCTACCGCACCTACGCGGCGGCCCTCACCGAGGATCTGGCGCTGCGGTACGGCGGCCATCCGGCCCTGCGCATGTGGCACATCAACAACGAGTACTGCACACACTGCTGGTGCGACGAGACCGGCCGCCACTTCCGCCGCTGGCTGCGTGCCCGGCACGGAAGCCTCGACGCGCTCAACGAGTCCTGGGGCACGGCCTTCTGGAGTCAGCGCTACGACTCCTGGGAGGAGATCATCCCGCCCCGGCGCGCGCAGTACATGAGGAATCCGGGGCAGGTGCTCGACTTCCGCCGGTTCACCTCGGACGCGCTGCTGGAGTGTTACACCGCCGAGCGCGATATCGTCCGGCGGCACACTCCGCACACCCCGGTGACCAGCAATTTCATGCCGTTGTGGTCGGGGCAGGACGCCTGGCGGTGGGCCGAGGAGGAGGACGTCGTCTCGGTCGACATCTATCCGGACCCGCGTGACGAGCACGGCGGCCAGTACAACGCGATGATCGGCGACATGACCCGTTCCCAGGCGGGCGGGCCGTGGGTGCTGATGGAGCAGGCCGCGGGGCCGGTCAACTGGCGTGGGGTCAACCACCCCAAGCCTCGTGGTCTGAACCGTCTCTGGTCCCTCCAGTCCGTGGCCCACGGCGCCGACGCCATCTGCTACTTCCAGTGGCGCCAGTCCCGCCAGGGCGCGGAGAAGTTCCACTCGGGGATGCTCAACCACGCGGGCGAACAGGGCCGTATCTTCCAGGAGATCAAGCGGATCGGCGCCGATCTCGCCCTACTGGGACCGTATGTGGCAGGGGGTCGGGTACGGGACGAGGTCGCCGTTCTGCACGACTGGGACTCCTGGTGGGCGGACCAGCAGGACGGCCGGCTCTCGTCGTGTCTGGATTACGCCGAGATCGTACGCGCCTGGCACCGCGCCCTGTGGGAGTCGAACCTGCCCACCGGCTTCGCCCGGCCCGGCCACGATCTGAGCGCGTACCGGATGGTGGTCGTCCCGCATCTGTATCTGCTCGGCGACGCCGCGATCGACCATCTGGTCGCGTACGTCAGGGGCGGGGGCACCCTGGTGTCCGGGTTCCTGACGGGCGTCGCCGACGAGGACGACCGGGTGCGGGCGGGCGGGATGGACGGACGGCTGCGCGAACTGTTCGGGATCCGGACGGTCCACGAGTGGTGGCCGCTCGACCCGGACGAGACCGTGGAGTGCGACGGCTTCCGCGCCTCGTTGTGGTCGGAGGAGCTGGAGCTCTCGACCGGCGAGAGCGTCACCTCGTACCGCAGTGGCGAGCTGGCCGGGCTCCCCGCCGTCGTACGCGAGGGCCGGGCCTGGTACGTCTCGACGCTTCCCGAACCCGAGGCCCTGCGGGGGCTGTTGGCGCGGGTGGCGGACGGCGCGGGTGTCCGGCCCACGCTGGAGGGGCTGCCCGCCGGGGTGGAGGCGGTGCGCCGCGGCGAGTTGCTCTTCCTGCTGAACCACGGCGGGAAAGCTCTCACCGTGCCGGTCGCCGGCCGCCATCACGAGGTGCTCGGCGACCGGCCCGTGGAGGGCTCGGTCGAGCTGGAGCGCCACGGTGTGGCCGTCCTGCGGGAGGCCACGCCCATCACGCCGTAACACCGACCCCGACACCGCGGAACAGGCAGCGCACCACGCCTGTGGTACACCTGTTTCCGCACTTCCCCCCACCCCTCATGGAAGGGACACCATGAAACTCCGCATACCGGGCAAGCTGCTCCTCGCCCCCGTCGTCGCGTTCGCCGCGCTGGTCGGCTTCGCCGCGGCGCCCGCGCAGGCCGCCATCTGGTCCTCGTCCGACCAGTGGGGCAACTACACCACCTCCGACGGCTACACCCTCTACAACAACATCTGGGGTGCGGGCGCGGGCCCCCAGTCCATCTGGGCCAACTCTTCGTCGAACTGGGGGGTTTGGGCCAGCCACCCGAACACCGGCGGCATCAAGTCGTACCCGAACGCCAAGAAGATCATCAACAAGCCGCTCACCACGCTGTCCTCGCTCAGGAGCGGCTACAACGTCACCGTCCCGTCGTCGGGCGCCTACAACACGTCGTACGACATCTGGGACAGCAACCACGACTACGAGATCATGCTCTGGGTCAACTACCGGGGCGCGGTCAGTCCGCTCGGCACCTCGCAGGGGACCCTGACACTCGGCGGGCACACCTGGACCGTCTACAAGGGGAACAACGGCAGCAACGAGGTCTTCTCCTTCCTGCGCACCTCGAACTCCACCTCGGGAACGGTCGACATCCTGCCGATCCTGAAATGGGTCAAGGACACCAAGGGCTGGTGGGGCAATGTGACCATCGGCGACGTGCAGTTCGGGTACGAGGTCACCTCGTCCCCCGGCGGTCTGGACTTCACGACGAACAGCTTCTCCGTCTCGGGGAGTTGATCGCGTACGACCGGATCAGCGCGGGTCCCCGAGAACGGCCCGGGGGCCCGCGCTCTCCCGGACGGTCAGCTCCGGACGGATCAGAACCACCTCGCCCGTACCGTTCCCGGCGAGTTTGGCGACCACCTGCTCGACCGCGCGGCGGCCCATCTCCTGCGCGGGGACGGCCACGGAGGTGAGCGGGACCTGAGCCTGGACGGCGACCTGGTCGGGACAGATCGCGACGACGGAGATGTCCTCGGGAACGGCTCTGCGGTGCTGGCGGAGCAGGGCGAGCAGCGGATCGGTGGCGGCCTCGTTCTGAACGACGAAGGCGGTGGTGCCGGGGCGTTCGTCGAAGATCCGGCCGACGGTGGCGGAGACCGCCGCGTAACTGCCCTCACAGGGGCGGTGCAGCAGCCGGATGCCCAGCTCCCCACTGCGCTCGCGCAGCCCGCCCAGGGTGCGTTCGGCGAACCCGGTGAGGCGTTCGTAGACCCCGGGGGCCTCGCCGATCACGGCGATCTCCCGGTGTCCGAGTCCGGCCAGATGCTCCGCGCACAGGGCGCCGGCCGCGGCGAAGTCGAGGTCGACGCAGCTGAGTCCGGTGGCGTCGGCGGGCAGTCCGATGAGGACCGCCGGACGGTTCGCCGCGCGCAGCAGCGGCAGCCGGTCGTCGTGCAGCTCCACGTCCATCAGGATCATCGCGTCGGCCAGGGCACTGCCCTCGATACGGCGGACCGCGGCCGGCCCCTCCTCGCCGGTGAGCAGCAGAACGTCATACCCGAAAGCGCGGGCGGTGGTGGCGACGGCGATGGCGATCTCCATCATGACCGGCACATACATATCGGTACGGAGCGGCACCATGAGGGCGATGATGTTGGACCGGCTGCTGGCCAGCGCGCGGGCTCCGGCGTTGGGGTGATAGCCGAGCTGCTCGATACTGCGCTCGACCCGTTCACGGGTGGCCACGGAGATGGACCGCTTACCACTGAGGACATAACTCACCGTGCTGGCGGAGACTCCTGCATGCTGAGCTACATCAGCGAGGGTGACCATGCGGATCTCCAAGGCGGACCGTGTGAAGTGAAGCGCTTCGACTCACAGGCCCCCGAGAGTAATCGGCCCGTCCGTGACCTGTCCACAGTCGGATCGAAGCGCTTCGACACAAGGGCCCGGACATACGAAACGCCGGACCGCCCCCATGGGCTGTCCGGCGTCCGGTTCCTCCTGCTGACAGCGGTGACGTGACTGCTCGCGATGCCGGTACGGAAAGAGCGGAACGCTCAGGACTCCGCACGCTCCCGCACCTCGGCGGACCCGCGGCGCCACACGCGCGGCTCCTGGTCGGGCAGCCACCCGAAGGCCAGGGAACTACCGATGACACCAAGGAGCAGCCCGACGAAGAAGCCGCCCAGGTTGGAGGTCACCCAGGTACCGAGTGAAACCAGCACCCCGATGACCGAGTAGAACAACCGCTGCCCGGGGTTGGTGAGGATCAGCAGCCCGCACACAGCCATGACCAGCGGCAGCAGATACGCGGCGATACCGCCCGCACCCGCATGCAGCACGACCGAGACAGAAGCCCGCTCGGTGAGCAGGATCTCGCCCCCGCCGAGCAACAGCAGCAGTCCGCCCCAGAAGGGCCGGGCCCTGCGCCAGCGGGCGAAGGCCCTCGGCGGGCGGCGCCCGCTGTCCGGGACGGCTGTCCCGGACAGCGGGCCCGGCGCGGCGGAGTCCACGCTCAGCAGCCCTTCGAGCTGAATTTGAGGTGGAGGTTGGGCAGCCTGAACCTGACCGCCGTGGTGGCCCAGTTCGTCTGCCGCAGGTTGGTGATGGTGACGGTGTCGGCCTGCTGCCCGAAGACACCCAGCCCGCCCCTGGCGCTGCCCTTGTCGAAGGTGCTGGCATCCCCGCCGATCTCGATGTTGTCGAAGTCGGCGGTGTCACCGGAGAGCACAGTGGAATCGGTGGTCAGATCAGTCGCGGTCACGGGGGTGCCCTTGTTCCCGGCCGTGATGTGCAGGAAGGTCCCGCCGAGCTCAACACTCTGGCAGAGCTTGGTCAGCTCGGCTTTCTTGATGGCGGAGACCACCACCAGGACCTGCCCGCCGGTGTCGCCCGCGTTGGGGCTGTCCGGCGCCATGTTGTCGAGGGCTCCGAACTGTGCGAACCCGTCGCCCACCATCCGCTCGGCGGTGACGGTGAAGGGCATGCCGGAGATGGCGAACTGAGCGGCGATGGCGCCCTGCGCCGTGAGGACCACCAGGGCGGCGGCCGCGGCGAAGGCGGGCGCCCCCATGAGGGCGGCCCTGCGCAGTCGTACTCTTCCCCGTGGTTCGGCTCTCGCGGGTGTTTCACCGCCGGTGACTTCGGACGTGGCCATGAGCTGCTCCTGAAGGTGTGGTGACCAAAGCGAGCGTGCGCGGCGATGTCCTGGCGCGGACGGCTCCCGGCGCCGAAGGGTTTCGACGGTGTGCTACGGCGCTGCCACGGGAGTCGCGGTTAAGTTACTCTCAGGTACCAGCACGGTCAACCACCTTGTGAAAATTGGGTGTTGCTCATGTGTGCGGCGCTGCAGGCAGGGACGTCCGAGGTACCCCGATCGGCCGCGCCACCAGCGCGTTGCTAACCCCGACAGCCCCTCTGACGTCCGGGTACCGCGGGTAACTTTCCTTGGGGACTTCGCTCTTGAACCCTTGACTCCGCCCACCGCGCAGGTCTACAACGCTCTTGGGTTTCCTTCCGTACCGCGCTGTCCGCGCCGCGGGGCGGGGCCATGGCGCCGGCCCCGTTCCCTACCCGCTCACCCGCCCGTTTCCCCGTACCGTCCTCCCGCTCCACCGCCGAGGCGAAAGCGCCCGCGCGGGGGCAGCGGACGGGAACGCCGGTCACACTCCGCCCCCGACGACCCGCGCGGCCGAGCCGCTCCGCCGGGTCCCGCCCCACCCTGCCCCCACCCCGCACGCCTCACCCCGCCACCGCTCAACCCTCCGCTCGCGAAAGGGACTTCGCATGGGTGCTCGACGCACACTCCTCGCCGCCGCCGGCCTCACCGCCGTCGCCGCTCTGCTCACCGCCACCTCGGCGTCCGCCGCAGGCAGCGCCGCCCAGGCCGGCAACGTCCTCACCTACGGCAGCGCGACCGGTCCCGCGGTCGCGGTCGGCGACGTACTGACCTCGTCGCTCAGCTCCGGCACCACGGTGGCGATCCGCACCGCCGTCGGCGGAACCACCGGAATCACCTGCACCGCCTCGCAGTTCACCGCCGCCGTCACGGCCAATCCGACCGCCCCCGGCGCCGCCACCGAGTCCGTCACGGCACACACCTTCGGCGGCTGCTCCAGCAACATCTTCGGCACCACCGGGGTGCAGAGCATCATCCTCGGCAATCTGCCCTATGTCGCGACGGCCGCCTCCGCGGGGACCCTCGATGTGACGGCGGGGACCGCCGGCCCCATCCGTACGACGGTCACGCTCAACACCATTCTCGGTGTGATGGTCTGCGGCTACACCTCGGCGGGACTGAGCGGCACGACCTCCAACACCGATAATTCCATCACCTTCGCCAACCAGCTGTTCACCAAGTCCACGGGCCCCCTCACCTGCCCGTCCAGCAGCTACTTCTCGGCGAAGTACGCCCCGGTCCAGGACACCAGCCAGTCCGGGAGCCCGTCCGTCTTCGTCAACTGACGCAGCAGCGACCGCGGTACGCCCCTCCCCGGACCCCGCGTACCGGTCCGGGGAGGGGTCAGCGCGGCACCGCCCACGCGTAGAGGTGCTCCGGGCGGCCCGTGTCGCCGTACTTCAGGGTGAGGCCGATGTGCCCGGTGCGCTCCAGGTACTTGAGGTAGCGCTGGGCCGTGGAGCGGCTGACCCCGGTACGCTCGGCCACCTCGTGGGCGGAGAGCGGCCGGCCCGACTCGCCCAGCACCCGGCGGATGAGGCCGGCCGTCGCGGCGGAGTGGCCCTTGGGGAGTGCGGAGCGTGGGGCGTCCGCGATCCGGAAGGCGCTGAAGATACGGTCCACCTGGTCCTGGCCCGCCTCGCCCCGGCCGCCGACGCGGTCGAGGGTACGGCGCAGCGCGGTGTAGCCGTCGAGTTTCGCGCACAGCCCGGAGAAGCTGAACGGCTTGACGAGGTACTGGAGCGCGCCGTACCGCATCGCGGCCTGTACAGTGGCCACATCGCGCGCCGCCGTCACCATGATCACGTCGGCGTGGTGACCGAGCTGGCGCATCCGCCGCACCAGGGTCAGCCCCGTCTCGTCGGGCAGATAGTGGTCGAGCAGCACCAGGTCGACATGGCCGCGCTCCAGTGCGGCCAGCGCCTGCGCGGCGGTGTGGGCGCGGGCCGTGACCCGGAAGCCGGGCACCTGGGACACGTACGCGGCATTGATCTCGGCGACGCGGAAGTCGTCGTCCACGACAAGGACATCGATCATGGTGGCTCTCCTCTCCCCCGCCCGCGCGGGCCGGCTCTTCCGGCGCCCCGGCTCCCTGGCGCCCCGGTGTTGCTGTTGCAACGACTCTCTCCGGTTTACGTCGTTGTGAACGCAACGTAAGCCGAAAGGGCTCCGCTGCCCAGCCCCTTGCGCCGCTTTTGCCGTTCCGGCGTGAGCACAATGGGCAGAACGGGGTTTGCGCGCAGAAAGACGGGTTGCGCCCACAAGGCTGCCGCTGTGGCCCGGATCACTCCTAGCCTCCGGGGCCATGAGCAGCCAACCGAGCCCCGCCATCGAGCTACGGGGTACGAGCAAGTCGTTCCGGACTCCGTCGGGGACCCTTCACACCGCGGTCAGGGATCTCGATCTGACCGTCGAGCGCGGCGAGTTCGTCGCGGTGGTCGGCCCCACCGGATGCGGCAAGTCGACCACCCTGACCCTGATCAGCGGTCTGGAGGAGCCCACCGAGGGCGAGGTGCTGGTGGGCGGCGTACCGGTCGTCGGCATCGGCGACAAGATCGGTTTCGTCTTCCAGCAGGACGCGGTCTTCCCCTGGCGCACCGTGCTGTCCAATGTGATGGCCGGTCCCCGGTTCCGCGGGGTGCCGAAGGCCGAGGCACGGGAGCGGGCCCGCGAATGGCTGGCCCGGGTCGGTCTCTCCTCCTTCGAGGACCGCTATCCGCACCAGCTGTCGGGCGGCCAGCGCAAGCGTGTCGCGCTCGCGGCGACCTTTGTCAACGATCCCGAACTCCTGCTGATGGACGAGCCGTTCTCGGCGCTCGACGTACAGACCCGGGCCCTGATGTCGGACGAACTCCTGGATCTGTGGGCGGGCACGGGTGCCTCGGTGGTCTTCGTCACCCATGACCTGGAGGAGTCGATCGCCCTCGCCGACAAGGTCGTGGTCATGACGGCCGGCCCGGCGACCGTCAAGGAGGTCTTCACCATCGACCTGCCGCGCCCCCGCAAGGTGGAGTCGGTGCGGCTCGAACCACGGTTCATCGAGATCTACCGGGAGATCTGGTCCTCGCTCGGCGAAGAGGTCCGCATCACCCGCGAGAGGGGTGCGGCCGATGCCGCCTGAGACCGTCACCGCCACGGCCACCACCGTCAAGACCGCTCCCGCCCCTGGCCCACCGGGCGGTGGCGAACGTACGCAGGCCAGGGCGCGCGCCGCCCGCAACCGCCAGTTCATGGTCTACGGCACCCGGGTGCTGCTGCTCATCGCGCTGATCGGGATGTGGGAGTGGCTCGCCAGGACCGCCGTGATCGATCCTTTCAACTTCTCGATGCCGTCGAAGATCTGGGACCAGATCACCCAGTGGGCGCTGCACGGCACTCCACAGGGCTCGTTGTGGGAGCAGATCTGGTACACGCTGTACGAGGCGCTGCTCGGCTGGGTCATCGGTGTGACCGCCGGTGTGGTGCTGGGGATCGCGCTCGGCCGGGTCCGTTTCCTGGCCGATGTGCTCGGCCCGTACATCAAGGTGCTCAACGCGCTGCCCCGGATCGTACTCGCGCCGATCTTCCTCATCTGGTTCGGTCTCGGACCGGCCTCGAAGGTCGCCTCCGCGGTGGTGCTGGTGTTCTTCCCGGTCTTCTTCAACGCCTTCCAGGGAGCGCGGGAGGTCGACCGCGATCTGGTGGCCAACGCCCGGATCCTCGGTGCGACCAACCGGCAGGTCACCCTCCAGGTCGTGATCCCCTCCGCCACCTCGTGGATCTTCACCAGTCTCCATGTCAGCTTCGGTTTCGCCCTGATCGGCGCGATCGTCGGCGAGTACATCGGCGCGACGAAGGGCATCGGGCTGCTGGTCTCGGCCTCGCAGGGCACCTTCAACGCGGCCGGTGTGTACGCGGCGATGGTGATCCTCGCGGTGGTCGCCCTGCTGGCCGAGGCCGTGCTGACCTTCCTGGAGAAACGCCTCTTCCGCTGGAAGCCTGCCGAGGCCGGTACCGACCGCTGATCCGCCGCCCCTTCCGCTCCTCCCGATGAATCAGCCCCGGTTCAGCCCCGGTTCACCTGGATCACCCCGAATCAGCCCCGAGTCACAAGGACATGACATGCGCAGTCAGCTCAGAATCCCGGCGGCGGCGGTCTCCGCGGTGCTCGCCCTCGCCACCCTGACCGCCTGCGGCGGGGACTCCGCCGCCTCGGGCTCCGGCGGCACGGTCAAGATCATGGTGGGCGGTCTCGACAAGGTCATCTATCTGCCCGCGATGCTCACCCAGAAGCTCGGCCACTTCGAGGACGAGGGCGTCCAGGTGCAGCTGCTCACCGAGCCCGCCGGAGTGCAGGCCACCACCTCGCTCGTCTCGGGCGATGTCCAAGGGGTCGTGGGTTTCTACGACCACACCCTCGATCTCCAGGTCAAGGGCAAGCAGGTGGAGTCGGTGGTGCAGTTCTCGCACGCGTCCGGCGAGGTCGAGGTCGTCTCCAACAAGGCGGCGGCCGACATCACCTCCGCGAAGGACTTCAAGGGCAAGCAGCTCGGTGTCACCGGGCTCGGCTCGTCCACCGACTTCCTCACCAAGTACCTCGCGGTCAAGAACGGTGTGAAGACCGACGAGTTCAGCACCGTGGCGGTCGGCGCGGGCCAGACCTTCATCTCCGCGCTCCAGCAGAACTCCATCCAGGGCGGTATGACCACCGATCCGACGGTCACCCAGATCCTGGACAAGAAACTCGGCAAGGTCCTGATCGACATGCGGACGCCCGAGGGTTCGAAAGAGGCGCTCGGCGGCCCGTACCCCTCCTCCAGTCTCTATATGAACACCGACTGGGTGAACGGCAACAAGGAGACGGTGCAGAAGCTCGCCAACGCCTTCGTGAAGACACTCCGGTGGATGGCCGCGCACACTCCGCAGGAGATCGCCGCGAAGATGCCGGCCGACTACGCGCAGGGCGGCGAGGGGCTGTACGCGCAGGCGATCAGAAGCACACTGCCGATGTTCACGACAGACGGTGTGATGCCCGAGGACGGCCCGGAGACCGTCGAGCGCGTCCTCAAGGCGTTCAACCCGAACCTCCAGAACGCCACGGTGGATCTGAGCAAGACGTACACCACCGAGTTCGTCGACAAGGTGAAGTGAACGGGCCTCCTCGGAAGTGTGTCGTGGACCGGGGTCAGATGCGCCAGCCGCGTATCCGGTCCGCGGCCTGGTAGACACTGGCCTTGCCGGACCGGATGGCCCGCACCAGCTCCACCAGGGCTCCGTACGGCGGGTCGATGCCCTCCCCGGACGCGTGCATGTACGCGGCGGCCACCTGACAGGCGAACAGGCTGTTGCGGTACGGCAGCGGCTCCAGGCGCACCAGGGTGTGGATGAGGGCCGCGGCGCGCCAGGAGACATCGGGCTCGCTGGTGGCGGGGCGCGGGATACGGGTCTTGTGGCGGGCGACGGCGGCGACGAGCGCCGAGTAGTCCGCCACGGACACGTCTTCCGGAACCGCCTGTTCCTGTACGTCCAGGAGCCAGGCCACGTCGATGTACAGCACGGGCATCAGGCGGCTTCCACCTGTCGCCTGCCGTGGGGGGCGGGTGGGATCTCGTCGGCGAACGCCTCGTCGAACTCGCCGCGGTGCTGCTCGCCCCAGGCCACCGCGTAGCGGACGAACTGGAGCCGCTGCTGTTCGCGCAGGGGCAGATCGTGCACGTACTGCTTGAGCGACTTGCCCTCGGCGGCCGCCGCCGCGCGGACCGCCTCCAGCTCGTCCTCGGTGAAACTGATGTTGAGTGATGGCATACCCGTACGGTACCTAACAGGTACCGTACGGGGGAAGCCGGTGTGCCGGGGGCGCGGCCGGTCACGCCGCGCGCTCCAGTTCGGCGCGGTCGACACGGTGGGCCAGCGGCACCCCGCGCAGCAGCCGCTCCACCTCGTCGACGACACACAGGCCGAGGCGGCGCAGTTCGTTGCCCTGCGATCCGGCGAGGTGCGGGGTGAGGAAGGCGTTGGGCAGGTCGAAGAGCGGGGAGTCCGGGGGCAGCGGCTCGGGGTCCGTGACATCGAGTACGGCGCTGACGCGTCCGGTCCGCAGCTCCGCGACGAGCGCCGGGGTGTCGACCAGGCTGCCGCGCGCGGTGTTGACGAGGACCGTGCCGTCGCCCAGCAGCGCGAGTTCGCGGCGGCCGATGAGCTTGTACGTCTCCGGGGTGGCCGGGGCGTGGACCGTGACGATGTCGCTGGTCCGCAGCAGGTCGTCGAGGTCCCTCAGGGTGACCCCCAGCGCGGCGGCCCCGGCGGCGTCCACGTACGGGTCGGCGAGGGAGACCCGGAAGTCGAAGGGGCGCAGCAGCTCGATGAGCCGGCGGCCGATCCGGGAGGCGCCGACCACACCGATACGGCGGCCGAAGTTGCCGATGTCCGGGATGATTTCGGCGGGGGCGAAGGTGCGGGCGGCGCGGTAGCCGTCGCGGGCGGCGAAGAGGTTCTTGCCCGCCAGCATGATCATGCCGAGGGTGTACTCGGCGACCGGCAGCGCGTTGGCGTCGGCGGCCGAGGAGACGAGCAGCCCCCGCTCCCAGCAGCCGGGGGTGAGCAGGCTCTTCACCGACCCGGCGGCGTGCAGCACGGCCCGCAGCCGGGGCGCCGCCCTCAGCGCGGCCTCGTCGACGGGCGGGCTCCCCCAGCCGGTGATGAGGATCTCGGCCCCGGCGAGCGCGTCGCGCACCCGGGGGTCCCGGAAGTCCTCGGCCACCAGAGCCAGATCGATGTCGACCGAGGCACGGAGCCTGGCCAGGGCGCCGGGCGGAAAGAGCCTCGGCGGGTTCTCGGCACGCATGGCGAACAACGCCAGGGGACGCTGGGGCAAGAGAGACCGCCTCCGGCTCGGGTACATGACGGCAACCGGTCTCCACGCTAAGCACCTGGGCCCGCGAGAGGCGACGTGGCACGAGGTAACAGCAGGTCGCGCCCGTGCGTCGACGTGATTATTTTCCCTGCCCGAGGGGGGCGACGGGATCGGGCGGCGTCACCTACGCTGCAAGGAAAACGTCATCTGTACGATCTTGTTCGCCTTGTCCGCCCGTGAAGGGATATTCCATCCGTGTCCAGCGACCGTCTCGACCACGCCTCCCTTGAGCATGTCGAAAGCTACGACCCGGGGCAGGGGCGGCTCGCCCCTCGGGCCCGGTACACGTCGGATGCCATGGTTCTCGATCTGGACGGCGACTGGCGTTTCCGGCTCGCCTCCGGTGCGCGCGATCTGACCCCCGGCTTCGAGTCGCCGGACCACGACGACTCGGGGTGGGAACTGCTCCCCGTACCGTCGAGCTGGCAGATGCGGGACATCGCGAACGGCCCGCGCTTCGGTTCCCCGGCCTACACCAACCTGACGTTCCCGTTCCCGGTGGACCCGCCGCGAGTGCCCGACGCCAACCCCACGGGTGAGTACCGGCGGGAGTTCTCGCTGCCCGGGACATGGCCCGCGCAGGGGCGCGCCGTGCTGCGCTTCGAGGGCGTCGACTCGGCCTTCTCCGTCCATCTGAACGGTGTTCTCCTCGGCAACGGCAAGGGCAGCCGGCTGCCCACCGAGTTCGATGTCACCGAGGCGCTCGGGCCGGGCCGTAACGTCCTGGCCGTCCGGGTCCACCAGTGGTCGGCGGGCAGCTACCTGGAAGACCAGGACATGTGGTGGCTCTCCGGGATCTTCCGCTCCGTCTCCCTGCTGCACCGGCCACCGCAGAGCGCGGGCGACGTCTTCGTCCACGCGGGCTACGACCCCCGTACCGGTGAGGGCGTCCTGCGCGTGGAGGCCGACACGGAGGGCCGGGTCACCGTCGCCGAACTCGGTCTCGACATCGTTGTCGGCCAGGAGGCGCGCGTCCCCGTCGAGCCGTGGACCGCCGAGACGCCCCGGCTGTACGACGCGGAGCTGGCCACGGCGGGCGAGCGCGTCCGGCTGCGGATCGGCTTCCGTACCGTGGCCGTCGAGGACGGTCTGCTGAAGGTCAACGGCACCCCGGTCCTGCTGCGCGGGGTGAACCGCCACGAGTGGGACCCGGACACCGGCCGCACCCTCGACACCGACACCATGCGCCGGGACATCGAGCTGATGAAACGGCACAACGTCAACGCGGTGCGCACCAGCCACTACCCGCCGGACACCCGCTTCCTCGACCTCTGCGACGAGCTGGGGCTGTGGGTGATCGACGAGTGCGATCTGGAGACCCACGGCTTCTACCTCACCGGCTGGCGGGACAACCCGAGCGCCGACCCGCGCTGGCGCGCGTCCTATCTCGACCGGATGAGCCGGATGGTCGAGCGCGACAAGAACCACGCGAGCGTCATCATGTGGTCGCTGGGCAACGAGGCGGGCACCGGCGACAATCTGCGCGCCATGGCCGACTGGTCCCATGACCGCGACCCCGGGCGCCCCGTCCACTACGAGGGCGACTGGGACTGCGGCTACGTCGACGTGTACAGCCGGATGTACACCGACCACGACGAGACCGACCGGATCGGCCGGGGCACGGAGGAGCCGACGAAGGACCCGGCCCTGGACGCGCACCGTCGTGAGCTGCCGTTCATCCTGTGCGAGTACGCGCACGCCATGGGCAACGGCCCCGGCGGGCTGAGCGAGTACCAGCGGCTGTTCGAGCAGCACCCCCGGCTCCAGGGCGGGTTCGTCTGGGAGTGGATCGACCACGGCATCCGCCGCCGTACCCCGGACGGCCGGGAGTTCTTCGCGTACGGCGGGGACTTCGGCGAGACCGTCCACGACGGCAACTTCGTGGCCGACGGGCTGGTCTTCCCCGACCGTGTCCCCTCCCCCGGGCTGATCGAGTACAAGAAGGTCGTCGAGCCGTTGGCGATCACCGTCGATCCGCACGCGCGCCGGGTCTCGGTGCGCAGCGGACTGGACTTCGCCGACACCTCGTATCTGCGTTTCCACTGGCGGCTGGAGGACGAGGGGATCGTACGCGCCGAGGGCGAGCTGTCCGTGCCCGCCGTGGCGCCGGGCGGCAGTACGGTCGTGGCCTGGCCCGAGGCGCTGGAGGGCGCGGTCGCGGCCGGCGCGGACGGCGAGCGGTGGCTGACGGTCAGCGCGCGGCTCGCCAAGGACGAACCCTGGGCGGACGCCGGTCACGAGGTGGCCTGGGCGCAGGAGCGGCTGACGGCCCCCGAGCCCGCCGTGGCCCCCGGTCCCGGGGTGGCCCCGGTGGCGGACGGGGCACTGATCACACTGGGGGAGGGCGTCTTCGACGCGTACACCGGGCGTCTCGTACGGCTCGGGGCACTGTCCGTGGAGGGGCCCCGGCTGGATCTGTGGCGCGCGCCCACCGACAACGATCTGCGTGGCTGGGGCGAGACGGGCGCGGTCGCCGTCAGGTGGCGCGACGCCGGTCTGGACCGGCTGGAACACAAGGTCCTGTCCGTGGAGACGGACGGCGAGGGGCTGACCGTGGCCACCCGGGTGGCCGCCGCCGGGACGGACTCCGCCATGTCGGCGCTCTACCGCTGGACGGCCCCGGCCGACCGGCCGGGGGTGCTGCGGCTGACCCTCGAAGTACGGCCGCTGGGCGGCTGGGACCTGCCGCTGCCGCGTGTCGGGCTGCGGGCATCCGTACCGAAGGAGCTGGACACGGTCAGCTGGTACGGCGGCGGTCCGCACGAGGCGTATCCGGACACCCGGGCGGCCGTGCGTATCGGCCGGTTCGACTCCTCGGTGGACGCTCTCCAGACGCCGTACCTCTTCCCGCAGGAGAACGGCAGCCGTCCCGACGTGCGGTGGGCCAGGCTCACCGGCGCCGGGTCCGCGGCCGGTCTGCGGATCAGCGGCCCGGTCCCCTTCTCCCTGGCCGCCCGCCCGTGGAGCAGTGAGGAGCTGGACGCGGCGGCGCACCCGACCGATCTGGTACGGGGCGACCGGATCCAGCTGACGGTCGACGCCGCCCAGCAGGGCATCGGCAGCGCGTCGTGCGGCCCCGGTGTCCTGCCCGAGTACCGGCTGCTCGCCGGGCCGCTCACCTTCACCGTCGACTGGGAGGCGCAGACCGGCTGAGGCTCGTACGGCGGTGGCCTCCCCGACCCGGACCGTCGGTCGGGGAGGCCACCGGGCGGACCGGTGGTTACCGCCGGTCGTGGCCTACCAGTCCCGGAAGCCCGGCCCGACGCGGCGCTGCGGGCGCTGCCCCTGACGCCGCGGCGGAGCCATGGTGGGCTCCGGCCGCCCGGCGGCGTCGTACGTCGGCGGCCATACGGGGCGTACCGGGGGGTTCTTCCGTACGGGCCCGCCACCGCCCTGCTCGCTCCACTCGCCCTCGCCCAGCACCAGCAGCGGGTCGAACATCACCACGACACCGGCCAGCACCAGGAAGACCAGGGGGCCGATCAGCATCGGGAAGATGATCGACGTGGGTGAACCGCCCTCCGCGGTGACGCCGGTGAGGCCCTGGAGATGGACGCTGACCGAGGCCATCCCGGTGTAGTGCATACCGGTCACCGCGATCCCCATCACCAGGCTGGCGCCCAGGCTCGCCAGGAAGCCGTGGATCGACACGGCCGCCCAGAGCGCGGCCGTGGCCGCGACGATGGCGATCACCACGGAGAGGACGACGATGGTGGTGTCGTACTCCATCCTGCCGTGCAGCCGCATCCCCGCCATCCCGATGTAGTGCATGGCCGCGACACCGAGACCGGTGATCACGCCCGCCGCCGTCAGGGTGACGGGCGTGGCTCCGCGGTAGCCCACGACGAAGACACCGACACCGACCACGACGATGGCGACCACCAGGCTGAGGACGGTCGTCGGTACGTCGTAGCGGATCGGCGCCTCCACCACCTGGAAACCCATCATGGCGATGAAGTGCATCGTCCAGATACCCGAACCGATGGACGTCGCGCCGAGCGCGAGCCATCCCGGCTTCCAGGACTGCTCGGTACGCAGTGACCTGGTGGTGCAGCGAAGCCCGAGCGCGGCGCCGAGGCATGCCATGAGATAAGCCGCCACGGGGGTGACGGCTCCATAGGTGAACCCATCAACGGTGCCCTGCATGATCTGACGCGCCTCCACCCCGTGCGACTCATGTGCGGAAATCGTGCACACGTGCCGACACTATGGCCACGCGCACGCACAACAAACCTTCATTTGATCACTTGTTGATAAAGGTGCTCAACAGGGCGTGATCGGACGGCCGTGACTTCGGCTGATATCCGGATATCACCAGCGGCGCAGCGGATGCGATGAGATGAACGGCAGGGCAGGCTGGGAACAGTGAACTGGCGGCGTGGAGCACCCTTCATCCCTTTCGCCGTCATCGCGCTGGCGGTCGTGGTCGATCTGACGACACCCCCCGCGGTGTCGTCCGCGCCACTGCTGTTCGTCGCGCCGGTGACGGCCGCACCCCTCATGCGGACGAGGGCGATCATCGGGGTGGGGCTCTGCGCGATCATGGTGCACGCCTTCCTCGCGTACGAGGACGGCACGTTCGGCTGGCAGCGCGGGATCGCCAACCAGCTGACCCTCGTGGCCGTCACCGCGCTGGCCGTCCTCATCCACCGCACCCTGCACCTCAAGGACAGCGAGACCCGGCGCGCCCAGCGGGTCGCGGCGGTGGTGCAGCGTGCCGTACTGCCCACACCGCCCTCCCGGCTGGGCCCGCTGCGGATCGCGGCCCGCTATGTGCCCGCCGAGGACGAGGCGCTGATCGGCGGCGACCTCTACGTGGTCCAGCAGACCGCCCACGGGACCCGGCTGATGGTCGGTGATATCCGGGGCAAGGGGCTGGGCGCGGTGGCGGCCGTCTGTGTCGACATCGGTGCCTTCCGGTACGCCGCCGACGAGTCGCCCGATCTGACCGGTCTCGTGGGCTCCCTGGAGCTGGCGCTGCTGCGCGAGGGGGAGCGCCGGGGAAACCTCGACCAGGAGGAGGGCTTCACCACCGCCCTGATCGCGGAGTTCCCGCCCGGTCTGGATCTCGTACGCATCGTCAACCGCGGCCATCCGCCGCCGCTGCTGCTGGACGCCAGGGGCACGGCCGTCCTGCTCGAACCCTCCCAGGAGGCCCCGCCCCTGGGCATGACCACGCTGGGGACCTGGGTCTCCCCCGTCGACACCTTCCCGTTCCCGCCGGGCTCGACCCTGCTGTGCTACACCGACGGGATCACCGAGGCCCGCGACCGCGCGGGCACCTTCTACGATCCCGTACGGCGGCTGCCCCGGCTGCTCCAGCACCGCGCGGCCGACCAGGGCCGCGCGCCCTCGCCGGGGCAGATCCTGGACACGCTGATCCGCGATGTACGGCGGCACAGCCGCGGCACGCCCCAGGACGACCAGGCGCTGCTGGCGCTGCACCGGGCGGACGGGACGGAGGGCTGAGCGGAGGTTCCCGGCCCGGGAGGGAATACCTCTCCCCTGTATCGGGCCGGCATCCGTATGAGCACTCTTGGACTGATCGGCAGTGGAAACAGCGGCGGCACCCTGGCGAGGCCCGGCGTCGCCGCCGGGATCGATGTGGCGCTGAGCAGCTCACGGGGCCCGAGACCCTGGCGGAGCCGGTGGCTGAGCCGGGACCACGGGCGCGGGCGGCGACCCCCGACGAGGCGGCCGCCGCCGGGGACTGGGTCGTGGTCAGCGTCCCGCTGAAGCACCATCTCCGGGTGCCCGTGGCGCCGCTGGCGGGCAAGGCCGTGCTGGACACCCACAACTACCCCGAGCGTGACGGCCGGATCGCCGAGCTGGACACGGAGGAGGTCACCACCGGCGAACTGCTCCAGCGGCGTCTGCCGGACGCCCATGTCATCAAGGCGTTCAACAACATCTACTTCAAGCATCTGGCCGCGCCGGCCCGGCCCTCCGGCGCGCCCGACCGCTCTGCACCGCCCCTCGCGGGTGACGACGCGGCCGCGAAGGCGGCCGCCATCCGGCTGTTCGACCTGCTCGGGTACGACGCCTCTCGACGCGGACCCCCTCGCCGAGAGCTGGCGCTTCCAGCGGGACGCCCGGCCCTATGTCGTCCCGTACGCGAAGGACCCGCAGGGGCTCGGCATCTCGCCGGCCGATCCGGGTGCGCCCGCGAGCGGCACGGCGCTGCGTACGGCCCTGGCGGCGGCGCGGCTGACGGCTCCGGCGGGCGGTGACCGGCCGGGCCGTCACCGGGCCGGGCCCGACCCGCTCTTCGGTATCCGTACGATCGCGGTCCCGCCGTCCAGATCCACCAGGGTCCGGTGCGGCGGGGCGCCGTCCTCCTCGTCGTCCCGCATCAGCAAGGCCGAGCCGCGCTCCTTGAGCTCGTTCTGCTTCCCCGGCGAGAAGCTCGCGTGCAGCTGTTCGAAACCGGTCGCGGAGATCTGTCCCTGCCGCGCGCCGTTGCGCCACGGCAGCATGCCCGCGCGTCCCACGCGCAGCAGGAGTTGGTCGACGAAGGCCACCACGGTCAGCACGATGACCAGACCGGGCAGCGTCATGAACACCAGGGTCTCCATGGCTCCAGTATCGGGGAAGCGGCGCCCCGGCGAAGGGAAATGACCGTATACGGTGTCCGTATCGGTGACCGTGGGACCGTGGCGTCCCGCCGCGGGTTACCGGAGCAGTGGCGGCGGCGCGGGGCCGGCGGGAAGCGGATCGACAGCATCTGGTCTCCGGTCCGCGTACGGCGGCGCAGTTCCTGGAGTACGGCCTGACCGGGGACGCGGCCCCGGGCCCGGCGCTCGACCCCGCGCCGGCCGACGCAGGGATCGGCCGGCGCGTCGACGCCCGCCCCGGTGACACCTACTGGACGGCGCTGTGGGCCGGCCCGTGCACGGCGGACGGGCTGATACGGACCGCCGCCGAGGTCGTCGCCCTCACCAACGCCGGGCGGACCGCCCACGGGCTGCGCCCGCTGGCCGACGACGGCGCGGGACCACAGCGCCGATATGGCGGCGCGCGCCTTCTACGCGCACACTTCTCCCGAGGGCACCCAGCCGGTGGACCGCTCCCACCGCGGCGGGAGCGGTCCACCGGGGCATCGGCGAGAACATCGCCTGCGGCCGGCGCACCCCCCGCGAGGTGGTCCGGGGCTGGAGGGACGGTCCGGGCCACCGGGCCAACATCCTCAAGCCGGACTTCACCCATCGGGGCGTCGGCTTCGCGGGCGGCGGCCCGGCCGGGACGTACTGGACCCAGCTCTTCGGCCGGCTCTGACCGAAGACCGCCCCGAAAGGAGATGGCCGTGGAGAGCGAAGAGACCATCGTCAGCACCGAGTACGGCCGGGTGCGCGGCCGTACCGAGAACGGGATCGCGGTCTTCCGGGGCGTTCCGTACGCGGCCGCGCCGGTCGGTCCGTACCGCTTCCGACCTCCCGTGGCGCCCGAGCCCTGGGACGGGGTGCGGGAGGCGGCCGTCTTCGGTCCCACGGCACCGAAGACCCCGTACAAGCCCCCGCTCGACCAGCTGCTGCCGGAGCCCGTCGTGCCCGGCGACGGCTGTCTCAACCTCAATGTGTGGACGCCCGATCCGGGCGGCGCCGGGCTGCCGGTGATGGTCTGGATCCACGGGGGTTCGCTGCGCAACGGTTCGTCGGCCGTGCCGGTCTACGACGGGGCCGCCTTCGCCCGGGACGGTGTGGTGCTGGTCTCGGTCAACTACCGGCTCGGGATCGAGGGCTTCGGGGTGTTCCCGGACGTGCCCGGGAACCCCGGGCTGCGGGACCAGCTGGCGGCGCTCCACTGGGTGCGGCGCAATGTGGCGGCCTTCGGCGGCGATCCCGCGCTGGTGACCGTCTTCGGCGAGTCGGCGGGGGCCCTCTCCACGGCCTGCCTGCTGGCGTCCCCGCTCGCCGCGGGGCTGATGCGGCGGGCCGTGCTCCAGAGTGGCGCCCCGTCCGCCGTCCTCCCGGCGAAGGCCCGGCGCACCACGCGGCGGATAGCCCGGCGGCTGGGGGTGGAGCCGACCGCCGCCGCGTTCGCCACCGTGGACCGCGCCGCGCTGCTGCGTGCCCAGGGCGAGGTGGCCGGGGGGAGCGGGCTGAGCGGCGGCCCGGCGTTCGACATCGTGGTGGACGGGGAGGTCCTGCCCGAGGATCCGGCGCGCGCCCTGGCCGCCGGGCGGTCCGGGGAGATCGATCTGCTGATGGGCACCACCACGGAGGAGTACCGGCTGTGGTTCGCGCCCGGCGGCGCGATCGACCGGATCGGCCCGCTCGCCCTGCGGCTGGCGATGGCAAAGGCCGGGGTACGGGGCCGGACGGCCCGCGTCTACCGGGCCAACCGTCCCGGCGCGTCCCCCGGGGAGATCCTCGGGCTGCTCGCCACCGATCTGGTGCTGCGGCTGCCGCTGGTCCGGCTGGCCGATGCCCGGCTGAAGGCCCCTGGCGCCACCCATTTCTACGAGTTCGCCTGGCCGTCGCCGGTCCTGTCGCTCGGCGCCTGCCACGGTCTGGACCTCGGCTTCGTCTTCGACACCCTGCGCGACCCGGCCACGATGGCGCTCACCGGACCCGACGCGCCGCAGTCCCTCGCCGACACCATGCACCGCGACTGGATCCGCTTCGCGCGGACCGGCGACCCGGGCTGGCCCGCCTGGGACACGGACCGGCCGGTGATGACATACGGCCTCGGCGCCCCCTCGGTCGTGTACGCGCCCCGGGACGACGAACGCCGTGCCTGGGACCTCTGACGCCGGACCGGACCGGTCGATCCCCGGCCGGTCCGGCGTCGGTCGCGCACCGGTCTCTCAGCGCGTGCGGTACGAGGTCACGTAGCCGGCCGCCGGGGTGCCGACGCCCGTCACATCGTCGTAGCCGACGACCGCGGACAGCGAGCTGTCCCGGCCGAGGCTGCGCAGCGAGGTGGTGATGCCGTCCGTGGCGTCGTGGCCGTTGACGAAGTCGTTGCGTACGACGGCGAGCCCGCGGCCCGCGCCCAGCGGGTGATCGGTCACGTCGTGGTAGGCCGAGGTGCCGTACCGCTGGTAGATCGCGGGGTTGGCGAAGCCGATCGGCACGCCGTGGCGCGCCTGCTGGGCCAGCGCCTGGACGCCCGCGATGACGGGCGCGGCCAGCGAGGTGCCGCCGATGCGGTACTCGCCGTAGCCGAGGGTGCCGTCCGGCCGGGTCTGGGTCTGGCCGACCAGGAAGCCGGTGTTCGGGTCGGCGACGGCCGCGATGTCGGGGACGGTCCGCATCGGCGTCGTACCGTTCGCCCCGGCGAGCGAGTCGGGGACGGTGCCGCGCTGGTAGTACGGCTGCGCCACGGTGGCGCTGGTGCCGCCGCCCGCCCCGGAGGTGTAGGTGCCGGGGAAGTCCGTCCAGCTGTCGCCGGTGGCGGCGAGGCCCGCCTTGAGGGTGCCCCAGCCGGTCTCCCACTGGTAGGTGCCGCGCTTGCCGACGGCGAGCGAGGTGCCGCCCACGGCCGTCACCCACGCGGAGTTGGCGGGCAGGTCGACCTGTTTCGTACCGGTGGTGGCGACATTGTCGCCGTCGTCGCCGGAGGAGAAGTAGAAGCCGACACCCTCGACGGCGCCGCGCTGGAAGACCTGGTCGTAGGCGGCGGCGGAGGCCGGTGTCTCGCCGGACTCCAGGTCGCCCCAGGAGTTGGAGACGATATCGGCGAGCCGGCCGTCCACGACCTTGCCGAGCGAGTCGAGCAGATCGTCGTCGTGGCAGGAGGCGGCGCCCACGTAGACGATGCCGGCGTCGGGCGCGACCGCGTGGACGGCTTCGACATCGAGGGTCTCCTCGCCGTACCAGCCGGCCGCGTCGCACTCCTCGGTGCTGTGGTAGGCGGCGGGCAGTACCTGGGAGAGCCGGCCCGCGCGGTAGGGCCGGTCCCCGTGGCGCCCGGCGTAGGCGCGGACGTCCTTCGCGAGGGTCGGCGAGGCGTACGCGTCGGTGATCGCGACGGTGACGCCCTTGCCGGTGAAGCCCTTCGCCCCGTAGGCGGCGCGCAGTTGCCCGCCGGTGTAGCCCTTGACGGCGTACGGGGCCTTCGTCCCGTACGCGGACGGCAGCGTCCGGTCGGTCTTCGAGCCGTAGTACGCGGAGAACGGCCCGGCGTTGCGGAAGGCGGCGTCCGGCGGCGGGAGGGTGTCGTCGCGGTGGGCCCGGTGGGGCGCGTTGTCGAGTCCGGTGACGGTGAGCACCGCGCCGTTCAGCGAGTCGGGCACCGAGGGCGTGGCCACCGGGGCGCGGTAGGTGTGGCCCGCCTTGGTGTAGTTGTGGAGCTGGGTGGAGAACGCCTTCTCCACGGCGGCGGTGGTGCCACGCACCGTCAGATAGCGTCGGCCGGTGGCGGTGACCTTCAGTCCGGCCGAGGTCAGCCAGTGGGTGACGCGGGATATCTGCCGCGGAGTCGCGCCGAAGCGGTCCTCGGTCTGCCGGGCTGTCAGATAGTGCCCGTACGCGGCGGACGCCGGGTCGGAGACCTCCCGGGCGTACCGTGCGAGACCGGTGGCGTCCCGTCCCGCGAGATAGACCCGAACGGTGACCCCGGTGGCGTCGGGGGCGCTGCCCCGGTCGGCGGCGCTGGACGCCCACAGCGGCTTGGTGCCGTGGAGCGTGTCGCGTCCCGCGGGGCCGGTGTCGGCGCCGGCGGACGGGATGGAGAGTGCCAGGGCTCCGACGACCATGGGCAGTGTCGCCGCCCAGGTCAGTCCGGTGCGCAGGCGCGGCCTACTGGATCTCATGGAACCCCCTGCGGTGTGAAGTCGGTGCGGCGGACGCGGTAGTTGGCCGCTGCGCACACACCTCACTCTTTCGATCAACCGTCCATCAGGGGGACATGCGTTGGCCAAAGGCCCCTCAAGGTCACGTCATGTCCGGATCAACCGGACCGGTGCGGGTCGACGGACCGACCGCCGGAGCTGTGGCGCACCGACGCGCCACCGCTCCGGCCCACCGCACGGCCTACCGCATCGGCAGCTCTCCCGTACGGGCCACCTCGCCGTACCAATGGGCGCTGGACTTCGGGATGCGGCGCTGGGTCGCGTAGTCCACGTACACCATGCCGAAGCGCTTGCTGTAGCCGTACGCCCACTCGAAGTTGTCCAGCAGCGACCAGAGGAAGTAGCCGCGGACGTCGGCCCCGGAGCCGATGGCCCGGTGGACGGCGGCGAGGTGCTCGCGGAGGTAGGCGATCCGTTCCGGGTCGCGGACCTCGCCCTCGGGGCCCGCGTAGTCGTCGAAGGCCGCGCCGTTCTCGGTGATCATCATGGGCAGGCCGGGGTGGTCCCGCCGTACCCGCGTCAGCAGGTCGTACAGTCCGCTCGCGTCGATCGTCCAGCCCATGGCGGTCCGCTCGCCGGGGGTCTGGTGGAAGGCGACCTGTTCGGCGGCGGGCCAGGGGCTGTGGTCGCTCGCGCCGTGGTTGTCGGCGCCGTGGGCGGCCGGGCCCTCGTGGTGGGAGACCAGCGTCGGCGAGTAGTAGTTGACGCCGAGGAAGTCGAGCGGCTGGTGGATGAGGGACTCGTCGCCCTCCTGGACGAAGGACCAGTCGGTGACCGACGCGGTGTCCTCGATGACATCCGCGGGGTAGGCGCCGTCCAGCATGGGTCCGGTGAAGATCCGGTTGGCGATGCCGTCGATCCGGCGGACCGCGTCGGCGTCGGCGGCGCTCCCGGTCAGCGGCCGCAGCTGGTGCAGATTGAGGGTGACGGCCACCTCGGTGCCGGCGGGGAGCCGCTCGCGCAGCTCCTCGACCGCGAGACCGTGGCCGAGGTTGAGATGGTGCGCGGCGCGCAGGGAGTCGGCGGCGTCGGTACGGCCGGGGGCGTGCACACCGGAGCCGTACCCCAGGAACGCGCTGCACCAGGGCTCGTTGAGGGTCGTCCAGGTCTTCACCCGGTCGCCCAGGGCGTCGGCGACGATCCCCGCGTACTCGGCGAAGCGGTACGCGGTCTCCCGCGCGGGCCAGCCGCCCGCGTCCTCCAGCTCCTGGGGCAGATCCCAGTGGTAGAGGGTGATGACCGGCTCGATGCCCTTCTCCAGCAGTCCGTCCGTCAGCCGCCGGTAGAAGTCCAGCCCCTTCGCGGACGCGGGACCGCAGCCGGTCGGCCTGACCCGGGGCCAGGAGACCGAGAAGCGGTACGCGCCGACGTTCAGCCGGGACATCAGCTCGATGTCCTCGGGCCAGCGGTGGTAGTGGTCGGTGGCGATGTCACCGGTGTCGCCGTTGCGCACCCGGCCGGGGGTCCGGGAGTAGACGTCCCAGATGGAGGGGGTCCGGCCGTCCTCCCGGGCGGCGCCTTCGATCTGGTACGCGGCGGTCGCCGTGCCCCAGCGGAAATCGGCGGGGAAGCGCAGGGCCCCGGCGGGGTCCGGATCCTGCCCGGTGGTGGGTACGGAGGTGGAGGTGGCCACGAGGGTCCTTCCGCAGAAGCGAACAGGGTGCGTAGAGCGGTCTGTGGTACGCGTGGTGTGGGTGAGGGGAGGTCAGGGCTCAGCCCTTGACGGCACCTTGCATGATGCCGCCGACGATCTGGCGTCCGAAGACGACGAACATCGCCAGCAGCGGCAGGGTGCCGAGCAGCGCGCCCGCCATGATCACGGACTGATCGCGTACGTACCCCGCGCTGAGCTGCGAGAGCGCCACGGGAACCGTCGGATTCGTCATGTCCAGCGCGATGAAGGGCCAGAAGAAGTCGTTCCAGGCGTGCACGAAAGTGATCATGAACAGTACGGCCATCGGGGGACGCGCGATCGGCAGGACGATGCTCCAGAAGATCCGCAGCGAGTGCGCGCCGTCCAGCCGTCCCGCCTCGATGAGTTCATCGGGCAGGGCCTCCTTCAGGTACTGCCGCATGAAGAACACCCCGACCGCGCTGACCAGCGTCGGGAAGATCACGGAGGGCAGCTTCTGCCCCCAGCCGAGGTCGGCCATCATCATGAACAGCGGTACGACACCGAGCTGCGGCGGCACCATCATCGTGCCGATGACCAGCGTCAGCAGCACGTTGCGGCCCTTGAAGCGGAGCTTGGCGAAGGCGAATCCCGCCAACGTGGCGAAGAAGACCGTCGAGAGCGCGATCACCCCCGCGACGATCACGCTGTTGACCATCGCCCGGCCCATCGCGGCATCGGTCCACGCCGTAGCGAGATTCTTGAGGAGATTCGGCCCGGGGAGGAACGGCGGCGGGGTCTGTGTCACCCGGGTGTTGTCGGTGGAGGCCGCCACCATCGTCCAGTACAGCGGGAAGAGGGAGACGAGCGCGGCGAGGCCGAGCAGGAGGTGGGCGAGCGGTCCCGCGTGGTGCTGACGGCCGGCACCCGGCCGCAGCACCCGGCCGAGCCCTCGCCGTTCGGGCGGCGGCGACTGCGGTGTCCGCTCGCGCGCGTCCGCCCGTACCTGTGCGGTGTCGGTGGTCATGGGGCTGCTGCTCCCTGGTCAGGAGGGACGGGACGTGAAGCGCGCGACAACGCGCTGGAGGACGAAGAGGAGGACGAGGATCAGGAACATGGCCCAGGCGATCGTCGAGGCCCGCCCCATCTGGTAGTTCTTCCAGCCCTCTTCGTAGAGCAGCAGACCCAGCGTCTGGTACTGGTTGTCGGCGCCGCCACTGACGCCGTTGGGGCCCTGGCCGAAGATCAGCGGCTCACCGAAGAGCTGGGTGGCGCCGATCGTGGAGAGCACGATCGTGAAGATGATCGTGGCGCTGATGCCCGGGATGGTCACGGTCCGGAACTGCTGCCAGCGGGAGGCCCCGTCGATGGCCGCCGCCTCGTACAGATCCTTGGGTATGGCCTGCATGGAGGCCAGATAGAGCAGCGCGTTGTAGCCGGTCCAGCGCCAGATCACGATGGTGGAGATGGCGAACTGGGCGTACCACTTCTCGCTCTCCCAGTTGATGTTGTCGATGCCGACGAGCCCGAGGCCCCAGTTGATCATTCCGAAGTCGCGTTCGAAGAGCATGGTGAAGACGAGCGCGGCGGCGCCGATGGAGGTCGCGTACGGGGTGATGACGGCGACCCGGAAGAACACCGAGCCGCGGAGCCGGTAGTTCAGCAGATGGGCCAGGCCCAGGGCCATCAGCAGCTGCGGGACGGTCGATAAGACACCGATGGTGAAGGTGTTGCTCAGCGCGTTCCAGAACCGGTCGTCCACGACGAGATCCGTGAAGTTGGAGAACCCGCGCCACTCCATCGTGTCCATCGAGGACAGTTCGACACGGTGCAGCGAGATCCAGAAGGTGTAGAGCAGCGGATACAGGCCGAAGGCGCCGAAGATGAGGAAGAAGGGGGCGATGAAACCGTACGGCACCGCCCCGAGATCCAGCCGGTGGAGGAGGTTGCGCCGGGACTGCCGGGGCTGCCCGCCCGCGCCGCCCTTTCCGGGGGGACCGGCTGACGCGGGGTGCGGCTGCCCGCCCGTGGGGGCTGCCGGGGTGGAGGTGGCCACGCGGGCTTCCTTCCGTGGGGTGATCGGGAGCGGGTGGTCAGGGGGACCGGGTACCCGGTCGGGGCGGCCCGGCCGGTCGGGTCACCGGCCGGCCCGGACCTGTCGGGCCGGCCGAGCGAGCGCCGGTCGGCCGGGTCCGGCCGGACCCGGCCGGATCACGGGACGGATCAGCGCGTCAGCTTCTTGATGCGCTCGTCCGTCGTGTCCCACGCCGTGTCGGCGTCCCTGCCCTGCTCGACCAGCTGGATACCGGCCGAGAACGTGTCCTTGATGCCGGCGTCCTTGCGCCCGAGGACCTGCTCGGCCGGGATCTCCTTGGCCGCCGCGCCGAAGATCCGGCCGATCGGCGCGTCGCTGAAGTACGCCGACGTGCCGTTCGCGACCGCGGGCAGATCGATCGCCTTCTGCGAGGACGGGAAGATGCTGAGCTTCTCGAAGAGGTACGCCTGCTGCTCCGGCGCGGTCAGCCAGGCGACCAGCTTCCCGGCCTCCTGCTTGACCGGGCTCTTCTCCATCACCCCGAGGAACGCGCCGCCCCAGTTGGCGCCCTTGGGTGCCTTGGCGATGTCCCACTTGCCCTTGTTCGCCGGACCGGCCTTCTCGCTGATGTGGGCGAGCATCCAGGCCGGGCAGACGGTGGAGGCGAAGGTGCTGTTGGCCAGCCCCGGGTCCCAGCCGGTCTGGAACTGCCGCAGCTTGGCGGTCATCCCGGACTTCGCGGCGTCCGTCGCGAGGGCCCAGGCGTTCTTGACCACCGGGTTGTCCTGGTAGATCAGCTCGCCGCTCTCGTCGTAGAACTGCTTGTCCGCGCCGTAGACCATGGCGTTGAACAGCCCGGTGGAGGTGTCCATGAAGGAGACCTTCCTGTCCTTGGACTTCTCCTTGAACGTCCGGCCGGCCTCGATGTACTTGGCCCAGTCCCCCGCCCACAGGTTCGCCACCTCCTCGCGGTCGGTGGGCAGCCCCGCCTGCGCGAACAGGTCCTTGCGGTAGCAGACGGCCATCGGGCCGATGTCCGTACCGAGCCCGATCACCTTGCCGTCCTCGGCCGTGACCTGGTTCGACTTCCACGGCAGATAGCCGTCGATGCCCTCCGTCCCGGACAGATCCGTGAACTTGTCCGCCTGGGTGTCGACCAGCTCCTTCGCACGGCCGACCTCTATGCCCTGGATGTCCTTGAGCCCGCTGCCCGCGGCGAGGTGGGTCTGGAACGCCGTGTAGTAGGTCTGCTCGTCACCGGCCACCTCGGCCTCGATCGTGATGTCCGGGTTCTCCTCCATGTAGCGGTCCAGGAGACCGGACTCCTCGTAGCCCATGACCCCGAACAGGCCCATGCTGATGACGGTCTTGCCGTCCTTGGTGGTCGCCTTGCCCGAGTCGCCGCTCGAACAGCCGGCGACGAGGACGAGGGTCACCGCGGCCGCGGTGACGGATGCGAAGGTCGAACCGGAGCGATGACGGGCCAGGCCCATGTGCTTCCTCCTAGCAGCGGCACTCAGGCACGCGCCTGCTGCGGCTCACGTACGACTGGACGGGAGACCCGCCCCAGAAACTGGGAGCGCTCCCAATGGATTGTGGAAGACTCTCCGTAGACACAGGTTCGTGTCAAGAGTCGAAGTCGGTTCCGTTGCGGGAATGTGTCCGTACCCCGCCCGTCCCTCGCCGGTACGCCCCGGCCGACCAGCGCAAACTCTCGATGGGTGGTTTTGTGGCCCCACGGGAGCACGAGTCAGGAGACGCGATGAGCAGCCGTACACCGTCAGGCCGGAGGCCAACTCTTGAAGCCGTGGCCCAGCTCGCGGGCGTGGGGCGCGGCACGGTCTCACGGGTCGTCAACGGCGCGCCCGGCGTGAGCGCGAAGGCCAGGGCCGCCGTCGAGGCTGCCATCGCGGAGCTGAAGTACGTACCGAACCCGGCCGCCCGCTCCCTGGTCACCAGCAGGACCGACAGCATCGCGCTGGTGATCCCCGAGCCGGAGAGCCGACTGGCCTCCGAGCCCTATTTCTCGGCCGTGATCCGGGGCGTGAGCACGGAGCTCGCCGATACGGAGATGCAGTTGCTGCTGATCCTCATCCGCGACCAGCGCGAGCGGGACCGGCTGACCCGGTTCGTGGAGGCGCGCCGGGTCGACGGGGTGCTGCTGGTCGCGGTCCACCGCGACGACCCGCTGCCCGCGTTCCTGGAGAAGGTGCGGATGCCGACGGTCCTGGCGGGCAGGCGTTCACCCTCCGAACCTCTCAGCCATGTCCAGTCGGACAACGCGGGGGGCGCCGCACAGGCCGTACGACATCTGCTCGGCCAGGGGCGTACGGCCGTCGCGACGATCACCGGGCCGCTCGACATGGATGTCGGCGTGAGCAGGCTC
Source organism: Streptomyces sp. NPDC088554 (assembly GCF_044752945.1). Classification (NCBI taxonomy): domain Bacteria; kingdom Bacillati; phylum Actinomycetota; class Actinomycetes; order Kitasatosporales; family Streptomycetaceae; genus Streptomyces; species Streptomyces sp. NPDC088554. The sequence continues at coordinate 63,574 of NZ_JBIVMF010000025.1, read as the reverse complement.
CAGGGCTGGCGCGACGCGCATGCCGCGGCGGGCCGGGGGGCCGACGAGTCGCTGGTCGCGGCGGGTGACTTCACCCGGGAGGGGGGCCGCGACGCCATGCGGGAACTGCTCGCGCGGCGGCCGGACATCGACGCCGTCTTCGCCGCGTCCGATGTGATGGCGGCGGGCGCGCTCGGTGAGCTGCGGGAGCGGGGGCGGCGGGTGCCGGAGGACGTGGCGGTGATCGGTTTCGACGACTCGATCATCGCCCGGCACACGGTCCCGCCGCTGACCAGTGTGAGCCAGCCGATCGCGGAGATCGGGCGGGCGATCACCCGGCTGCTGCTCGAAGAGATCAACGATCCCGGTGTCGCGCGCCGCTCCCTGACGCTCCCCACCACGCTCACCCACCGGCTGAGCACCTGAGCCGGCGTACCGTACCCGCCGGGCGCGGACACCGGCCGACTCCCCCCACGCCGGCCGGTGTCCTCCGTGGCCGGTCCGTCACCGCCGGTACGGTACGGGCCCACCCGCGCCGGACCGCACGCCCACCGCGCCCGGCCGGGGAGGGTCACCGCGCTCAGGCGGTCGGTGCGAACGCGTTCACCCCGGTCAGCTCGGCCGAGAGCGTCCACAGCCGCGCGGCCTGCTCCGGGTCGGTCGCGTACCCCGCCACCCCGCCGTAGACCGCGGGGTCGTCCGCCGCGGGAGCGGCGATCTCGCAGTCCTCGCAGAAGACCCCGCCCGCGTCCGCCAGCATCGGCGAGGTCGCCGCCCACACCTGGGTGGCGGCGCCCTGCTCCGGGGACTTGAAACCGGGGTTCGCCACATCGCCGTTCTCGTCGATCCAGCCCGCCGCGACCATCTCCTCCTTGGCCAGATGGCGCTGGAGCGGGGTGAGGATGCCTCCCGGATGCACGGAGAACGCCCGTACGCCCGACTCCCGGCCGAGCCGGTCGAGGTGGACGGCGAACAGCGCGTTGGCGGTCTTCGCCTGGCCGTACGCCTGCCACTTGTCGTAGCCGTTGGCGAACCACAGGTCGTCCCAGCGGATCGGCGAGAGCCGGTGCCCGGAGGAGGACAGCGAGACGACCCGCGCCCCGCCGGGTTCGATCGCCGGCCAGAGCCGGTTGACGAGGGCGAAGTGGCCGAGGTGGTTGGTGGCGAACTGGGCCTCCCAGCCGGGGCCGACCCGGGTCTCGGGGCAGGCCATGATCCCCGCGTTGGTGATGACGAGGTCGAGGGTGCGGCCCGACGCGAGGAAGCGTCCGGCGAAGCCGGCGACGCTGTCGAGGTCGGACAGGTCCAGTTCGTCGACCTCGACGCCGTCGATCCCGGACAGTGCCTTCTCCGCGGCCTCGGGCCGCCTGGCGGGGACGACGACCCGGGCGCCGGCGGCGGCGAGCGCGCGCGTGGTCTCCAGTCCGATCCCGGAGTAGCCGCCGGTGACGACGGCGAGCTTCCCGGTGAGGTCGATCCCGGCCAGAACCTCGCCGGCCGTGCTCCGGGCTCCGAACCCTGATCCGATCGCGTGCTGCGGTGTGCTGATGTCAGTCATGTACGCAGGCTACGAATGAGAGTGCGCTCCAAGTCAAGCGCGGCCCGCGGGGGCCGGGCAACCGATGGCGGCCGCCGTCAACGCGCGAGCCGTACCGCGCCGGATTTCGCGGCCTGTTGAGCGAGAGTCGAATCCATCAGCGGACCAGGAGGTGCGAATCGCCCACGATCGGGTCAGTGTCACCGGCTCCGGCCCGACCGGCTGCTAGGCAGGGGCGTCGTTGTCCCTTCCGGAGCCCTGGAGTCACCATGCCCACCGATGCCGTTCTCACTCAGGACCAGGAATCACCCGGTGCCCGCCCGGTGATCCCCGGACAGGCGACCGAGGCGAGCGCCCGCGGGCCGGCCGACCGGGTCGAGGAGCGGGATCTCGCCTTCGGAGGGTTCCGCTACACCTGCCGGATCGTCCACGGCGACGACGAGCGGACCGAACCCGTCCTGGTGCTGGGCGGCTCCTCGCAGGACCGCAACTCCTGGGTGCGGCACGAGAAGTGGCTGGCCCCGACGGGCCGGATGATCACCGTCGATCTGCCCGGGTACGGCACCGCCGACTTCCTCCCCGCGTACTACGGCATCGACTTCCTCGCCGCCGCCGTCCGGCATCTGCTCGACGAACTCGGTGTGCCGCGCGTCAATCTGGTGGCCGTCTGCTTCGGCGGAGCCATCGGGCTGCGGTTCGCCCAGCACTACCCGGGGATGGTCTCCCGGCTGATGCTGGTCGGCATGGCCACCCGGATCCCGGCGGACTACAGGGCCGCGATGGAGCGGTGGGCCGTGATGATCGACCGGGGGGAGACCTCGGGGATCGCCCGGGAGCTGGCCGACTACTTCATGTCGCCCCCCGGCACCGGACGGGTCCGCAAGCACGCCGTCGTCGCGCGGCTGGTCTATCAGCAGATCGCCGGGCAGACCTCCGAACAGCTGGGCAAGTCGGCGGAGCACAACACCCGGCTGATGCGGCACGAGTGGTACCGCCCCGAGCCCGTACCGGCCGTACCGAGCCTGGTGGTGACCGGTGAGTACGACACCCTGACCACGCCCGCGATGGGGCGTAAGGTGGCGGCCGTCCTGCCCGAGGCCCGGTTCCTGACCATCGAGGAGACCGACCATCTGGCCCCGGTGGAGCGGATCGCGGAGTTCGCCGATCTGATGGCGCGCTTCTTCTCGGACCGGCCGCTGGACGAACTGCCGTACATCAGCGGGACGGAGATCCTGGGAACGGCCGTCGCCGCCGGGCCCGGGGAGGGGCCGGACGGCCGCCGCCCGGCCGCCGTGGCGGCCGACTGACCCGGCCGGCCCGACCGTACGCGCGGCCGCTACAGGGCGAGTTCGCGTACGGTCGCCATGTCGCTGAACGGGATCAGCCGTTCACCGACGATCTGGTACGGCTCGCTGCCCTTGCCCGCGATCAGGACGATGTCCTCGCGGCCCGCCCGCTCCAGCGCGAACCCGATCGCCTCGCGGCGGTCGGCGATCCGCTCGAACGCACCGCCGGTGGCAGCCAGCCCCGGGGTGATCTGGTCCATGATCGTGCCGGGGTCCTCATCGCGCGGGTTGTCCGAGGTCAGGACGGACAGGTCGGAGTGGGTTCCGGCGATCTCGCCCATCCGCGCCCGCTTGGTGATGTCGCGGTCGCCGCCGCAGCCGAAGACGGTGATGATCCGGCCCCGGGCGAAGTCGCGGATGGTGGTGAGCACCTTCTCCAGCGAGTCCGGCGAGTGCGCGTAGTCGACGATGACGGAGGTACCGCCGGGGGTCTCGAAGCGTTCGAACCGGCCCGGGACCGGCGGCATCCGGTCGAGCGCGCCGATCAGTCCGAGCAGATCGTGTCCGAGCAGATGGCAGGCGGCCACGGTGGCCAGGGCGTTGGCCACCGAGAAGCGGCCGGGCACGGGGATGGCCGCCGGATACTTGCGCCCCTCGTGGTGCAGGGTGAAGCGGGTGCCGAACGCGTCCATGGTCAGATCCGTCGCCCGGTAGTCCGCCTCCGTGTCCAGCGCGTACGTAGTCACGGCCCCGGGCATCAGCACCCCGATCCCGGCGCCCACCGGATCGTCGGCGTTGACCACCGCGCGCTCGCACAGCCCCTGGAACAGCCGTAGTTTGGCGTCCCGGTAGTTCTCCATGGTGCCGTGGTCGTCCAGGTGGTCCTGGGTCAGATTGGTGAAGATCCCCACATCGATGTGGGCCTGGTCCACCCGGTGGTGCAGCAGCCCCATGGAGGTGGCCTCCAGGACGACGGTGGCGACCTCGCGGTCGCGCATACGGCCCAGCAGATACTGGAAATCCGGCGCCTCGGGGGTGGTCAGGACCGACCTCGGCATGGGGATCAGCTCGTCGCCGATCCGGCTGCCCGCCGTCCCGATGACCCCGACGCTCACGCCCTCGGCGAGCCGCAGCACGGACTCGACCATGTACGACACCGAGGTCTTGCCGTTGGTACCGGTGACGGCGACCATGTCCATCGCGCGCCCCGGTTCGCCGTGGTAGCGGGCGGCGACGACGGCGGCGGTCCTGCGGGTGTCCCGTACCCGGACCACACACACGTCCGTGTCCGCCCACACCGACGCGGACAGGTCCGGTGCCCCGCCGTCGACGAGCACCGCCACCGCGCCGCGCGCGAGCGCCGGGCCGATGGACTCGGGCCCGCCCTCGCGATGGCCGGGTACGGCGATGAACAGCGATCCCGGGGAGACCCGGTGCGCGTCGAAGCAGGTGCCCGCGGTGATCTCCGTTCCCGGATCTCCCCGCAGGGTCTCGTGGTCGTGCCCGGCGAGCAGCTCGCTCAACTTCACAGGGGTCCTCTCGAAGGCCCGCGGCGCCCCGGCGGTCCGCGCCGGTCACCGAAGAGGCACCGACAGCGCGCCGTGGCGTCGCGTAAGGGGTGGGGGAGGTACGCGAGCGGTGCCGCGGACCGGCCCGGAGGGGCGTCGGATCACACGGCGGCGGGAAGGCGCTGCGGAGGAAGCGGTGGTACGGACGGGGAGCGCGGTGGGCCCGGAGGGAGAGCGAAGGGTGCTAGCCGTGGCCGTGCAGGGCGCGGCAGCCGGCCTCCGGCGCGGACACCGGTCCCCGGTCCGGGGCCGCCGAACGGGCGGCGGCCGGACACAGCGCGCGAGGGGCCGGTCGCCGGCACTCCCTCATCGCACGTGTGGAACCCATGAGGGGAGTGTACGGGCAGTCGGCCGGTCGGAGCCCCTCCCGGCGGCGGGCCCGGCGGATCACGCCACGGGAAGTCCGGAAGCGGCGAAACCGGAGACGTGAGCCTGATCGACGCTCCCGACCGGGGGCGTCATGGCGGTCTCACACGCACCAGCCGTAGGCCGTACCCAACGGTCGCCGCAGGAAAAGAAAGCTGCCACCAGCCGGTGCGGCCGGTGGCAGTCGAGATACACGGAAGCCCGGCGCCGGGAGCAGGGGCCGCGGAGGTCAGACGCCCCGGCCCGCGCCGGAGGTGCCGGCGGCGGCCTTGATTCCCCGGGTGATCGTGTCCATCACGGAGAGCTTGGGGGCCTTGTCGTTGATGTCGAAGCCGGACCGTACGACGACGAGCATGCCGGAGGTGCGGGGCGAGGGGAAGACGAGGGACTGCACATAGCCGTCGTCGCCCTTGCTGGTGACGACCTTCCAGCGGACCAGGTAGCCCTTCTGTCCGGCCACCGTGACGGCTTCGGACTTGAGCTCCTCGTGCGAGGAGATCGCGCCGTAGGACTCGCTGCCGTAGGACTCCTCGGCATTGGCCCGGATGTCCTTCTCGGCGGACTCCTTGGCCGTGGTGGCGGTGAGCTTGAGCGCGACGGCGGGCGCGGAGAACACCCCGCCGCGTACGCAGTCGGCGGAGGCGCCGCCCGGACAGGTGTACTTCCCGGTGGTCACTCCGGCGCCGAGGGTGCCCGACTGGCCGGTCCAGCCGTCCGGTACGGGAATGCTGATGCCGCTGGCCGCGTCGGTGGCATAGCCGGCCTCGCTCTGCGGCTGCCGGGGGTCGGCGGACCCGCCGTCCCCTCCCCCGCTGCCGCCGCCCGGGCCGCCCCTGTTCTGCGGGCCGTCGGGGACGGAGGGGGCCGCCGACGTGCCGGGTCCGGCGCCCGCCCGGTCCGCCGGGCCGCTGCCGCCGCTGTCGCGTCCGAGCAGGTAGAAGCCGCCCGAGAGGGCCAGCGCCACCACCCCGGCGGTGACACCGAGGAGGACCTTCCGGCCCGTGCCACGGGCCGGGGGGCGTGGTGGTGCGGCGGGGTAGGGCGGCGCGCCGGGCGGTGCCCACTCACCGGGCGGCGCGGCACGCAGCTCTTCGGTCCAGGCGGAACCGTCCCACCATCGTTCCTGCCGGGGACCGTCACCTGTGTGACCCGGGTCGGGATGCCAGCCGGGCGGAGTCGTATGCGTCACGACCCTCAGCCTAAGCATCTTGTCTGAAAAGCTGGTGAGAGGGATCTGAGAATTCTGCTTCCTGCGCCCCGGCCATTCCCCGTACGACACCGAACTCCACCAGATCCTGCGGGCGCAGCCGCAGGATCTGCGGTCGCGCGGGTCTCGGACGCGGGTCTCCTCAGGAGATCCGTGGCGAGTTCGGACACGATGACGGAGAAGTAACTGTCCGGTGTGGCCCCCATGTTGCCGGGCGCGGACAGCGCGAGCGCCCCGCCGGATCCGCCCTCGCCGATCAGCAGGGTGGTGACCGGCACCCGGGCCGCGGCCATCGCTGCGAAGCGGTCCGCGATCGCGCTGCCCGCACCCGGAGTGTCGACAGGATCAGGCCGGGGATGCCCCAGCCGTCCCGCGAGACGGATCAACCGGGCGGCGGTGAGCAATCCGGCCGGGAGAGTGGGGTGAGCGCCGCGTACGGAGGACATGGTCCCCGCCGATCTCCTCGCGGCGGGCGAAGCAGGCGTCCAGACCGGCGCGGGCCCGGGGCCGCCCGGCCGACCCGGCCCGCAGGACCGCCTCCCCGCCGGTGTCCGGGAGCGCGGTCCCGCCGAGGGCGGCGGGCGGCCGCGGCGTCCCGTACTTCCGCGTCCCCGCGCTCAGGAGCGCCGGCCAGTGGGCGACGGTGGCGCGCGGCGCGTCCCGGAGACCACCGCGTCGATATGGGACGGCTCCCTGGTGGCCCCCGGCCCGTGAGCCGTCCGTGCGGCGCGCGCGGGCGCACGCCGCGCGCGTTCCCCAGGTGCCGGGCGCCCCGGCGGGGGACACTGGAAGCGCCGGGCCTCCCACCGGCGTTGCCCGTGGAATGCGCCCGGGGTCCGGCGGGTTCTCCCCTCCGGGCACCGGCCCGGGTTCGGGCCGGGGGCCCGGACCACCCGGGAACGGCCGCGGTGGTGGAGCGGAGTACGGAAAGTGGGCGGCCCCGATGGGTGAACTGATCCTGGTACGGCACGGAGAGACCGCCTGGTCCCTGTCCGGGCAGCACACCAGCTACACCGACCTGCCGATGACCGAGCGGGGCGAGAGCCAGGCCCGGTCCCTGGCGCCGCTGCTGCGCGGACGCCGGATCGGCCTCACCCTCGTCAGCCCGCTGGCCCGCGCACGCCGTACCGCCGAGCTGGCCGGTCTGGACCGGCTCCGGACCCTGCCCGATCTGCGCGAATGGAACTACGGAGGGTACGAGGGCATCACGACCGCCGAGATCCACCGCACCCGCCCCGACTGGGATCTGTGGACCGACGGGGTCACCCCCGGCACCGCCGAGGAGCCCGGGGAGAGCCCCGCCGAGGTCGGGCACCGCGCCGACCGGGTGCTCGTGGAGGCGCTGGAGGCGCTGCGGTCGGGCGACGACGATGTCGCGCTGGTCTCGCACGGCCACTTCCTGCGGGTGCTGACCGCGCGCTATCTCGGGCTGGCCCCGGCCGCCGGATCGCTGTTCCAGCTCGCCACCGGCACCCTCTCCCGGCTGGGCACCGAGCACGGCCGCCCGGTGATCACCGGCTGGAACCTCGCCCTGCCCGAGAGCCTCCTCGGCGCCGCCCCGCGCGAGCGGGAGAGCGCGGCCTGACGGACAGCGCGAAGGGCGCCGTCCCGGTGGACCGCTGGTCCACCGGGACGGCGCCCTGGCGAGCACTCACGTCCGGCCGCGCCGGACACCCGTACTCAGGAGGGGACGATGTTCTCCGCCTGCGGGCCCTTCTGGCCCTGGGTGACGTCGAAGGTGACCTTCTGGCCCTCGGCCAGCTCGCGGAACCCCTGGGCGTTGATGTTCGAGTAGTGCGCGAACACATCCGGGCCACCGCCGTCCTGCGCGATGAAGCCGAAGCCCTTTTCCGAGTTGAACCACTTCACTGTTCCACTGGACATGCCGAATCTCCGTTCAAGGGACACAAGGCACCCGCACGGTTGCGGGCACCGGAGGTGATCGCCCTGGTCCGCAGAGACGCTGAACAGCACAAACGCCCGTGACGGCACGTCACGGGCGAGCGGTACTTCGGAACCACGACAGCTGATCAAGACGCTACATGGCGCGACGCGATACAGCCACAGAAACGACCAACTCTTCCGTCCGCGCCCCCCGATCGGAGCGCCCTCCCCCGTCGCCCCGGCCCCCGGTTTCCGCCCGCCCGTGGCCGCTACCAGCGGGGATGGACCGAGGCCCGCAGCCTGCTGTCGTACAGCTCCCGCACCGCGTCCAGGACCGGCGGCGACAGCGGCGGGAGGCCCGCGGCGGCGGCGTTGGCGCGGACCTGCCCGACGGAGCGCGCGCCGGGGATGACGCTGCTGACGCCCGGCTGCTGGAGGATCCAGCGCAGCGCGGTCTGCGCCGGGGTCGCCCCCTCGGGCGCCAGCCCGGCGAACGCGACGGCGGCCGCCACACCTGTCCGGTAATCGACCCCCGAGAAGGTCTCGCCCTGGTCGAACGCCTCCCCGTGCCGGTTGTACGTACGGTGATCGTCGGCGGCGAAGACCGTGTCCTCGGTGTACGCCCCGGACAGCAGCCCCGAGGCGAGCGGGACCCGCGCGATGATGCCGACCCCCGCCGCGCGGGCGGCCGGCAGAACCTCCTCCAGCGGCTTCGTACGGAACGGGTTGAGGATGATCTGCACGCTCACGACACCGGGGCGGGCGAGGGCGGTGAGCGCCTCGGCGCAGCTCTCCACGCTCACCCCGTACGCGGCGATCCGCTCCTCGGCGACCAGGGTGTCCAGCGCGTCGTACACCTCGTCGGACGAGTGGACCGGCGTGGGAGGGCAGTGCAGTTGTACGAGGTCGAGGGTGTCCACGCCGAGATGGGCGCGGGAACGGTCGTTCCAGGCCCGGAAGTTGTCCAGCGTGTAGTTCTCCGGGACCTGCTCCGCGCGCCGGCCCATCTTCGTCGCGACGAACACCCCGGCGTCCGGACGGTCCTTCAGATAGCGGCCGATGAGCCGTTCACTGCGGCCGTCCCCGTAGACATCCGCCGTGTCGAAGAAGGTGACGCCCGACTCGACCGCCGCGTCCAGGACCGCGAAGGCGTCGGATTCGGCCACCTCGCCCCAGTCCGCGCCGAGCTGCCATGTTCCCAGTCCGACGGCGGATACGGCCCGTCCCGCCCTGCTCATCTCACGCTGTTCCATGCCGATCATGCTACGGGCCCGTCCGTGTCCGCCGGAAAATAATTTTGCGGATTCTGCACTTTTGCATACTCTGCAAGATATGAGGAACGAAGGAAGCGCGCCCGGACTCCGTGAGCGCAAGAAGCAGGCCACCCGCGCGGCTCTCGCGGAAGCGGCGGTGCGGCTGGCCGCCGAGCACGGAGCGGAGAACGTGACCGTCGAGGCGATCAGCGAGGCCGCCGGGGTCTCCCCCCGTACCTTCTTCAACTACTTCGACTGCCACGACGACGCGTTCGTCATGGCCCACACAGGGAGCGGGGAGCGGATACGGCGGGCCGTGCGCGAGGCCCCGGCCGGACTGACCCCGCTCGAAGCCGTGCGCGACGCGCTCGCCGCCGAGCTGGCAGACGTCGAGGAGCAGCAGGAGATCTGGCATCTGCGGGCCAAGGTGCACCAGCGCTCCCCGCATCTGCTGATGCGCGGCCTGGGGGTGCACACGGCCGAGGAGATCCTGCTCGCCAACGCCATCGCCGAGCGGATCGGCGCCACACCGGCCGTCCCCGGAACACCGGGGGTGCCGGGGCGCGGCCCCTGCGAGGGCGGCCCCGACACCTCGGCCCTCGATCTCTACCCGCGGCTGCTCGCCGCCGTCGCCATGACCGCCGTACGGGTCTGCGTCGAGCACTGGTTCTCCCGGGACCGGTCCGTCCCGTTCCCCGACATCTTCCGGCGCCTCTTCGCCCATCTCGCCGCCGGGCTTCCACCCCCGCCGTCGGCCGATGACCGGACAGCCCCCGTCACCCCCCTTTCCCTCCCATGATCCCGAAGGACACCGTGAGCACAGCAGAGGCGACCGAACAGTCGCCGACCTCCATGACAAATCGTCAGATCCTCCAGGCGATGTCCGGGCTGATGGCCGGGATGTTCGTCGCCATCCTGGCCGGTACGGTGGTGGGCAACGCGCTTCCCCGCATCATCACCGACCTCCACGGCAGCCAGTCCTCGTACACCTGGGTGGTCACCTCCGAGCTGCTCGCCATGACGGCGACCGTGCCGCTGTGGGGCAAACTGTCCGACCTCTACAGCAAGAAGCTGCTGCTCCAGCTCTCGCTCGCGCTGTTCATCGTCGGATCGCTGCTCGCGGGCTTCTCCCAGGGCATCGGCCTGCTCATCTTCAGCCGGGTCGTCCAGGGGATCGGCGCGGGTGGTCTGACGGCCCTCGCGCAGATCATCATGGCGGCCATCATCCCGCCCCGGCGGCTGGGCAGGTACGCCGGTATCTTCGGCGCGGTCTTCGCCATCGGTACGATCGCCGGGCCGCTGGTCGGCGGTGTCATGGTGGACACCCCCTGGCTGGGCTGGCGCTGGTGCTTCTTCATCGGTGTGCCCTTCGCGCTGGTCGCGATCCTGATGCTCCAGCGCACACTGCGGCTGCCCACGGAGCGCCGTGAGGTGAAGATCGACTACCTGGGCGCCTTCCTGATCGTCGCGGGCGTCTGCGCGCTGCTCATCTGGACCTCGCTGGCAGGCAACGACTTCGACTGGGTCTCCTGGCAGACCTTCGCCCTGACCGGCGGCGGGGTCGCCCTGCTGGTGGCCGCGGTCTTCGTGGAGTCCCGGGTCCCCGAACCGATCATCCCGCTGTCCATCTTCCGCAACCGCACCGTCACGCTGACCACGACCGCCAGTCTGCTGGTCGGTGTGGCCATGTACGGCGGCACCGTCTTCCTCTCCCAGTACTTCCAGATATCGCTCGGCAAGACGCCGACCGTCGCCGGGCTCATGGGCATGCCGATGATCCTCGGTCTGCTGCTGTCCTCCACCGTCGGCGGCCAGCTGATCAGTGCGTCCGGCAAGTGGAAGGTCTATGTGGTCTCGGGCGCCACGATCATGACGGCCGGGCTGGCCCTGCTGGCCACCATCGATGCCGGTACGAACTTCTGGCTGCTCAGCCTCTACATGGCCGTTCTCGGTATCGGCCTCGGTCTGCTGATGCAGAACCTGGTCCTGGTCGCGCAGAACGACGTACCGGCGAAGGAGCTGGGCGCGGCCACCTCCGTACTGTCGTTCTTCCGCAGCATGGGCGGAACGATCGGAGTGAGCGCGCTGGGCGCGATCCTCGCCAACCGGGTGAACTCCGAGATGAGCAAGAGCCTGGGCGGTTCGGGCCGGCCCGCTTCCGGCGGCTCGGGCGAGGGCTCCGTACCGGACATGTCGACGCTGCCCGCTCCGATGCGGGGGATCGTCGAGCACGCGTACGCGGTGGCCACCGCGGAGCTGTTCCTGATCTCCACCCCGATCGCCGCGCTCGCGGTGGTCGCGGTGGTCTTCCTCAAGGAGAAGCCGCTCAAGACGACCAGCGGGATGGAGCGGCTCGCCGAGGAGAGCGCTGCTGCCGGGGGCAAGCGGTCCGACGCCTCGCCCGCCCCGGTCGGCTAGGGATTTCGTACGCGGCTTTCCCCGGCGGGGTCACCGCGCGCCGGACGGGCCGGTCACGGCCGGTCCGGCGCGCGGCTTTTTCCGGGCGGGGTCCCGGCATCGTGGCGCAGGGGGGTGAGCTGCTCGATGTCGTAACGGGACCGGAGTTCGGCGATGGCCCGCGGGTCGGGCGTGGCGTCGTCCTTGAGGAGGGCGAGCAGTTCCTCGAAGTACCGCTCGTGGCGGGACGGCGGGGACGACTGGAAGAACATCCTGGCGGGCTCGTCGCCCCGGTTGGCGAACGCGTGCGGACACCCCGGTGGTACGACGATGACGGTGCCCCGGGTGGCCCGTACCGTCTTCAGGCCGGAGGCGGACTCCCAGTGGCGCCAGTCCCCGTCGCGTACCCGTGGTTCGAAAGCCAGCACCTCCAGTTCGCCGTCGAGGATGTAGAACAGCTCCTCGCTGTGGGCGTGCCGGTGCGCGCCGACGTCGAAGCCCGGCGGGACGACGACCTCGAAACTGGAGGAGACCCGTGAGTGCTCCCCGGTGGCCTTGAAGGTCACCTGCTGGGCCGCCGTACGGATGGTGGTGCCGCCGCCCGGGGGCACCACCAGTCCCTCGGCCCGGGACAGCCGGGTCACCGTCACCTCACCGGCTCGGTCGCGGGTTCGGCGCCACGGCCGGTGGATCCGATGATCCTGCGGTCCGCGAACGAGGCGGGGGCGTCCGCCGCCGTCCAGCTGCCCAGGGCCATCTCCGCGGTGATCCCGGGGCCGAATCCGGCGATGATGCCCCGGGCGCGGTCGGTCACGCCGCCTTCTTCGAAGAGCCTGCGTACGGCGTCGAGGACGACGGCGCTGGCGATGTTGCCGTACTCGGTAAGGGTGCCCCGGCTGAACCGGAACGCCTCGGGCTCCACGTCCAGGAAGCGGCTGAGGTCGTCCAGGATGCGCGGTCCGCCCGCGTGGATGATGTAGAAGTCGAGGCCGGTGGCGTCCCAGCCGTGCTGGTCGGCCATGGTGCGCAGCGCGGGTGCCAGCGGCTCCATGGTGGTGGGGACACGCTTGTCCAGCAGGAAGTGGAAACCGGTGGCCCGGACGCTGTAGGCGATCCAGTCGGTGGTGTCGGGCACGAGGTGGGAGCCGTTGCGCTCCAGCACGATGCCGGTGCCGCCCTCGCCGCGTACGACGGCGGCGGCGACCGCGTCCCCGAACAGCCCGTTGGAGAGCAGCGAGCCGACGCCGAGGTCGGTCGGCTGGTAGCACAGCGAGCAGAACTCGCACGCGACGATCAGGACGTTGGCGCCGGGATACGAGCGGCAGAAGTCATGCGCCCGGTTGATGGCCGCGCCGCCCGCCGCGCAGCCGAGCTGGGCGATCGGCAGCTGGCGGGTGTGGCTGGGGAAGCCCATGGTGTTGATCATCCAGGCCGTCAGCGAGGGCATCATGAAGCCGGTGCACGAGACATAGACGATCATGTCGATGTCGGCGGGGCGCAGTGCGGCGTGGTCGAGTGCCCGGTGGACGACCTCGGGGACCCTGGCCTTCGCCTCGGCCTCGTACAGCACGTTGCGGTCCTCGAAACCGGGGTGTTTGAGCGTCTCCTCGATGGGCTGGACGATATGGCGCTTGGCCACCCCGGTGTTCTCGATCAGCCGCAGCGCCAGGGACAGTTGCGGATGGTCCGCGTGCAGCGAGCGGGCGAGAGCGAGGGTGTCCTCCATGGTGATCACATGCTCGGGGACCGAGACCGCCGGTTTGCACAGAGTCGCCACTACGCGCTCTCCTTCATTCGTGTTCGCGGTGAACCGCTGCCCACACTCACGGACCGCCCACCGCCCCGCAACCCGGGAAACCCAGGTGGGAGCGGAGGCGGACGGGCCGATCCACGGGCCCGGCGCGGGATCCGGGGAACCGTCGGGAATCCGTGCCGCGACTACCCTGCGTAGGGAAAAGGGACCCCCATTCGGCTGTTCGGGGGTCCCCCGGGCGAGGGGTGGACGGACCCGCTCAGCGCACCGTCAGCCGCCACAGCGAGGTGACCTCGGCGGCGCGGGCGGTGTGGAGCGGGTCCCCGGGGTCCGTGGCGCGCCCGTGGCGCGGCCTGATGTCGAGCCGGGCGGCCACGGCCAGCCCCGCCGCGCCGAACGCGGCGAGCAACTGCGCGCGGGTGCGCAGCCCGAGGCGTTCGGCGAGATCCGACAGGACGAGCCAGCCCTCCCCGCCCGGTTCGAGATGGCCGGCCAGTCCCGCCAGGAAGCCGTGGAGCATACGCCCTTCCGGGTCGTACACCCCCTGGTCGAGTGAGGACGCCGGGCGGGCGGGGAGCCACGGCGGGTTGCAGACGACGAGCCCGGCGCGGCCCGGTGGGAACAGGTCGGTGTGCCGTATGTCGATCCGGTCGGCCAGCTCCAGCCGCCGGGCGTTCTCGCGCGCGCAGTCGACGGCCCGCGCGCTGATGTCGGTGGCCACGATCCGCTCGATGCCCCGGCGGGCCAGTACGGCGGCGAGCACGCCGGTGCCGGTGCCGATCTCGAAGGCGGTACGGGGACGGCCCCCGGCGGCCGGATCCGGCAGTGGCGCCTCGGCGACCAGATCCACGTACTCCCCCCTGACCGGCGAGAACACGCCGTAGTGGGCGTGGACGCGGGCGCCGAGGGCGGGGACGTCGACGCCCCTGATCCGCCACTGCCGGGCGCCGATGACGCCGAGCAGCTCCCGGAGGGAGACCACCCGGGGGCGTTCCGCCGGGCCGTACGCCTGCGCGCACGCCTCCTGGACGTCGGGGGCGCGGCCGAGGGCCAGGGTGTGGTCGTCCTCCAGCCGCATCAGCAGCATGCCCAGGATCCGGGCGCGCCGTTCACGGTCGCGGCGGTAGGAGTGGAACGCCTCGGCCGGAACGGCCTCGTCGGGGGCCCCGCTCGGGCGGTGGGTGCGACCGGTACGGCGGGTGTCCGCGCGGTCGGTGCGGCGGCCCATGGCCCGGAGCAGTTGCCGGGCGTTGTGGAAGTCACCGCGCCAGAGCAGGGCGGTTCCCTCACTGGCCAGCCGGTAGGCGGTGTCGGCCCGGGTGCGGTCGTCGGCGATGACGACCCGGCGGGGCGCAGGCGTTCCGTTCTCGGAGTGCCAGGGGGCGGACTGTTCGGTTCCGGATTCGATCCAGCGGATCTCGGACACCTTGTACTCCTCGTGATCGAGCGTGCGGTGGGCACGAAGAGCACTTCGACGAGGAGGGAGCGAGCCGACGCGACCTGCGGGCAGGGCTGATTGCGGAGAGGGGCAGGGTCGGGCGTCAGGGCCGGTACGGCTCCCGCGTCGAAGCGCGAGCCGAGAAGTCACCGAGGACCATGCCGAGCGTCATGAGACGGCCTTCCGAGAGGGAGGATCGCCGGAACCGTCTCACGCGCGGTACCCGCCGGGCAAACGCGGCCGCCCGCGGTCCCGCAGGACCGTACCGCATGCCCGGCCGGGTCATCGGTCCGCTGCCGGGCTGGCGCCGTGGCCACGGATCGGGCGGCGGAAGCCGGTCGGGGAGGTGCGTATCGTCCCTGACCCACCCCCGTTGATCAGGCGCCCTCCCCCTCGGTCCGTCCGGCGTGGCAGGCTGGGGGCGGCGGAGCAGGGCGACGGGGGGAGAAACACCATGGGCACCACCACGGACAGCGGGGCGTGTCTCGGCCTCACCGGCTGGACCTGGCTCAACCCGCCCGCCGCCCTGACCTCGGGCGACGACGCCCTGGAGGTCACCACGGCGCCGGACACGGACTTCTGGGCGACCACGCACTACGGCTTCGTACGGGACACCGGCCACGCCCTGCTGCGTCCGGTGCCCGCCGCGTTCCGACTGCGCGTCACCTTCTCCGGCGCCTACCGGGACCAGTACGACCAGGCGGGGCTGCTGCTGCGGCTCGACGAGCGGAACTGGATCAAGACGGGGATCGAGTACGTCGACGGACAGCCGCAGCTCAGCGCCGTCGTCACCCGCGAGGTCTCCGACTGGAACGTCGTCCCGCTCGACCCCTCGACCCCCCTCGGCCCGGTGACCGTCGAGGTAGCGCGCGAGGGCGACACCGTCACCATCCGCTACGGCCTCGACGGCGGTGAGCCGGTGACCATGCTGCGGCTCGCCTACTTCCCGCCGGGCGTCGGGGCGCAGGCCGGGCCGATGTGCGCCTCGCCCGACGGGACGGGCTTCACGGCCCGCTTCACGGCGCTACGTCTCGAACTGCCCTGACAGCCGCCCGCGTTCGCGCGCGCGGCTCCCCGATCCGGATCTCCGCCCGCCGGGTCAGCCCGCCGACCGTCACCGCGAGGGTGACCGTGCCGGGGCGCAGGGCGGTGAGGGTGGCGGTGGCCGGGTCGAAGGCCGCGACGGGCCTGGTCCCGCCACCGGCCGCGCGCCCGATGCGCAGGCCCGGGGACCCGGCCCAGTCGGCGCTCAGCGGGAAGCCGACCGGGACCGTCCGCGTCCCCTGAAGAACCGCGGCACGGACCCGGGCGGCGTGTCCGGGGGCCAGGGTGTCCGGCGCGTCCAGGGTCAGCGCGTCGGTGTGCGGGCGGGTCTGGACGGAGATCCAGTCGGGGCCGCCCCGCCACGGCCGGCGGCGCGCGTCCGTCCACGCCGCGCGGGAGAGCCGGTCCACACCGATCAGCGACCAGCCCGTGAAGCCGCCCCCGGCCGCGGGGCCCGCCGGGGCCCTGCCCGCGTTGCCGTTGACCAGATACGGCACACCGTCCACCCGCGAGGCGTCGAAGACCCCCGCGTGCGCGCCGATGAACCCGGCGCCCTTGCCGGTCGTACGGCGGAAACCGGCGAGCCACTCCTCCAGCAGCGCCGCCTCCTTGCGGTCGGTCAGCTCACCGGCCTTCTCTACGGTCGGATCGCGCGGCGGTACATGTCCGACGACCAGCACCGAACCCACCCGGTCGTCGGCCGCCGCCGCGTCCAGCCCGTCCCGTACCGCCCGGACCTGGGCCAAGCCGCCGCCGCGCAGGGTCAGCCGTGAGGTGTCCAGGGTGAGGAAGCGGGTCCCCCGGTGGTCGAAGGACCGGTGCGCGGACCCGAACCGGGCCGTGAAGTCGCCGATCGAGCCACCCCTCACCTCGTGGTCGCCCGGTACGTAGTACCAGGGCAGCGCGTCCCCCAGCTCCTCGTCGAGCAGCCGCCGGGCGAGGTCGAGGCCGACGGGCGAGCCCTCGTCCACCAGATCACCGTTGATCACCAGGAAGTCCGGGCCCGCCGCCCTGATCTCCCGCAGCGTGCGGCGGGTCCTGGCGACGATCGCGCTGTCCGGGTCCCGGGCGACGAACCGCGCGTCGGACAGCACCGCGAACCGCCACTCCCGGCCCGCCGCGGCCGCCGCCGGGCCGATCAGCGGATCGCTCCGGGGCTCCACCGGCGGCGGTGCCACGTCGGGCGGTACCCGCGCGGTCAGTTCGTCGATCGTGACGGCGCCGGTGTAACGCGCGGTGGCGGAGGTCTCGGCGAGATAGAACCGGACCACCGTGAGCGGGGTCGGCGCCCCGGCCGGTACGTCGAAGGTCACCTGTCGCCAGCCGGTCCAGGTGAGGCGCGGGCCGCGCAGCGGATGGTCGGAGCCCGCCGCGTCCCGCAGCTGCAGGGTGGGCAGGGCGCCCCTGCCGTCGCCCTTGATCCGGAGCGCGAGGGAGCGCGGCCTGCCGGGCACCGGAAGCGGCCCCGGCGGGTGGGCGTAGGCCGCGCGGGTGGCGGTGGAGCCGGTGAAGTCGTACGCGAGGGTGAGCCCGGTGCCCTCGTGGCCGTCCGGGGTGGCCGCGACCGAGCCGCTCGCGCGGGCCTGGGCGAAGGTCCAGGAGGCCGCGTCGTCGAAGCCGGACACCCGGTGCTCGGCGAGCCCCACGCTGACGGCGAGCGTGGTCGTGACGCCGCCCGCCGCCGCCGTGATGTGTCCGGCGCCGGCGCCCGTCAGGGATCTGACGGTGAACGAGCCCCGTCCGTCGTCGGTGACGGCGAGGAGCGAGCGGTCGTAGTCGAGCGTGATGTCCGCGGGTTCGACCGGCGCGCCGGTGCCGGTGGCGTCGGAGCCGACGATGCCGAAGGTGCCGGTCGCCGTCGCGTCCGCGAGCGGGACCCAGGGGGTGGTCGGCGCGATCCGGGTGAGCGCGCCGACCACCGTCAGCCGGGTGGCTCCGGTGGCCCGGCCGTGGGCGGCGCGCACCTCCGTGGCGCCGCTCGCGCGCGCGGTGAACACGCCATGGCCGTCGATCCGGCCCACCGAGGGGTGCTCCGCCGTCCAGCGCGGGGTGCCCGCCGCCGGGCCGTAGGTCTCGTCGTACCCGGCCGCCGTGAGTCTGCGGGTCAGCCCGGGAAAGACCCGCTCGGGGCGGCCGCCGCCGACCGGGCCCGTGCCCGGGGCCACGGCCGGGGGTGTGCGGGTCTCGACCCAGAACCCTTCGAGGCGTCCGCTGCCGTCCGGCGCGGTGAGTGCCAGGCCGTTCGGCACCGGGCGCTCGGCGCCGTCCGAGGGGCTGTTCTCGACCCGGAGCACGTCGCTGCCCGGCACCCGGGCGACCAGGGTGGAGGAGCCGCCGCCGTCGAGGTTGAGCGCGCTGTGGGCACCGGCCCGGCGCATCATCAGGCCCAGTTCGGTGAGGGTGACCCCGCCGCTGTCGGCCTGCCGTCCGTCGACGGTGATCACCTGCATGGTCGCGCCGTCGCGGGAGAAGCCGATCGCGGTGCGCGGCGCGGCGGTGTTGTTGGGCCGGCCCTCGTGGTCGCGCGCCACCCCGTCCACGACGAGGAGTTCCCGGCCGCCGACCGCCGTGCGCGGCACGGGTCCGCCGTCGGTACGCGGCCGGAACGCCACGGCGACCGGGTCCCCGGGCCGCAGCGCGGCCAGCGCCCGCGCGCCCGCCTCCCTGCCGACCAGGACGGTGGTGCCCGGCCCGATGGGCCCGGTGCCCGCGCGGCCGGTGACGGAGACGACCCGCCCGTCGCGTACGGCCGCCTCGGCGACGGGGTCCGCGCGGTCCACGGTGCGGGCGCGGTCGGCCTCGCCCCAGCCCGCCGTGTAGGCGCCGATCCCGTCGGGCGGGACCCGTGCCGCGTTGTACGCCTCCAGCGCGCGGGGGCCCGAGGGGAGCGTCACCGTACCGTCGAAGTACAGCCGCAGGACGCGTCCGGCGGCTCCGGGGCCGATACCGGCCGCCGTGTGCGCGCCCGGCTGCGGGGAGTGGACGACCGTCCCGTCCGCGATGCCCGGTCCCAGGGGCGCGCCCGTCCCGTTCAGGTCGAAGAAGTCCGCGTTGACCGCGGCGACGGTACGGCGTCCCGGCCCCGGATCGTGGCGGGCGGCGAGCTGGGAGACCGTACGGCGGTCGGTGACCCGGCCCGAGGAGAGGTAGTCGGCCCGCGCGCCGCCGCGGAGGTCGACCCGCAGGCTGTCCACCCGCAGCCACGTGGCGGATTCGTACCGGTCGTACGAGGTGAGGCGGACGCCCGGGGCGAGCGGCCGGGAGACGCGCGCCGTCTCGATGCCGTCGCCGTCGGCGACGGAGCGCGCGGCCCCGGTGAGCGGGGGGCGGGGGACGGCGGTGGCGGGGGACGGTGGCGCCCCGCCCGCCGTCAGGACGGTCAGGGCCGCGCACAGTAAGGCGGTCCGCCTGGCGAGGGCTGGGGGCACGTCTGCTCCTGGAGAACGGTGATCGCTCGGGCCGCCCGGCGCACTCCGTGGGCCGCGGCGTTGCCGTGCACACCAATGAACCAGGGGTGAGGGGCACCGTACGGGAGAACACGCGGTGACACCGCCGTCAGGACGGCCCGTCCCTGCGCAGGAGCAGCAGCGCCCGGTCGTCCCCGCCGGTGCGGTCCTCCACCGCGTCGAACAGCGCGTCGGCCAGGGCGGGCAGGGCGGCCGGGCCGGTGCGTACGCTCTGTCTGAGCGCCTCCAGGCTCTCCCCCAGATCGATGCCGGGCTGCTCCACCAGCCCGTCGGTGCACAGCAGCAGGGTCTCGCCGGGGCCCAGCCGCTGCGTGGTCACCGGATAGCCGGGCCCGCCGGGCCCGGTGAACTCGGCGGAGAGGCCGAGCGGCAGCCCGCCGGCCACCGGGATCCACTCGCAGCCGCCGTCCACGCGCCGTACCAGCGGGTCGAGGTGGCCGGCGCGCACAATGCGCAGTGTCCCGCTGCTCAGGTCGGCCTCCACATAGGTGCAGGTAGCGAAGCGTTCGGTGTCCAGCTCGCGCAGCAGGAGCGAGGCGCGGGCGAGCGCGGTGTCGGGCGGATGGCCCTCGGAGGTATAGGCCCACAGCGCCATCCGCAGCTGACCCATCACCACCGCGGCGTCGGTGTCATGGCCCTGGACGTCACCGATCGTCAGCCCCACCCGGCCGCCGGGCAGCGGCAGTACGTCGTACCAGTCGCCGCCGACGCTCCGGCCCAGCCGCGCCGAGCGGTAGCGTACGGCGGTCAGCGCGCCGGGGACCTCGGGGATGCGCCGGGGCAGCATCGCCTGCTGAAGCTCCTCGGCGAGATCGTGCTCCTGTTCGAAGAGCATGGCCCGCTGCAGGCTCTGGGCGATCCCGCTGGCCATCGCGAGCAGCAGATCGCGCTGCTCGTGGCCGATGTCGCCGGGCCTCGGGTAGAGCAGCCCGAGCACCCCGATCGGCCTGGCCTGGGCGATCAGCGGGAAATAGGCGCCCGCGGAGACCGGCAGCGGCTCGATATGGGGCCACAGCAGCGGGTAGGACGACCGGAACTCGTCCCGCGAGGTGATGAAGAGCGGCCGCTCGGTCCGTACGGCCTCGCTCATCGGGTACGCGTCGGCGACCCGGGTGTACTGGAGCGCCGGTACGTACGCCCCGGCGCGTCTCTCGGCGACGAGCCTGATCCGGGCCCCCTCGACCACCCCCAGCACCACGCCCACCGCCCCGAGGTGGCCGAACGCCTCCTCGTCGCGCAGCACATCGAGGACGTCCTCCACCGAGGCCGCGCGGGAGAGCAGGGCGGCGGTCCGCTCCACCACACCGGTCAGCCTGCCGCGTCCCGCGTCGAGGTCGCTCCTGGCGGCGGCCTCGGCCAGCTCGTGCCGGGCGTCGCGCACGATGCCGATGATCCGCAGCGGCCGTCCCGTCGGGTCGTGCCGGATATGGGCCTGGGTGTACGTCCAGCGCAGCGATCCGTCCCGGCGCCGGACGCGGAAGTACGCGCCCCCGGTGGCCGTGCCGCCCTTGAGCGCCCGCGCGGCCAGGGCCTTCAGCCGCGCCGCCTCGAACAACGGCACCCGGGGCGCGAGGCCCGCCGGGTCGCCGTCGTACTCCTCGGGGCGGAGATCGAGGAGGCCGAGCGCGACCGGGTCCAGATGCAGCAGCCCGCTGCCGAGATCCCAGTCGAAACCGCCCATGCGGTTGAGCGCCAGGCTCAGGTCCGGACGGGCGGGCCAGTCGCCCGGCAGCGGCGCGGCGGCCGGCGGTCCGCCCCGATCAGCCATGCAGCCACCATCTCACCGATCGGCCGACCCCGCGTGCCCTGGGCCGGGCCCCGCGCGACGCCCCGGACGCCCCTCCGCCGTGCTGCGCTGACCGGGTGGAGATCAAGCCGATCGAAAACGGATCGCCGGTTATCCGTTACCGCGTGTGGGTCCGGGCGTTGAACGTCCGTGAAGGCCGCACATCGTGCGGCTGTGCTCGAAACGTTCAAGGAGAATCCTGATGTCGCGTATCGCGAAGGCAACCGCTGTTCTCGTCGGCACGGGCGCCGTGCTGGCCGGTGGCGCCGGAATGGCCGCTGCCGACGCCGGCGCCGGCGCCGCCGCTGTCGGTTCGCCCGGTGTCCTGTCCGGCAACGTTGTCCAGGTGCCCGTGCACATCCCGGTCAACCTCTGCGGCAACACGATCGACGTGATCGGTCTGCTCAACCCGGCGTTCGGCAACACGTGCGCCAACGTCTCGGTCACCGAGCACCACATGGGTGGCTACGGCTACTGATCGCCGGATCCGGGGATGTACGGCCCCCGGGCCACATGTTTCGGTGAGTGACGGCCTCTCGCGTCTCGGCGCGGGAGGCCGTCGCGCGTACCGGGGCGGCCGTCAGCCGGCGTAGCGGTACAGGTCCGCGTGGCCGAGGAGTTCGGACGGCCTGACGTTCCACGGGGGCATGGGTTCGCTCAGGCTGATGACCCGGCCGCGCTGCGGATCGCCGGGTCCCAGCTTCGTCCTGGGCAGATAGCCGGCCTTCGGATGCTGCCGCTGCCAGCGGTCCCAGAGCAGGTCCACGAAGGAGTGGTGGAGCCAGAAGACGGGGTCGTTCGGGGAGGAGGCGCCCAGCATCGCGCCGCCGACCCAGCGGTGGACGCGGTTGTGGTTGCGCCAGCGGTCCCGGCCGCCGGCCGTCCAGCCCTCCAGCCGGTTGCGGAAGCCGGTGGTGACCGTCGAGTCCCAGGGCTCGGCGTCGTACACCGGATCGTTCATCGCCAGGGCCAGTTCGTCCTTGCCGGGTAAGGCGATCGGGTTGGACGGGCGGCCGAGGTCGCGGGTGAGGTACCGCGCCGTGCTCACCCCGTTGGTGATGGTCCAGTTGCCGGTCCGGTGGGCGAAGGGGCCGGTCGTGACCTGCTGGTCGCGGGGGCGGCCGGTACCGCCGAGGAAGTCGTCCGCCCACAGCGAGGAGGCGGGCGTGTTGTCGGTCGTCCAGTCCCAGTACGGGACGGACACCTTCGGGTCCACCCGCTGGAGCGCCCGCTCGAACTCCAGCAGGAACCGCCGGTGCCAGGGCAGGAACGACGGGGCCATGTGCCCGGCGCGCAGACCGCCGCCCTCCGCGTCGGAGACGTTGTACTGGGTGTGCAGCCGGACGAAGTCCTCGTACTCCCCACGGCGTTTGACCTCCAGGACGGCGTTGACGAAGCTCCGCTTCTCGGCCGCGGTGAGGTCGCGCTGGTTCTTTCTGGTGTACACGGGTGGGGCCTTTCCCGGGGTCGGAGGGGGTTTCAGATGTGGTGGACCGGTCCGGCCGGTGCCAGCTGGGCGCCGTCGAGGGCGTCCACCGCCGCGCGGGCCGCTTCGAGCGGGGTCGGGAACGACTCGTAGTGGTTGACCGCGCTGAGATAGCTGCCGTCCGCGCGCCGCATCACGTGCAGGGGCCGTCCGTCGATCCGGATCTCGGGCGGGGCGGGGGAAGGGAACCGCTCCGATACGGCGGCGGTACGGGCGTGGGCGACCCGGATATGGCGCCCCCGGTACAGCTCCTCCAGGACCCCGCCCTCGCCGGACCCCGGTCCCGGGGCCACCGCGTGCTCCCCTCCTCCGGCTGCCGGGTGGCCCGCCCGCCACAGGGGGGTCAGCGCCGCCGCGGTGCCCGCGACCGTACCGAGGGTGAGGAGCGCCCGCAGGAGATGGCGCCGGGAGCGGCTCCGGCCCGGCGGTGCGGCTCCGGTCTCCGCCGGGGGGCCGGGGGTCTTCGAGGGGCTCGGCTGGACCTGGATTCCGTCGGGCATGAGGCCTCCGCTCGTCGCGCGCTGCTCGGTCGGGGCGGCGGCGCCGGTGCGCGGTCGGGCGCGGGCCGGCCGCCGCGGTCCCGACCGGGTCAACGAGACGATGGCCAAACAGTTCTCCGGGAGGGCAGGACACGGGCGTCCCGAGGGCCTGCCTCGTCTCCTGACACCCGGCGGGGCGCGGCGCCGGGGGCAGTGGTGGGATGGGGCAGGCTGAGACCGGCCTGATCGAACCGACCACAGGAGGCATGTTTGTCCGCCGAGGAATCCGGACGCCGCGCAGCGGAGCGAGGCGCGGGGCCCGTCGTCAGCCGACTGACGGCGGTGTCGCGGCGTACGCTCGTCGCCCTGTGGCGGGACGACGCCACGGACCGGGCCGCCGCGCTGACGTACTACGCGGTGCTCGCGATCTTCCCCGCGCTGCTGGTCACCGTCTGTTCCATCGGCCTCGCCGCTCCCGAGTCCGGCGGGCAGTTCGCCGACCAGGTGGCGGACATCGTCCCCGGGCAGTCGCGGCCGCTGGTGCACAGCGCCCTGGTGGAGATGGCCGAGCAGCGGTCCGCGGCGTGGCTGCTGGTGTCGTTCGGTACGGTCGGGGCACTGTGGTCGGCCTCCAGCTATCTGGGGGTGTTCCGCCGGGGGCTGCACGCGATGCACGGCTCGGTGGACCACCGGCCGCCGTGGCGGACCGCGCCACGGATCGCGCTCACCGCGTGCGCGATGCTGACGCTGCTGGTGACCAGCGCGCTGACCCTGGTGCTGACCGGTGAGGCGGCGGACGCGCTGGGGCGGATGCTGGGCGCGGGGTCCACGGTCAGGACGGTGTGGTCGCTGCTGAAGTGGCCGCTGATGCTGGCGCTGGCGGCGGTCCTGGTGCTCATGGTCTTCCGTACGGGCCCGCCCGCAACGCGTCGGCTGCGGAACGCGCTGCCCGGGGGGATTCTCGCGGTCGGGCTCTGGCTGCTGATGTCCGCGGGGTTCGCGGTCTACACCTCGCACGCGGGCACGTACAACCGGCTCTACGGTTCGCTGGCCGGGATCATCGTGTTCCTCGTCTGGCTCTGGGTCACCAATCTCTCGCTGCTGGCCGGTGCCCAGTTCAACGCGGAGCTGGCCCGGGGGCACGCGGGGAGCGCCGGGGCGCCCGCCCGCTCCGTACCCGCTCCGGCGCGGCGGGTCCGGGCGGGCCGGGGCGGGCGGTGAGCTGCCGTCAGGGGCGGGGCCGGGAGAGGGTGGAGGCGCGTACCACCAGCTCGGGCCGGAGCACGACGCGCCGGTGTTCGTGGGTGTCGGCGCCGTCGCCGGTCTCCTCGATGAGCAGCTCGGCCGCGGCCCCGCCGAGCTGGAAGGCGGGCTGGCGCACCGAGGTCAGCGGGACGGCAGAGGCGGAGGCGAACCCGATGTCGTCATAGCCGACGAGCGCGATGTCCTGCGGGACCCGTACCCCCGCCTGGTAGAGGGTCTGGAGGACGCCGAGGGCCAGCAGGTCGTTGGCGCAGAACACCGCGTCGGGCCGGGGCGCCATGCCGAGCAGGCGCGCCCCGGCGTCGCGGCCCGCGACGACATCGAGGCGCGCGGCCTCGACGGGGCGCAGCGCGCCGGGGGGCAGTCCCGCCTCGGCGAGGGCGAGCAGCGCGCCGTCCCTGCGGTCCTGGCACTGTGCCAGCTGCGTCGGGCCGCTGACGTAGGCGATCTCGCGGGAGCCGCGTCCCAGCAGGTGGCGTACGGCCAGGGCGCCGCCGTTCACATCGTCCACGGAGACCGAGCAGCCGTGCGCGCTGGGCACGACGCGGTCGACGAGGACGAAGGGGATGTGGTGGCGCCGGAACACGTCGAGGTTGCGGCCGCTCATGTCGGCGGGGGTGACGAGGACGCCGCGTACCCGCTGTTCGGAGAACATGGTCAGGTAGGCGGCCTCCTCGGCCGGGCTCTCCGCGCTGTCGCAGAGCATGACGCCGAGCCCGGCGGCGCGGGCGGAGTGCTCGGCGCCGCAGGCCACGTCCACGAAGAAGGGGTTGGCCATGTCGAGCACGAGCATGGCCAGCATGCGACTGCGGCCCGCGCGCAGCTGGCGCGCGGACTCGCTGCGTACGTAGCCGAGCCGTTCGATGGCGGACAGGACGCGCCGGCGGGTCTCCCCGGTGACGGCGTCGGGGCGGTTGATCACGTTGGAGACGGTGCCCACCGAGGCTCCCGCCGCGCCGGCCACGTCCTTGATGCCCACCGGCCGGCGCATCAGACGGTGACCTCCACGAGTTCCAGGCCGGTCAGTCCGGCGAGCGCGCGCAGTTCGGGCAGCAGCACGCCGGTGGCCAGGGCCCAGTGGTGACCGACGCCGCTGGCGCTCCAGGCGTCGGTCCACTCCCCCGGGTCGTGGCCGAAGTCGACCCGGGAGGTGGTGTTGCCGATCTCCAGCAGCGGTCCGGCGACGACCTCGCCCTCGGCGGCGATGATCCGGTAGCGGCCGTCGCGGGTCTGTCCGAGGCCGACCAGGGTGACCGGTCCCCGCCGTACGTCGAATTCGACGGAGACGCCCCAGCCGCGCTTGCCGTGGTAGAGGCCGAGGCCGCGCAGCAGTGGTCTGCGCGCGCTGATGGCGAGATGGCCGGGGCCGTCGTGGCCCATCTCGACGACGCCCGCGGTGAAGTCCAGGGCCTGGAGTTCGGTGAAGGAGCCGCCCGCGCCGAGGCGGTCGCAGATCAGCATGGCGAGGGAGGTGCGCAGTTCGTACTCGCCGCAGGCGGGGATTCCGCGGGAGGTGAGCAGGGAGGAGCCGAGGATCATGCCGGCGCCGAGCTGTTCGTGGATCTCGGCGTCGAGCCCCCGGTGGTAGTACGCGAGCGAGTCCAGGTCGAAGTCGGCGACGAGCCGGTCGAGGCCGACGGCGACGCGGGCGGCCCAGCGCAGGTCGTCCTCCACCACGGAATCGGCGAGTTCGAAGACCTCGCGGGTCTCGTCGAGTTTCGCCGTGACGGCGTCGTCCCCGGCGCTCTCCACCCGTACCCGCAGGTCGTCGAATTCGAGGACCTCCACATGGCCACCGAGCCGGCCGGGGACCATCGTGAGGTCGGTGGAGACGTCGTACATCCCCGGGTAGAGGTGTCCCATCAGTCCGTGGCGGCCGTTGCGCAGGACCGAGCGGACCCCGGCGGCGCGGATCCAGCGGCCGATGCGCTGCCAGGCGCGCTCGTCCTCCAGATGGCCGGAGACGGAGCGGAAGGACACACCGACGCGTTCGAAGGCGTTGGCCATCTCGGGGAGCGGGCAGGCGCCGCAGTACGCCAGCCACTGTCCGGTGGAGAAGGACGCGTGGTCCATGGCCGGGGTGGGCTGGAGGTTGATGAGCAGGACGGGCGCCCCGGCGCGCTGGGCGACGGGGACGAGCATGGTGGCCGTCATATAGGTGGTGAGGAAGCCGACGATCAGATCACAGTCGGCGGCGCGCAGCCTCCCGGCCGCCTCGGCGCCCTCCTCGGCGTCGGAGACGAAGCCGACGTCGATGACCTCCGCGTCGAACTCCCGCATCCGTTCCGTGACGCGTTCGGCGGAGCGCCGCAGCTGCGGGAGCAGCTCGGGGAACTGCGGCCAGTAGGCGCCCAGTCCGCCCGCGACGAGGCCGATCCTCGGCCTGCGGGTGACCGCGGGGGTGCGGGGGGCTGCGGGGGTGCGCGGGGTCATGGCGGGGTCCTCCGTACGGTCGGTTCAGGACGGGAGCCGGAAGTCGACGACCCTCAGGGGTGAGGGCGTGGTGCCGGTCGACTTCCGCTGGTACATGAACGACAGGACACCGTCCTGGGCCACGCGGGTGTCGTCGACGACGACCTCGCCGAAGGCGTCGAGGCCGCTCCCGTCGAACACGGTCCGCCAGTCGCCGTACCCGGAGGTTCTGGAGGCGGCGACGATCCGTCCGTACGGCATGACGGCGTAGGCGTTGTCGTAGCGGTCGAGGACGAGACGGGTGCGCTGGCTGGAGTTGAGCGGCACCGGTATCTCGGTTTTCCTCCAGGTGCCCGCCGCGTTCCTGAAGAGGTGGAAGGCGCGGCCGTTGGCGGTGCGGTCGGCGACGTAGTCGGTGGTGCACCGGCCGAAGCGGCCGGGGACATAGCTGATGATCGCGTGCGGCAGCCCGGCGGAGTCGGTGGCCTGGCTCTCCTGGTTCATCAGGGAGTGGTCGGGGCCGAGGGGGTCGACGACCGTGCCGGCGGCGCCGACCCCGACGGTGTCGGCGCCGCCGGTGGTGCCGACCCGGGTGCCCGCCGCGTTGCGCCAGGTGCGGCCGCGGTCGGCACTGTAGACGTAGCCGGTGTCGTGGTTGGTGATGCCGCCGCCGTCGCACATGACGGCGTTGCTCTGTTCGCGCCAGGTGTAGAAGGCGTGGAGCCTGCCGTCGACGCCGTAGTCGATGCCGTGGAGGTACATGTTGCGGGCGGTGCTGGAGCCGTGCTCGCTGGTGTACGTACCGGTGGATCCCGACCATTCGCCGAGCGCGGTCCACTTCGTACCGTCGTACTCGGCCAGCGCGTTGCGGCCGTTGCCGGAGATTCCGACGCGGTAGCTGAGCTGGAGGCGGCCCTCGGGGGTGGCGACGAACTGCGGGTAGGTGAACCGGTCGGTGAGCGCGAGCCCGTCGAGGCTGGTCTGTACGGAGCCGAACTGCCCGGTGTTCCAGGCGTGTCCGGCGGGATCGTCGAGGAGTCCGGCGACGGACTTCACGTAGAAGAAGCCGTCGCTGTGCGAGTCCATGTTGATGTGGAGTCTGCCGTCGACGCGGGAGAGGCCCATGGAGATGACGTTGTGCGAGTCGTCGACGGTGAGCCGGTGGGGCAGGCGCGCGGTCTGCCAGGAGGTCGCGCCGAGAGCGCGGCGGGCGAGGACGGCGGTGCGGTCGGTGGTGTACCAGGCGGCGTACTGGTGGCCCCGGTAGGTCAGCAGGCCGTTCTTCTGGAAGGAGTTGTTGTTGACCAGGCCGTCGTACGACACGAAGTAGATCGCCCGGCTGTCGAGTTGGGTGTCGGCGATGCGGGTGACCGAGGGGGCGGGGTCGGCGGCCTGCGCCGTGCCCGTGGCGCCGGGCAGCAGGGCCGCGGCGATCAGCGCGGCGGCCGGCATCGCGAGGGCTGCGGTTCTCAAGTCCATACCTCTTCCGGGCGGGATCCGGTCGTGGATCCGGGAGATTCAGGCGGTTCAGTCGGGATTTCAGGCGGGATTTCAGGCGAGATGGAACACTTCGGCGAGCGGCTTCATCGCCTCGTCCGGCCGGGCGCCGTCGAGGGATTCGAAGAAGGGCGCCATCTCCTGCTGCCAGCGGGCGTTGACCTCGGTGGCCGCCATGGCGGCCTGGGCCTGCTCGAAGTCCGCCGTCTCCAGGTAGCCGACGAGCAGGCCGTCGTCGCGCAGGAAGAGCGAGTAGTTTCCCCAGCCGCACTCCGTCAGGGCCCGGAGCATGTCGGGCCAGACGTCGGCGTGCCGTTCGCGGTATTCGACGATGCGGTCCTGACGTACCTTCAGCAGAAAACAGACGCGTCGCACGAGTGGTCCCCCGCTCAGAAGTCGAAGTTGTCGATGTTCTTCCTGTCGAAGACGGTCGGCTCGCCGAGGATGATCTCGCCGTCCTTGCCGACGGTGTACTCGCCGAGCTTGCCGGCCTTGAACTTCTCGCCCTCGGCGCCGGTGATCTGCCCGGAGGCCAGGGCGGCGGCGGCGTACGAGCCGAGGTAGCCCAGCTCCTCCGGGTTCCACAGGGAGAACTGCGCGACGGTGCCGTCCTTGACGTACTTGCGCATCTGGTTGGGGGTGCCCAGTCCGTTGAGGACGACCTTGCCCTTGTACGAGGAGTCGCTGAGGTAGCGGGCGGCGGCCGCGATACCGACGGTGGTGGGCGAGATGATGCCCTTGAGATCGGGGTAGGCCGCGAGCAGGCCCTGGGTCTGCTGGAAGGACTTCTGGTCCGCGTCGTCCCCGTACGCGACCTTCACGAGCCGCATGTTCTTGTACGGGGGAAGCTTCAGCTCGTCCTTCATGAACTCGATCCAGGTGTTCTGGTTCGTGGCGTTCTGGGTGGCCGAGAGGATCGCGATCCTGCCCCGGTAGCCGATCTGTTCGCCGAGGTGCTGGACGAGGCTGCGGCCGATCTGCTCGGAGCCGGCCTGGTTGATGAAGAGCTGACGGCAGTCCTTGGCGGTGTCGGAGTCGTACGCGACGACCTTGATGCCCTTCTTCATGGCCTGCTTGAGCGGGCCGCACACCGCGTTGGGGTCGTTGGCGGCGATCAGGATGGCGTCCTGGCGCTGCTGGATGAGGGTGTTGATGTAGGAGACCTGGGAGGAGGCGTTGGCGTCGGAGGGGCCGACCTCCTTGCCGGTGGCGCCGTACTCCTCGGCCGCGGTGATGCCCGCCTCGTCGACGATCTTCTCGTACGGGTTGTTGATCTGCTTGGGCAGGAACGCGAGCTTCAGCCCCTTCTTCAGGGGCGCGTCCGGGTTCGCCGCGGCCACGGCGGGGGCGTCCGCGCTCGTGGTGTCCTTCGCCACGCTGTCCTTGGTGGTGCCGGAGCAGGCGGTGAGCACGACGGCGAGGGCGCAGGCAGTGGTGGCGGTGGCGGCCGCGCGGCGTCGGGCAGCGGTACGGATCGGCATGGCGGGTGGTGGCCTTTCACGAGGTTCGGGGGCGGGAACTCGGTGTGCGGGGGCCGGGGATTCAGGCCCCGGGCGGACCGGCGGCTCCCGCCGCGCGCCGGTGCCGGCGTTCGACGACGGTGGCGATGGCCCGGGGGGTGAGGACGGAGGCGACGAGCAGCAGTCCGGTCACGATGACCTGGACCTCGTTGGGTACGTCGTTGAGGGTGAGGAGGTTCTTCAGGACTCCGATGAGCAGCACACCCGCGACCGCGCCGAAGAGGGTGCCCCTGCCGCCGTCGAAGTCGACGCCGCCGAGCAGCACGGAGGCGATGACCAGCATTTCGAAGCCGAGGCCGTTGTCGGCGCGGGCGCTGCCGTACCGGAGGGTGAAGACGATTCCGGCGAAGGCGGAGAACAGGCCGGTGGCCACGAAGAGGATCAGCTTGAAGCGTTTGACCCTGATCCCGGCGAAGTAGGCCGCGTCCTCCTGCGCGCCGATGGCGAACAGCGACCGGCCGAAGGTGGTGGAGTGCAGGAGGACGGCGGTGGCGACGGCCAGCGTGACGAACAGGGCGATGGGGTACGTGATGAAGGTGCCCGGGATGGTCGTGGTGTCCACGGCCCAGGCGGCGTAGGTCTGCGGGAAGTCGGTGACGGCGTCGCTGCCCAGCACGACCGAGGCAAGGCCCCGGTAGAGGGCGAGGGTGCCGATGGTGACGGCGAGCGAGGGCAGCCCGACCCGGGTGACCAGCCAGCCGTTGAGGAGGCCGCCCGCGACACCGACGAGCAGGACGACGGGCACGATCAGCTCGAAGGCCCAGCCCGCGTCCCACAGCGCGCCGGTCAGGGCGGAGCCGAGGCCGAGCATGGAGGCGACGGACAGGTCGACCTGTCCCGCCACCACCAGCAGGGTCATGGGCAGGGCGATCAGGGCGACTTCGGCGATGTCGTTGATGGCGAAGGCGAGGTTCTCGCCGGACGCGAAGCCGTCGGTGGTGGAGAGTCCGACGGCCAGGACGGCCACCAGCAGGGTGCCGACCGCCGTGTCCCAGCGCAGGCCGACAGCCCTGACGCGGTCGCCCGCCGTGGTGGCGCGGGACTCCGACGGCTTCGCGGGGGGCCGTGGCGCGATCCGTGTATCAGGCGCCATGTCGCGCGCTCCTCTTCCTGAGTGCGGCGGTCATGCGCAGGGACACGATCCGGTCGACGCTGATGGCCGCGAGGAGCAGCGCGCCGGTGATGGCGCCCTGCCAGAACGCGTCGACCTTCAGGACGACCAGCGCGCTGCCGATGGTGGTGAGCAGCAGGGCGCCGAGGGCCGCGCCCCACACGGTGCCGGTGCCTCCGGTGATGGCGACACCGCCGACGACCACGGCGCTGACGACGGTGAGTTCCCAGCCGTGGGCGTTGTCGGCGACGACGGTGCCGAAGCGGGCGAGCCACAGGGCTCCGGCGAATCCGGCGACGGCGCCGGAGAAGGCGTACGCGCCGAGGATCCGGCGGCGGATCGGCACTCCGGCGAGCCGGGCCGCCCCGGGGTGGGAGCCGATCGCGTACAGCTCCCGTCCCGCGCGGTAGTTGCGCAGGAAGTACGCGGTGGCGGTGAGCAGGGCGAGGGCGATCAGCGGCAGGTAGGGGATGCCGAGCACGCTGCCGCTGCCCAGCCCGAGGATCGGGTCGGGGACGTCGTTGGCGCTGATCTGCTCGCCCCGCGCCCACCAGTAGTCGAGGCCCTGGATGATGTAGAGCATGCCGAGGGTGACCACGAGCGCCGGGACCCTGCCGAAGCCGACGAGCGCTCCGCTGACCAGTCCGCACACCACGCCGAGGGCGATGCCCAGGAGCATGACGGTGAGAACGCCGTGGTCGGTCCCGGCGACGAACGTGCCGCAGGCGAAGGCGGAGAGCCCGACGACGGAGCCGACCGAGAGGTCGATGTTGCGGGTGACGACGACCACGGACTGGCCGACGGCGAGCAGGACCAGGATGGAGGCGTTCAGGAGGAGGTCCTTGACGCCCTGGTCGTCGAGGAAGCGCGGATTGGCGATCCATGTGGCGAGGATCAGCAGCGCGAGCGCCCCGGCGATGCTGATCTCGCGGGCCCGGAACACCGCGTCGACGAGCGAGCGCGCCGACCGGTCGCCCTTGGCGCCCGGGGCCTCCGGGGCGGGTTTGTCCAGCAGGGCCGTCATGCCGCCGTCCTTTCCGTACGTCCGGTCGCGGCCGCCATCACCGATTCCTCGGTGGCCTCCGCGCGCGGGATCTCGGCGGTGAGCCGGCCGTCGTGCATGACGAGCACCCGGTCGGCCATGCCCAGGACCTCGGGCAGGTCGGAGGAGATCATGAGAACGGCGAGTCCTTCCGCGGCCAGGGAGGAGAGCAGCCGGTGCACCTCCGCCTTCGTCCCGACGTCGATCCCCCGGGTGGGTTCGTCGACGATCAGTACGGTGGGTTCGGTGGCCAGCCACTTGGCGAGGACGACCTTCTGCTGGTTGCCGCCGGAGAGCACCCCGACGGGGTCGGCGAGCCGGTTGTACGTGAGCTGGAGGCGTACGGCCCAGTCGGCGGCCCGGCCGCGCTCCAGGCTCCGGCGCACCAGGCCGCCCCGGCCCAGCCGGTCGAGTCCGGTGAGGCCGATATTCCGTTCGATGGACAGGTCCATCACCAGTCCGCACTGTCTGCGGTCCTCGGGGACGAGGGCGAGTCCGGCGTCCATGGCGGCGGTCGGTGAGCCGGCCGGCAGCGCGCGCCCGTCGACCACGACCTCGCCCGCGTCGGCCCGGTCGACGCCGAAGACGGCCTGGGCCACCTCGCTGCGGCCCGCGCCGACGAGTCCGGCGAGGGCGACGATCTCGCCCCGCCGTACCTCGAAGGAGATGTCCCGGAAGACGCCCTCCCTGGTCAGTCTGCGGACCGACAGGGCGATCCCGCCCACGTCGGCCCGCTGTTCGGGGTACAGCTCGCCGAGGTCGCGGCCGACCATGGAGCGCACCAGGTCGTCCTCGGTCAGTCCGTCGAGCGGCTGGGAGGAGATCCAGCGGCCGTCCCGCAGGGTGGTGACCCGCTGGCAGAGGGCGAAGACCTCCTCCAGCCGGTGGGAGATGAACAGGACGGCGGCGCCCTCGGCCCGCAGGGTCCGTACGACGGAGAAGAGCCGGGCGGTCTCACTGCCCGTCAGCGCCGCGGTGGGCTCGTCCATGATGAGGACGCGCGCGTCGAAGGAGAGCGCCTTGGCGATCTCGACGATCTGCTGGTCGGCGATGGAGAGCCCGCGCGCGGGCCGGTCGGGGTCGAGCTCCACGCCGAGCCGCCTCATCAGGGCGGCGGTGGTCTCCCGCACGGCCTTGCGGTCGATACGGCCCAGAGCCCGGCGGGGCTGACGGCCCATGGAGATGTTCTCGGCGATCGACAGATCGGGGAAGAGCGTCGGCTCCTGGTAGATGACGGCGATACCGGCGTCCCGGGCGTCGGCCGGGCCGTGGAAGACCACCGGCGCGCCGTCGAGCAGCACTTCTCCGGTGTCGGGCCGGTGCACTCCGGCGAGTGTCTTGATGAGGGTGGACTTGCCGGCGCCGTTCTCCCCGGCGAGGGCGTGTGCCTCCCCGGGGAACAGGCTCAGGGAGACGTCCCGCAGGGCCCGTACGGCACCGAAGGACTTGCTCACGTCCTTGAGCGCCAGGACCGGGGCGGGCCCTGTGACGGGCTGGTTCATGAGGGCTCCTCAGCAGCGATGGCCGATCACACCACCCGCCGTGAAAGGTTTCAAAGAAGTTCCACGGAAGCTAAACGGCGACAGGCGGTGACGTCAATGGAGTACGCATGACATTTTCGGTGGACTCCCCAAGGGGCTTTACCGGAGAGGGAGCAGGTGGTGCGCGGAGGGTTGACACACGTTGCCCCCTCCCATAACTTCACCGCGATGAAACGATTCACAAGAATCGCGGCACCGACTCGCCCGGCGAGTCCGCATCACGGGAGCGCTGAGAGATGACGGGTCGCACCGCCGTGTCCGCTGTGAAGGCGGCACTGAAGTCACAGGTCGTCGAGACGCCGTCATGGGCGTTCGGGAACTCCGGGACGCGATTCAAGGTGTTCACGCAGCCGGGCGTGCCACGGACCCCGCAGGAGAAGCTGGCGGACGCCGCCCGGGTGCACGCGCACACGGGCGTGGCGCCGACGGTCGCCCTGCACATCCCCTGGGACCGGGTGGACGACTACGCCGGCCTGGCCGAGGAGGCGCGGGGGCTGGGGCTGCGTATCGGGGCGATCAACTCCAATGTGTTCCAGGACGACGACTACAAGCTCGGCTCCGTCACCCATCCGGACGCCGCCGTGCGCCGCAAGGCGCTGGGGCATCTGCTGGAGTGCGTGGACGTCATGGACGCCACCGGGTCGCGCGATCTGAAGCTGTGGTTCTCGGACGGGATCAACTACCCGGGCCAGGACGACATCTCGGCGCGTCAGGGACGGCTCGCCGAGGCCCTGTCCGCGGTGTACGAGCGGCTCGGCGCGGACCAGCGGATGCTGCTGGAGTACAAGCTGTTCGAGCCCGCCTTCTACGCGACGGACGTGCCGGACTGGGGCACCGCCTATCTGCACTGTCTCAAACTGGGCCAGAAGGCCCAGGTGGTCGTGGACACCGGGCACCACGCGCCGGGCACCAACATCGAGTTCATCGTCGCGACACTGCTGCGGGAGAAGAAGCTCGGCGGATTCGACTTCAACTCGCGCTTCTACGCCGACGACGACCTGATGGCCGGGGCGGCCGACCCCTTCCAGCTGTTCCGGATCATGTACGAGGTGACCAGGGGCGGCGGTTTCACCTCGGGGACGGCGTTCATGCTCGACCAGTGCCACAACATCGAGGAGAAGATCCCCGCGATCATCCGCTCGGTGATGAACGTCCAGGAAGCCACCGCCAAGGCCCTGTTGGTGGACGCGGACGCGCTGGACGCGGCCCAGCGCTCCGGGGACGTCCTGGCGGCCAACGCGGTGATCATGGACGCCTACAACACCGATGTACGCCCGCTGGTGGCCGAGACCCGCGACGAACTGGGCGCGGACGCCGATCCCGTCGCCGCGTACCACGCCTCCGGCTACGGCAAGAAGATCGCCGCCGAGCGGGTCGGCGGCACCCAGGCCGGCTGGGGAGCCTGAGCCTTCGCCCCGTACATCCGTCAGAACCGCACCTCACCGAGGGACATGATGACCGACCAGCC
Source organism: Streptomyces sp. NPDC088554 (assembly GCF_044752945.1). Taxonomy (NCBI): domain Bacteria; kingdom Bacillati; phylum Actinomycetota; class Actinomycetes; order Kitasatosporales; family Streptomycetaceae; genus Streptomyces; species Streptomyces sp. NPDC088554. The sequence continues at coordinate 28,790 of NZ_JBIVMF010000025.1, read as the reverse complement.
CCGCCTCCACCCCGAGGCCGCGCACCTGCTCGCCCGTTCGCACCGGCTCGGCGCCGATCCGCGCAACACCAACTACGCCGGTGGCAACACCTCCGCCAAGGGCTCCGCCACCGACCCCGTGACCGGCGACGATGTCGAACTGATGTGGGTCAAGGGATCCGGCGGGGATCTGGGCACCCTGACGGCGGGCGGACTGGCCGCGCTGCGCGTCGACCGGCTGCGCGCGCTGACCGGGGTCTATCCGGGGGTCGAGCGCGAGGACGAGATGGTCGCCGCGTTCGACTACTGCCTGCACGGCAAGGGCGGGGCCGCCCCGTCCATCGACACCGCGATGCACGGGCTGGTCGACGCCCCGCACGTGGACCATCTGCACCCCGACTCGGGGATCGCGCTGGCCTGCGCGGCCGACGGCGAGAAGCTGACGGCCGAGTGCTTCGGCGACACGGTGGTCTGGGTGCCCTGGCGGCGGCCCGGCTTCCAGCTCGGGCTGGACATCGCCGCGGTCAAGGAGGCCAACCCGCGGGCGATCGGCTGTGTGCTCGGCGGCCATGGCATCACGGCCTGGGGCGCCACCTCCGAGGAGTGCGAGCGCAACTCCCTGCACATCATCCGGACCGCCGAGGCGTTCCTCGCCGAGCGCGGCACGGCCGAGCCCTTCGGTCCCGTACTGCCGGGGTACGAGCCGCCGGCCGAGGCGAGGCGGCGGGCGAAGGCCGCCGCGCTCGCCCCGCTGATCCGCGGTCTCGCCTCCACCGACCGGCCCCAGGTCGGCCACTTCTGCGACGCCTCGCCGGTGCTGGACTTCCTCTCCCGCGCGGAGCACGGGCGGCTGGCGGCGCTGGGCACCTCCTGCCCCGACCACTTCCTGCGCACCAAGGTCCGCCCGCTGGTCGTCGACCTGCCCGCCGACGCCCCGCTGGAGGAGGTACGGGAGCGGCTGGCCGCCCTGCACACCGCGTACCGCGAGGAGTACCGCGCGTACTACGAGCGCCACGCGGTGCCCGGCTCGCCGCCGATGCGCGGCGCCGACCCGGCGATCGTGCTGGTGCCGGGGGTGGGCATGTTCTCCTTCGGCAAGGACAAGCAGACCGCCCGGGTGGCCGGCGAGTTCTATCTCAACGCCATCAAGGTGATGCACGGCGCCGAGGCCGTCTCCTCGTACGCGCCCATCGAGGAGTCCGAGAAGTTCCGCATCGAGTACTGGGAGCTGGAGGAGGCCAAGCTGCGCCGGATGCCGGCCCCGAAGCCGCTGGCCGCCCGGGTCGCGCTGGTGACGGGGGCGGGCTCGGGGATCGGCAGGGCCATCGCGCACCGGCTGGCCGCCGAGGGCGCCTGTGTGGTGGTCGCGGACCTCAACACGGAGGGCGCGGCGACGGTCGCCGAGGAGCTGGGCGGGCCGGACCGGGCGGTCGCGGTGACCGTCGACGTCAGGGACGAGGAGGCCATCGCGGCGGCGTTCGACGCGGCGACGCTGGCCTTCGGCGGGGTGGACCTGGTCGTCAACAACGCCGGGATCTCGATCTCCAAGCCGCTGCTGGAGACGACCGCGAGGGACTGGGACCTCCAGCACGACATCATGGCGCGCGGTTCCTTCCTGGTGTCCCGCGAGGCCGCCCGGGTGATGACCGCGCAGGGGTTCGGCGGGGACATCGTCTACATCGCTTCCAAGAACGCGGTGTTCGCGGGCCCCAACAACATCGCCTACTCCGCGACCAAGGCCGACCAGGCCCATCAGGTACGGCTGCTCGCGGCCGAACTGGGCGGGGCCGGGATCCGGGTCAACGGCGTCAACCCCGACGGGGTGGTACGCGGTTCCGGGATCTTCGCGGGTGGCTGGGGCGCGGAGCGCGCGGCGGTGTACGGCGTACCGGAGGAGAAGCTCGGCGAGTTCTACGCACAGCGGACGATCCTCAAGCGCGAGGTGCTGCCCGAACATGTGGCCAACGCGGTGTTCGTCCTCACGGGCGGCGAGCTGAGCCATACGACGGGGCTGCACATCCCGGTGGACGCGGGGGTCCCGGCGGCGTTCCTGCGCTGACCCCCGGGGAGCGGGCCGGACCGGCCCGCTCCCCCTCCCACTCCTCCCTTTCCGTTTCCTTCCCGAGGTCCCACGAGGTCAGTCGTGTCACTCGCCGAACCGCTCCCCTTCGCCGCCGTCGATCTCGGCGCGTCCAGCGGCCGTGTCATAGTCGGCCATGTCTCCGGCCGGGGCGCCGGCACCCTGCGCCTGGACGAGGTGCACCGGTTCCCCAACCGCCCGGTGCGGGTCGCGGGCACCCTGCACTGGGACATCCTGGCGCTGTACGACGGGGTGCTGAGCGGGCTGCGGGCCGCGGGCACGGTGGCCGGGCGCGCGCCGGCGAGCGTCGGCATCGACACCTGGGCGGTGGACTACGGACTGCTCGACGCGTCGGGGGCGCTGCTCGGCAATCCGGTGCACTACCGCGACACCCGCACCGAGGGCGAGGCGGAGAAGGCCGCCGCCCTGCTGCCGCCGGACGCGCTCTACGCGGCGACGGGCCTGCAGTACCTGCCGTTCAACACGGTGTACCAGCTCACCGCCGCGCAGGGCAGTCCCGCGCTCGACGCCGCGCGCCGGCTGCTGCTGATCCCCGATCTGATCGCGTACTGGCTGACTGGCGAGGCCGGTACGGAAGTCACCAACGCCTCCACCACACAGCTCATCGACCCCCGTACCCGCGACTGGTCCCGGCCGGTGGCCGAGGCGCTCGGGATCGATCTGTCGCTGTTCGCGCCGCTGCGCGGGCCCGGCGATCCGGCGGGCCTGCTGCTGCCCGGGGTGCTGGCGGAGACGGGGCTGCGCGGTCCGGTGCCGGTGACGGCGGTCGGCTCCCATGACACGGCCTCCGCGATCGCCGCCGTCCCCGCCGCCGGGGACCGCTTCGCCTATATCGCCACCGGCACCTGGTCGCTGGCCGGACTCGAGCTGGACGCCCCCGTGCTCACGGAGGAGAGCAGGCTGGCCAACTTCACCAATGAGCTGGGGGTGGACGGCACCGTCCGCTATCTGCGCAACATCATGGGGCTGTGGCTGCTCCAGGAGTGCCTGCGCGCCTGGGAGGCCGAGGGCACGCCCCAGCGGCTGGACCGGCTGCTGGCCGAGGCCGCCGATGTCCCCGCGCTGCGGGCGTTCGTCGACGCCGGCGATCCGGCGTTCCTCGCGCCGGGGGACATGCCGCGCCGGATCGCGAACGCCTGCCGGCGCACCGGGGGAACGGTCCCCGAGAGCCCCGCCGAGATCACCCGTTGTGTCCTCGACTCCCTGGCCCTCGCGCACCGGCGGGCGATCGAGGACGCGCAGCGGCTGTCCGGCCGGACCGTGGACACCGTGCACATCGTCGGCGGCGGCGCGCACAACGAACTGCTGTGCCGGCTCACCGCCGACGCCTGTGGCCTGCCCGTCGTGGCAGGGCCCGCGGAGGCGGCGGCCCTCGGCAACGTACTCGTCCAGGCCCGTGCGGCGGGCGTGGCCGGGGTCGGGGGCGGGCTCGCCGAGCTGCGCGCCCTGCTCCGCGCCACGCTGGAGCCACGCGTCCACCGGCCCGCCACCGACCGGCCCACCCGGGACGCCTGGGACCGGGCGGCCGCGCGGATCTGACCGTACGGGCACATCCGCGCAGCCGTACCCCCGATATGATGGTTCACCCGGTCGGGGCAGTTTCGAGATGTGACAGAACAGGCAGGACGCGTGGCGCAGACCGTCGGCATCAAGGACGTGGCCAGACTGGCCGGTGTCTCGGTCGGCACGGTCTCGAACGTGCTGAACCGCCCGGAAAAGGTGTCCGAACCCACCCGGGTGCGAGTCAGGGCCGTCATAGACCAGCTCGGTTTCGTACGGAGCGAGACGGCCCGGCAGCTGAGGATCGGCACGAGCCGCATTCTGGCCATTCTGGTGCTCGACATGGGCAACCCCTTCTTCGTCGCGGTCGCCAAGGGCGCGGAGCGCGCGGCCCGGGAGGCGGGGCTGGGGGTGATGCTCTGCAACAGCGCGGGGAGCATCGCCGAGGAGGCGGAGTATCTGTCGCTCTTCGCCGAACAGCGGGTGCGCGGGGTGTTGCTCACCCCGGCGGATGCGACGGGCCGCAATGTGCGGGACTTCGCGCGCCGGGACATCCCGTTCGTCCATGTGGACCGGGCGGTGCCCGCCGCCGAGGGGTGCTCGGTCTCGGTGGACGATGTGGCCGGTGGCGCGCTCGCGGTCCGGCATCTGCTGGCCGCCGGGCACCGTTCGGTGACCTACATCAGCGGCCCGATGTCCCTGCCCCAGTGCCGGGACCGCCACAGCGGCGCGCTGACGGCCCTGCGCGAGGCCGGACTGCCCCCCGAGGCGCTGCGCCATGTGGAGTCCGCCCGGCTGGACGTCGCCTCCGGTATCGACGCGGGGGCCCGGCTGCTGGGTCTGGCCGAACGCCCCACCGCCGTCTTCTGCGCCAACGACCTGCTCGCGCTGGGTGTGCTCCAGGCCATGTACGGGGCCGGGGTCGACGTACCGGGCGATGTGTCGATCGTCGGCTACGACGACATCGAGTTCGCGGCCGCGGCCGTCGTACCACTCACTTCGGTACGACAGCCGGCGGACGCGATGGGACGGGTGGCGGCGGAGATGCTGATGGAGGAGACGGGCCCGGAGGCGGAGCACCACACACACCGCTCGGTGGTGCTCCAGCCCGAACTGGTGGTACGAAGCTCCACCCGCCGCCTGGAGCACTGAACGGGGGGCCTCCCCTCCCCTCCCCTCCCCCCTCCCCCTCCCCCCCTTCTTCAGTGCCCCTGGCCCGCCCCGCCGAATGGGGAACCGGTCAGTTCGGGGCCGCGTAGCAGTGGACCGTGACTGTCTGGTCCGGGCTCCAGGTCTGGTCGACGGTGGCCAGCAGGTCCCAGCCGAGGCATTCGTAGAGTGCCGCCGCCGCGGTGTCGGAGGCGACGACGTCCAGGACGGGATGCAGGCCGCGCTGTCTGGCCTCCTTGTCCGCACGGGACATCAGCAGCGCGCCGATGCCGTGGCCGCGCGCCGACGGCGAGACGAACAAACGGCTCACCACCGCGGTATCACCGGCGTCCCGGTCCGTGTCCCCGTCCGCGCCGCCGCTCCACAGCGCGGGGGCGAGATCGTCCTCGCCCGCCGGGGACAGCGCCAGATGGCCGACGATCCGGCCGTCCAACTCGGCCACCCAGGCGGCGAGCTGTCCGTCCCCCACCAGCCAATCGGCGGGGGAATCAGGCCAGTTCACCGGATAGCCGTCGTCCTGGTGCACCTCGGCCAGCACCCGCACGCACTCGTCGAGATCTTCCCCGTCACGTTGCCGGATCTCGCACACGGGGATCTCTGCGGCCTTCGGCACAGTCTGTCGATTCACCGAACCATGCAATCACAGCCAGGCAGTTGCGCCTCCTTCTCCATAAACCTGCGATCGGATACAAGGCGAGTACTCGCCGTTCCGCTGGTGCCCGAGTGGTGATTGATTCAAGATCGAGTCAAAAATCGCCAATGGGAAGTGATGGCCAAAGTTGTCACGGCTAGTCTCCGGCCGTGAGATTGAGCAGACAGGCACGTACCTCCCCCATCGCCATCGGCACACCCCGCCGTTCACTACTGCGCGCGGCCCTCGCGGGGACCGCCGCCACCGCCGGGGTAGCGCTCGCCGCACCGGTCGCGAGCGCCGCCCCCACCCCCCGGCCCGCTCGCCCGGCCACCCCGGACGAAGCCCTGCGAGAGCTGGCGGAGGGCAATCGCCGCTGGCGGACCTTCCGCGAGCAGCATCCCCACGAGACGGAGACCGTACGGCACGCTCTCGTGTCGGGCCAGCATCCCTTCGCCGTCGTGCTCGGGTGCATAGATTCCCGGGTTCCTCCGGAGCTGGCCTTCGATCAGGGGCTCGGCGATCTGATGACCGTGCGCTCGGCCGGCGAGGTGCTGGACGAGGCCATCCTCGGCAGCATCAGCTACGGCGTGCTGGAGCTGGGCGTTCCGCTGGTCCTGGTCCTCGGCCACCAGTCGTGCGGCGCGGTCGCCGCGGCGGTGGAGGCGGACGAGACGGGCCACGAACTCCCGAACCATATCCAGTATCTGGCCGACCAGATCCGGCCCGCGATCGACCACACCAAGCAGGGCGCCGAACGGATCGACTCCACGGTGAGCGCCCAGGTCGCACTGGTCCGGTCCCGGCTCGCCGCGGAGCCCGACCTCGCGGACAAGGTGGACCAGGGCAAGCTGGCCATCGTCGGGGCCCGCTACGAACTGACCACCCAGCGCGTCCACCTGCTCGACTAACCGCACCACCGACAACCGGTCGGCCGCGCCGCCCGCCTCCGCCGCCCCGTCCCCGGGGCGGCGGGCCGCGGACCACGCCGGAGCCCGCCCTCATCCGCCCGCCCCGAGCCCCGGATCGTCGCCCCTTCTGTTCCACAGCCGGGCCAGCAGCCTCTTGCGGCCACCCCCCGGCGGTGGCCCGGACGACCCCGCCGGACGCGGCACACCCGCATCGGGGCGCGGGGCCCGCCGTACCACCCTGGCCTCCGTCAACAGGGTGCCGAGGCTCGACAGATGCCATTGGATCTCATCGGGGTTGTCCGCCGTCAGCAGGCGCTCCATCGCCGCCCGCGCGGCCTCCGACCCCGGTGCGCCCGGGGCGAGATCGGGGCGCAGCCGGGCCAGATACGCCCGCTCGAACGGGTCCGGTACCAGCTCGGCGAGGTCCGCCGGGGCGAGCACACAGCTCACCACGGCCGCCCTCTCCCAGGGATCCTCGCGCTCGTGCAGCAACTGGCCGATACGCCGTCCGCGCCAGTTGCGCGGACGGCAGTCCTCCCCCGCGTCGGCTTCGGCGCAGAGGGCTTTGGGCATCCGGCCGGTGAGCAGTAGGGGCTCCCGGTCCGCGAACTCCGTCAGCTCGTCCGCCAGATACAGCCACACGACCACCCGGTACCGGTTGAGGTAGAAGCGGACGGGAGCGAAGAATCCCGCCTTGGCCAGCCGGGTGAAGCGGCCGGGGCTGACCGGCATCAGCTTCGCGCCCTCGGCCGTGCCCACTGTCCTCACTCGCTCGCGGAGCGCGTCCGGGAAACCCTCCGCCGACTTCAGCCGGTCGATCTCCTCCTGGGTGACCCTCCGTCGGCCGCCGACCGCCCCCGCGGTGGTGCGGATGTGTCCCAGCTGCGCGGCAAGCTCGAACTCCCCGCGCCTCAGCTCCAGTTCCTGTGCCGCCCGGTTGACTCCGACGCTCGGCGGTTCCGTCCGGCCCTGGGCGCGAGCCGGTCCCGGGCGCTGCCCCGGGCCCGACTCCGATCCGCGCTCCTGTCCCGGAGCCCGGTCCTCGTACCGTGTCCGACGCTCGTCCCGTGTCCGGGTCTCACGCTGCGCCCGGTCCTCGTACCGTGTCCGGGTCTGTGTGCCGCTGATGGACATAACGGTCCTCCCCCGTGAGGTTCAACTACTCTCGGTGACGACCGTAGCCCGACAGCGCCCTTTCCCGCTCGGCCTGTGGATAACTTACGGCGGACGGCTCGCGCCGGGCGGAAGTCGGCCTCAGAGGCCACTCAGCGTGGTGCGGCCGGGCTGGCGCGCCGCGACTCCGAGGTGTTCTCCCACTCTGTTGACCAGCAGCGTCATCTCATAGGCGACCTGGCCGACGTCAGCCTCGGCCGACGTCAACACGCACAGGCAGCTACCGTCTCCCGCCGCCGTGACGAACAGGAGCGCCTCGTCGAACTCGACCATGGTCTGACGGGCCTGGCCCGCCCGGAAGTGCCGCCCGGATCCCCGTGCGAGGCTGTGCAGCCCCGAGGAGACAGCCGCGAGATGCTCCGCGTCCTCGCGGGCGAGTCCCGAGCTGGCTCCCGTCACCAGGCCGTCGTTGGACAGCACCAGCGCGTGCGTGATGTGTTCGACCCGTTCGGTCAGATCATCCAGCAGCCAGTCAAGACCCTTTTCGAGTGGCATTGCCGTTCCTTTCCGCTCATACGTTCCCGTGTCCCCAACGCCTGTAGCCTTCCGCACCGGCCGTGCCCGGGGCAAGCGGCGACCTGCGCGGCACCACTCCGGAGCGGCCCGGGGGTGCCCGGAGCCCCACGTCGCGCCGGATCTCCGGGGGATGGAAACACGGGCGTGGCGACAAACATGAGCGTCGCGGGATCATGTCTTCATGGCCCATGACCACACACAGGTACAGGAATTCTTCGGCGCTCGGGCGGCCGGCTGGGACCGCCGCTTCTCCGGCGACGGCCCGGCCTACGCCACCGCCGTCGCCGGCCTCGGGCTGCGCCCCGGCGACGCCGTCCTGGACGCGGGATGCGGAACGGGTCGCGCGCTGCCGCCCCTGCGGGAGGCGGTGGGCGCGCACGGTACGGTGCTGGGCGCCGATCTGACCCCGGAGATGCTCGACGAGGCGGTACGGGCGGGCCGTTGGCGCAGCGGGCGGCTGCTGCTCGCCGATGTGGCCAGGTTGCCGGTGCGCTCGTCCGCGCTCGACGCGGTCTTCGGCGCGGGGCTGATCTCGCATCTTCCGCGACCCGCCGAGAATCTGCGGGAGTTGGCCAGGGTGGTACGGCCCGGCGGGCGGCTGGCGCTCTTCCATCCCCTCGGGCGGGCCGCGCTGGCCGCGCGGCAGGGCCGGCGGATCACGGACGACGATCTGCGCGCCGAGCCCAATCTCCGGCCGCTGCTGGCCAGTTCGGGCTGGCGGCTGGTGTCGTACAGCGATGTGGATTCCCGTTTTCTGGCGCTCGCCGTCCGGCAGGGGTGAACCGTCCCGGAACGGAGTGGTTCTGGTGCTGGAGCGCGGAGCGTTTCTCTGGTGCTGGAGCGCGGGGAGGTTCTCTTCTGCCGGGGGCCGGGCAAAACGTACGTGGGAAGGGCGGCCCCCGGACGACCGGGCGGTTCGCACCATGCCAGGCAGCAGGGAAGGTGGACCCCGTGCTCAGCAGATTGCGCAGGATCCTTGTGTCGGACCGTGTCTCCGGGCCGGCCCCGGAGACGCCCAGACCACGGCAGCACAACATATTCGAGGCCGCCGCCGGCTATGTCACCGCGTGCGCGGAGGACGACCAGCGGCAGATGGACGAGGTGTCGGACTGGGTCTCGCCGGAGGCGCTGTCCTTCGGGGTCAACGAGCTGGCCTGTAGGGCGGTCATCGCGCTGGCCCGCGAGCGGGACGAGTCGCCGCGGACGGTGGCACGCAACCTCATGGGGCTGCCCGCCGCGTGACGTACCGGGAAAACCGGTGGTTCCGGACCCGGCGCACCCAGCCGTCAGGCGCGCGGACGAGCCAGACCCAGCCGCCGGTCCCCCGGCCGCCGCCCGCCGCCCGCCGGGCGACCGGGCGTTCCTACAGCGGCTTCGCGAGGAACAGGCTGTCGGCGTTGTCCCGGTAGACCCCGAAGCCGGTGGTGGGGGTGTATCCGCTGGAGGTGTAGAGGGCCAGCGCCTCGGGAAGCGCCTCCCCGGTCTCCAGGCCCATCCTGATCCGCCCGGCCTCGCGCGCGCTGGTCTCCAGCACGGCCAGTATCCGGCGGGCGAGCCCCTGTCCGCGTGCGCCGGGGGTGACGTACATCCGTTTCACCTCGGCGTCCCCGTACGCGTACCCCTCGTCCTCGGCGTCCTGGGCCCGCCAGCCGCCGGAGGCGACCGGTGCGCCGTTCTCGTACGCGACGAGGTACAGACCACGCGGCGGGTCGAAGTACGAGGGGCGCAGGGGCGTCGTGTCGTCGTAGCCGAATCGGGTCCGGTACTCCGCCTGCACCTGGTCCGACAGTTCGACGGCGTCGGGGTGGTCGTAGGCGACTTCTTTGATCTCCACGGCCGTCGATCCTACGTGCCGCCCCCGCGCGTCGGCGCACGGCGAGAGTGGGGCCCGGACCACGTGCGGTCCCGGGTCCCACCTCGGCGTCACCGGCTCAGCGGCCGATCTCCTTGCGGCCGATCCGGCGCAGCCTGCGGCGCTGGGACGGGTCCAGCATCAGATACGCGGCCGCCGGCACCCCGATCACCACCAGCAGCGAGAACCAGAATCCGATCAGTGGCCACAGAAGAAGGCCAATGGCCACTCCCCCGATGGCGATCTTCGCTTGTGTCGACATCTCGACGCCTCCTTCGCGGCCGGTGCCGCTCCCTGACCGGTGAACGCGCACAGTCGTCCGCCAGTTCCACTATGCGCCCGTACGCAGCGGTTCGCCGACCTCGTACAGATGACCGAGCGCCTGCCTGGTACGACTCGATCAGCCCGGTCTCGGTGTACGGAACGCCCAGCGCGCGGCAGTGGGGCCGCACCAGTGGCTGGGCGAGGCGCAGGTGGGGGCGGGGCATACCGGGGAAGAGACGGCGCTCGATCTGGTAGTTCAGTCCGCCGAGGACCCAGTACGTGAGGGGTCCGCCGCGTACGTTCCGCGAGGTGAGGACCTGGCAGCCGGTGCGGCGCCCACCGACGGGGGCTCCGCCCTCGTGGCGCGACCCGCCCGGGGCACCGGCCGGCCGCGCGCCGAGCTGGAACTCGCGGTGCGCGCCTGGCGGTACGGGGGCGCCGCCGCCCTCGCCGTACTGGAGGAGGAGTGGACTCCGGGCCCCGCCGACCTCGTACGGCCGAAGGCGGCTCTCGACGCGACCGGGGAGGGCGCCGAGTGGCCAGCGCCACGTCATGGGGGCGGTGGCCGCTGGACCGTGTCCGGTGCGGCGGCGCAGCTGCGTTACGGACAGGACTGCGCTGGTGGCCGTACCGCGAGGAGGGCGGGCGCTGGGTGCCCGCCGGGCCCGCGGACCGGGATCCGGCGGCGGTGCCGGCGGACATCGGGCCCGGGTGATCCCGGCGTACGGAGGCGCGGACCGCGCTCCGTACGCCCCGCGCCTCCGTACGCCCCCGGTGTGAGCTTGCCCCCGCCGGGGGCGCCGGAGCACGATGGGCGCGTCCGGTGGGATCCGGCCGGGGGAGGCGTAGGTGACCGACACGTGGGTGGCTCTGGAAACGGGCGTCGACCCGGCGAAGCGCCGTGGTGCGCTGTGCCGCGCCTATGAGTCGTTCGCGAGCGCGGGCCGGGTCGAGCGGCCCGTGCGGCCGGTGGTGGCGGACTCGTGGCAGCGGTCGGCGCGGGCCCGGGTCCGCCCGGAGGGCACACCGCGCGTCGAGCTGTCGGACGACGAACTGGCCGCGTACCGCCAGGCGCATCCGCTGGCCAGGATGATGCCGCTCTTCCGGGAGCTGATGGGCGCGTACGCCATGGACGGCGAGCATCTGATGGCGGTGTGCGACGCGCACGGCAGGCTGCTCTGGGTCGAGGGGCACCCGGCGACCCGGCTGCTGGCGGACCGGATGAACTTCGTGCCGGGTGCCCGCTGGGCGGAGAGCGCGGCGGGGACGAACGCGCCGGGGACGGCCATCGCGGTGGACCGGCCCGTCCAGGTCTTCGCGGCCGAGCACTTCCAGCGGCCCGCGCACCCCTGGACCTGCGCGGCGGCGCCCGTCCACGACCCGGGCACCGGGCGGCTGCTGGGCGCGGTCGACATCACGGGCGGGGACCGGCTGGCCCATCCGCACAGCCTGGCCTTCGTCGGCGCGGTCGCGCGGGCGGCCGAGTCGCAGCTCGCACTGGACGCGCCGCCGCCCGCCGCCGGGTCCGTCCGGCTGTCGGCGCTCGGGCGGGACGAGGCACTGCTGGTGGCGGACGGCCGCAGGCTCTGCCTCAGCCCCCGGCACAGCGAGATCCTCACCCTGCTGGCGCGCCGCCCCGAGGGCGTCACCGGCGACGAGCTGCTCACCGAGTTGTACGAGGAGGAGTCGGTCACCCCGGTCACCCTGCGCGCCGAGCTCTCCCGGCTTCGGGCGGTGCTCGGCCCCGGGCTGCTGCGGTCCCGTCCGTACCGGCTGGCCGTGACCGCCGACCCTGACTTCGCCGCCGTGGACCGTCATCTGGCCTCCGGTGCCGTGACCGCCGCGATGAACGCGTACGCGGGCCCGCTGCTGCCCTCCTCGCAGGCACCGGCCGTGGTACGGATGCGGCGGCGCCTGGCCGACCAGATGCGGGCTGCGCTGATCGCCCGTGGGGATCCGGGGCTGCTGGCCGACTGGGTGTACAGCCCCTGGGGCGAGGACGATCTGGCGGTGTGGCGGGCGCTGGCCGCCGTGCTCCCCGTACCGCAGCGGCCCTCGGCGCTCGCGCGGGTGCGGGAGCTCGACGCGTGGCAGCGCGGCTGAACGGTCCGCGACGGCCGGCGTCGGCCCGGGCGCGGCTCCCGCCCCGGGGCCCCGCAGGCGAAAGTGGACATATCTCCTTACTGTCGGTGGGGAGAGCGCCCCGGGGCGTGCCTGGTCCGACCGGCCGCGCACGCGCCGCGGCCGACTCGGAGGAGCCTGATGCCGGAGCTGTTCATCGGTGGTACGTGGACGGCCGCCCGCGGCGGGCGGATCGGTAAGATCCGCTGCCCGGCCGACGGCTCCCTGGTCGCGGCCGTCGACGAGGTCGGGCCCGAGGACGCCGCCGCGGCCCGGGACGCCCTTCGAGCGCGGCCCGTGGGCCGTCCACCCCGGCCGCCGAGCGCGGCCAACTGCTGCTGCGCGTCGCCGCGCCGCTGGAGCGCGACCGGGCGGTGCTGGCCGGAGCCGAGTCCCTGGACACCGGGAAGCGGCTGGTGGAGAGCGAGTACGACAGGGACGACAACGCCGACTGCTTCCGCCACTTCGGCGCGCTGACGCTCTCCGGCGGTAGGGACCGGGGCGTCGACACCGGCAATCCGGGGGGCCAGCTGGGCGACGCATGAACCGGTCGGGGAGATCGGTATCTTCGCCACCACCGAACCGTGCCTGGACCGGCCCGATCTGATGTTCCACTACGGATCGGTGCCGTTCGACATGAACACCTACCGGCGCGGCTATCCGACCACCGACAACACCTTCTGTCCCACACCGAATGTCACCCGCGCCCGGTCGCTGGGCACGGTCCGGCTGCGCAGCCGCGACTTTCCGGGACACACCTGAGGTGGATCCGCGCCATTTCACTCATGAGCACGACATCCGGGTGACGACGTGGGCTGCGGCTCGCCCGGGAGATCGCGGCACAGGCGCCGCTGGCCGGGTGGGCGGGCACCGAGCCGGCACCGGGCTCCGCCGCGCGCTCCGACCAGGAGCTGTTCTCGTACCTCCGCGAAACCCACAACACGGTCTACCACCCGGCGGGGACCGTATGGATGGGGGGCGGCCGGTGACCGGGACGCGCCGCTCGATCCCCGGCCGCGGGTCAAGGGAGTTGAGGGGCTGCGGGTGGCGGACGCGTCCGTGATGCCGTTCCTGCCCGCGGTCAATCCGTGTATCACCACGATGACGATCGGCGAGAAGTGCGCGGACCTCGTCAAGGAGGACCACACCATGCCGGGCTGACGCTGCCGGACCGCTTTCCCCCCGGCCTTCCCCGGCCGGGCAACCTGCTCGCAACGTTCGCGGCCCTAGCGTCGGATCCGGCGCCGTCCAATGGCGGGCGGCGCGGAATTCGGGAGGCCACGGAGATGACCCGCTACACAGCGCCCGGCAGCGAGGGCGCCATTGTGTCGTACGAGTCCCGCTACGACCACTGGATCGGCGGGGAGTACGTCCCACCGGCCCGCGGCCAGTACTTCGAGAACCCCAGTCCGGTCAACGGCCGCCCCTTCACCGAGATCGCCCGTGGCACCGCCGAGGATGTCGAACGCGCCCTGGACGCGGCACACGGCGCGGCTCCCGGCTGGGCGAGGACCTCCGCGACGGACCGGGCGAACGTACTCCACCGGATCGCCGACCGGATGGAGGCGCATCTGGAGGAACTGGCGGTCGCGGAGAGCTGGGAGAACGGCAAGCCGGTACGGGAGACCCTCGCCGCCGACATCCCGCTCGCCATCGACCACTTCCGCTACTTCGCGGGGGTGCTGCGCGCCCAGGAGGGCACGCTCAGCGAGATCGACGACGACACCGTCGCGTACCACTTCCAGGAGCCGCTCGGAGTTGTCGCGCAGATCATCCCGTGGAACTTCCCCCTTCTGATGGCGACGTGGAAACTGGCCCCCGCGCTGGCCGCCGGAAACACCGTCGTCCTCAAGCCCGCCGAGCAGACGCCCGCCTCGATCCATCTGTGGATGGGGCTGATCGCCGATCTGCTCCCGCCGGGCGTGGTCAACATCGTCAACGGTTTCGGTGTCGAGGCGGGCAAACCGCTGGCCTCCAGTCCGCGCGTGGCGAAGGTCGCCTTCACCGGCGAGACCACCACGGGCCGACTGATCATGCAGTACGCCTCCGAGAACATCAAACCGGTCACTCTGGAACTCGGCGGCAAGAGCCCCAACCTCTTCTTCGACGATGTCTCGGCCATGGACGACGACTTCCGTGACAAGGCCCTGGAAGGCTTCACCATGTTCGCCCTCAACCAGGGCGAGGTCTGCACCTGTCCGTCGCGTGCCCTGATCCAGTCCGGGCACTACAGCGAATTCCTGGCGGCGGGCATCGCCCGCACCGAGGCCATCGTGCCCGGCCACCCGCTGGACACGGACACGATGGTCGGCGCACAGGCGTCCAACGACCAGTTGGAGAAGATCCTCTCGTATATGGACATCGGCCGACAGGAGGGCGCGAAAATCCTGACGGGTGGTCAGCGTATCGAGTACGAGGGCGAGATGGCCGGTGGCTACTACGTACAGCCCACGATCTTCGAGGGCCACAACCGTATGCGGATCTTCCAGGAGGAGATCTTCGGCCCCGTACTCGCTGTGACCTCCTTCAGCGACTTCGACGACGCGATCAAAACCGCCAACGACACCCTGTACGGACTCGGCGCGGGCGTCTGGACCCGGGACATGAACACCGCCTACCGCGCGGGCCGTTCGATCCAGGCGGGCCGCGTCTGGACCAACTGCTACCACGCCTATCCGGCACATGCCGCGTTCGGCGGCTACAAACAGTCCGGTATTGGCAGGGAGAACCACCGGATGATGCTGGACCACTATCAGCAGACGAAGAACCTTCTCGTCTCGTACTCACCGAAGAAGCTGGGCTTCTTCTAGACACCGCAGAAGGGCGCCTGACCGGGAAAATTCCCGTCAGGCGCCCTTCATGGCCGCTGTTCAAGAAGCAAGGCGAAAGTGTGCTCACTCGATTGCCGAAGACCCACCGGTTCGAGGGTACGGAGGTTACCCACTGTGCCGCGGGAGCTCTCGTCGATCCGCGTGCGGGGTTGAGGCGTGCGGCGCGGTCATGCCTTCCGAGGGCCTGTGTCCTCAGGGGTCTGCTCGCCCGTCCGCTCCGGGTCGTAACCGGGGAAAGGGCGGTCGAAGAGCCAGTTGTAGAGCATCTCCCGGCAGATCTCCGGCTGGAATGTCGGCACCTGATGCCCGGAGTCGGGTACGGCGACCTGTGTCAGGTTCCCGACGTTGCGGACGAATCCCTTCGGGTCTCCCTGCGCCTGGGTCCAGATCAGGCGGGTGGCATCGCGCCACTCCGCTTGCCTGCCTCCCTGTTTCATCAGGTCGTCCAGGATTTCCTCGGTGCTGCGGTACCCGCAAGCGGTGTCGAAGTTCCCGGTGTAGAGAAGGGTTTTGTAGTTTTTCTCGACGAGCTGGGTGTACAGCCCCGAGGCGTCCGCCATGTTGTCGGCCAACAGATTTTCGGTTACCGGCCCCTTGTCGTCCGCGCTCTGCCAGACGGTGTTCGCGGGAACGTGCAGGGATTTTTTCACCTCCGCACTGTTGAGATAGGAGCTCAGCGCCCCCATGGCCAGATCGTCCCAGCGCCGTACGTCGTAGACGTCGAAGTGCCCGCCGTACGCCACGGTCCTGTCCACCAGAGCGTTGCCGATCCGATTGGCCTCCTCCATGTTCTTTCCCGCGAGGGCTTCCTGGAAATAGACGTAGGTCTTGTCCAGGGATTCCTTCTGACTGATGCCGAGAAAGCCGGTGGTGTAGGCGTAGTCGATCAGGACCCGGAGAGACAGCTCGGGCTTGATCCAGCCATTTCCTACGGCGATCCCCTTCAGGTTGAGGTGCTGTCCGCCCGTGTCGGTGCCGTTCTGCCGGTCGATCTCCAGGGCGATTGCCGGGACGTACTTGCCTGCGTAGCTCTCACCGCAGACGTACAGCGGGCATGCGACGTACTCCGGGTGCAGGCGGAAGAACTCCTGGAGCCCCTGCCAGAACATGTGGCTGAGGGTGGCCTCGTCCTGGACGTACTCCTCCGGCTTGTCGGAGTAGCTGTATCCGGTGCCGATGGGCTGGTCCCAGTAGACGACATGCGCCTCCTGGTTCCAGGTGGTGGAGGTCGCCGACACCGTCCCGGCGGCGTCGTCGGCGATGGACAGCGGCCCGTTCTCCAGGAACAACCCCAGTAGCGAGGAGGCACCGGGGCCGCCGTTGAGCCAGATCACCAGGGGTGTGCTCGTGATCAGGTCCCGCTGTTCGCCGACCGGGATGCGGGGGTTGCAGGTCCGGCTCTCGAAGAACCAGTAGAAGAGGTGGTTCTTGTTCTTCTCGCCCTTCGTTCCGTCGACGTGGACGTGCCCGGCGTAGGAGCGGACCTTCTTGGTGCCTTTTTCGATGAAGAATTCGATGCGTTGGGTGTTGAGAATGTTCGCCGGAATCGAGTCGACGAGGTCTGGGGACATCTTCGGTATCCGTTCGGGAGCGGCAGCGGATCAGGGAGCAAGCGGACGGCGTCGACGGGACTGCGTGCGGTGGGAGCCGAACAGCCTCTTCGTGCGCTCCTTCGGCTCCAGCAGACCGATGCGCTGTCCCTGGAGCAGTTGCAGCGCCGGGAAGCGTTCCTTCTCGAACAGCAGGATGTTCAGCGACCCGCCGTACTTGAAGTTTCCGATCTTATCCCCCTTTGTCACGTTGACCGGAACCACAGGAGCCACGGGATGATTAATATTCTGGAACTCCGGCAGATAGTTCACAGAGGCGATCGAATTGAGGCCGACGGTCACCATTCCGACGTAGCCCTCCTGCTTTTCCCCTTCCGGGCTGTCCGGATACTGTGTCTTGATGATCAGGTACCCCCGGCGGAAGTGATCGAACATCTCATAGTCGTAGCCGTAGCCGACATTCCCCTTGTCGAGCAGCTCGGGGAAGTCCCGCATCCCGTAGTAGACGCCGGCGATGTCATCTCGGGACTCCACCACCTCACCCGTCACCGGGGCGTGATACCAGTGGTAGCTGTCGGGCATCAGGATGCACGACACCGCCGTACCGCCGATGAACGCGTCCGCGAACGGGGATTTGTCGAGTAGCTGCTCGACGTTCATGGTTACGGTTTTTACCGGAATCGGCGTGTCCTTCTTCAGCTCATCAACGATCATGTTGATGACGCAGTCCGCCGGGGCGACCACCACCGCGTTGTCGTGCTTCGCGGAGATCGGCCGGGCATTCTCGGCGAGTTCCCGGACGAAGAAATCATTGAAGGTCGACCAGGGGCCGCTCTCGTAGTCCTTCATCTTCGGCCCCAACTGCTTGACCCATGTGGCGATGAGGGCCTGGGTCCGCTCGTTATCCTCCTCGTCCATCAACAGGCCTTGCAGATGCGTGAAGTCGGCGAGCGCCTTGTGTCCGGGGCCACAGGTCACGAAGACCATGCCGTACGAGTTCTCGTAGTTGAGCCAGCTGAACTTCTCGATGTATTCCAGTCCGTTACTGACCCCCGGATCCCACGCGTACCAGTCCTCGAAGAATTCGCACAGGAAGTCAATTCCCTGACCCTTCCAGTCGCACTGCAAGGACGGAAGAGTACCCTTCGGGTACGGCACCACGTTCGCGGTCGCCGCATCATACATGGTCTTGAAGCCTTCGAAATCGTCTCGGTACCACTGCCGGATTTTATCGGTGAACTCTTTGATACTTGTCGAAAACGACTCGTCGTTCTGCGCCACTGCACGGTCTCCTTCAAGCGCGAGGGGATGGATCGCTTCCGGACGCGACAGAGGAGTCCGGGCGTACCTGGATTTCCCGGAGATCATTCGACCACCGAGTGAATCCAACCCTAAGCGGAGCGTGATCTTCGAAACCCCGTCGAGGGGGGTGCAGTTGTGGCAAAGCGGGGAGCGCGAGGGGCGCACGGCAGACAGGTCGCTCCCGCCCGGCTCATGAGCAGGTTCCGCGAGTCGCCTTGGTCTACGGAGTGTTGGGTCGAGCAGGTGATGTCCGCGCCTTCGCCCCCCGAGCCCACACCCTCCGGTACGGGTGGGCCGTTAGGCAAGAGCCGCCGCCCGGCCCCGGGTGGCGGCTCGGGCGGAGACATGGAGGTTGTCGGATGGGTGTGTCACGGCGTGCGGTGCTGCTGGCCGGTGCGGGGACGGCTGCCGCGACAGTCGGCGTCACGACGGCGGGTACGGCTCTGGCGGCGGACGGTTCCCTCACGGATACGGCCGTCGGCAGGGCGGGGCGTTCCGCGAGAGCAGAGGATGTCGTACGTACGGACGACGACCTGTCGGACCGCTATCCCGACGAGCGCCGTTGGGTCAACGACCGCATCCAGCGGATCAGGGCACTCCCGTACAAGCCGACGCCGATGCTGGAGCTGGAACTGCCGGCGCGCCTGCGCGGATCGCGGCTGTTGGTGAAGAACGAGTCGGTGCACCCCTCGGGCAGTCACAAGCACCGGCTGGCCGAGGCGCTGTTCCTCAACGCCCTGGCCAACGGGTGGTTGGTGCGCAGCAGCCCGGTCGTGGAGGCGTCCAGCGGGTCGACCGCCATCTCCGAGGCATGGTTCAGCAAGCTGCTCGGCATCAAGTTCGTCGCCGTCGTGCCCTCCGGCACCACGACGGAGAAGAAGCAGAAGATTCGCGACTACGGCGGCGAGATCGTCGAAGCGACCGGCGCGACCATCTCCGAGCGGGCCGCGCAAGAAGCCCACGATCGCCACGGCCATTTCATGGACCAGTTCACCTACGCCGAGCGCGCATACGACTGGCGCGGCGACCGCGGGATGGCGGCCGAGATCCTCGGCGAGTCGGACCCCGACTGGTTCGTCATGGGCGCCGGGACAGGTGGTACGGCGACCTCACTGGCCCGCTATGCGCGCTACACCGGGCACCGGGTACGGGTGTGCGTCACCGACCCCGAGAACTCCGCGTTCTTCCCCGGCTGGCGGGACAACGACCGCACGGTGACGGCGAAGGGCTCCCGCATCGAGGGCATCGGCCGGCCCACGGTTGAACCTTCCTTCCTCTTCCCCCTGGTCAACCGCATGATCCGGGTCCCGGACCCCCTCTCCATCGCCACCATGCGGGTGGCCAAGGAGCGGCTCGGTATCGCCCCCGGGGGATCCACCGGCACCGGGTTGTACGGCGCCCTGAAGGTGCTGCGCGGACTGCACCGGCGCCGCGAGAGGGGCACCGTCGTCACCGTGCTCTGCGACTCCGGCGAGCGCTACCTCGACACCTACTACAGCGACACATGGCTCGACCAGCAGGGAATCGACTTCCGCCCCTGGGTGGACACCGTCGAGCGCTTCTTCGAGACCGGTCACTGGACCCCGCCCAGGTCTTGGAACAACCCGCCCATGCCGCGCGGCCTCATGTGGAACATGTGACGGTCTGTGGTGTGCGGCCTCACACCACGGCACACTGAAGGCCGTACGGAAACAGCGATGCGGGGTCTGTCCTCGGGCGGTGCGGGCAGACCCAGCGCGTTCCGGCATATGGGCCCGGTTGTCGACGCTGCCGCGGGCACGGGCAGACGCCGGTTATCACAGATCTGACCAGCTCTCACACCAGCACAAAGGATGTGCAACCGCCCTGCGACGCACCCCCTCAGGGGCCGCGCCCATATAGATTTCACACCACTGCAGATTTCACGCCATTCACAAAGCAGTACTCGCCCCAAGCGGTGGGCAGCATGCTAAAAGTTTCGAATGGCGGCGGCACCCGTCATCCGCTGGGCTTCTCCAACCCCCAGCCACGGAGTCGCGGTGACGCCATCCACTGCCGTTTCCCCAGTCCCTCCTCGCGTGACACTGTCGGTCGCGCTCGTCAGTCACCGACACCCCGGGCTCTGCTACAACATGAGATTCCGCATCGCCCAGGAACCGTGCGAGATCCGCGCGTCCGACGACGTGGCCCTCTTCCACGGGCCTCGTATGGGCCGGGAGCTCAGACGATTCTCGATCGCGGCGAACGGCAGCTTGCCGCCCCTCGCCGTCCTGGCACCCCACTTCGACCGGGCCGATGTCCGCCTGGCCCTGAGCAGCGGCGCCGTCGGCTATCTGCTGGAGAGCGGGCATCCGCAGGTGCTCGCGGCCGCACTGCACTGCATATCCCATGGCCGTACGACTCTCGCCCCGCAAATCGCCGCCACGCATGTACGGGTCGCGTCGGACGCCGGGGGCACGCCACGGCGGGCGCCGGCCGCGCCGACAGCTGACGCGACCGCAGGCGGGACCCGACCAGCGACTCCTTGCTGTCGCTGATTCTCTCGCCCCGGGAACGAGAGATCATGACCCGGCTCGCCGCCGGCCTCTCGGTCCGCGAGGTGGTCATCGAGATGAACCCGGCCGAGAAAACGGTCAGAAACCACTGAGCCATATCTACGGAAAGCTCGGCGTACGAAACCGGTCCCAGGCCCTCCTCCGATGGCTCGGGCATCCTGGCGGCACCACGCCGCGCCACTGCCCGGCCGATAGCCGGGCCCACACCTCCAGGCACGGTCATCGCGTCCCGTGTCTGTACGATCGCCCGCGCCGGCGGTACAGCGCTCCGGCACCGCCGAGAGCCCCATTATTTCCCGCGCGCGATATCGCCCATCATGATTTGCGGGCAGAGAGCAACACATAACCATATTGCGGCATATCGAACATACCGATCCAGTTCCTCTTCGCTTCAGCGACCCCATCTTCACCGAGCGCGGGCAGCAGGACGTCGAAGGAGGGCAGAACCACCGCTCCGGTTGGACGCGTCTGCTCACTCACGTCGGCGAGCTCCACGAGGTCGAGCCCGGCGGCCTTCACCAGCGCGGGGTAATTCTCGATGTACTCCATCGACTGCGCGCTGCTCAGAACACAGAACCGCTCCGCCACGGATTTCTCTTCGTCATCGAGTGTTCCGCGTACCACGATGTCGGCGATGGCCAGGCGCCCACCGGGCCGCAGGACGCGCGCCATTTCGCTCATGACCTGGGCGCGGTCGGGCATGTGGATCATCGACTCGATTGCCCAGACGCGATCGAAGGAGTCGTCGGGGTAAGGAAGGTGCATGGCGTCGGCGACCTCGAAGCTGACCTGGTCCTGCAGCCCTTCGGATCGTACGTGCGCATCCGCGACCTCCAGTTGGATACGGCTGACGTTGATGCCCTTCACGGTGGCGCCGGTCTTCCGAGCCAGCCACGCGGTGGGTTTCCCCACACCACAACCCACGTCCAGCACCTTGTGTCGAGCGTTGACGTCGAGCCGTGCGAAGAGTTGCTCGGTCATCCGCTCGCCCGCCTCGGCAAGGGAGTCAAGGGTGGACGGATCTTCCCAGTACCCGTAGTGAATGTTGTCCGTGAACATGGCGCGCACCAGGTCATTGACCTGATCGTAGTAATCGCCGACCGCAAGGCTGTGCGAGTTGAACATCGTTACCTTCCGAACTTTGTTGGGCAGATAATCAAGTGACGCCTTGCAGGAAACACCGACATTCGGAACCTGCTCGGGAGAGCACATGGTCCGATGCCACAGCCCATGTCCGACAACCTAACGCGCCGGGGCAGTCGCGCATCTCCCCCAACTAAGTAGTCTTGGGAGCTAATTCGCAGATGAGCAGGACCGGTATGGGTGTATGTGTACGAGCGGGCCGCCACGCCTCGGTCCCCTGTGGCGTACCCGAGGCGCGGCAAGGCTGCCGTCGGTTACCAGGTAATGGGCAGTTCGTAGACGCCGTGGGCGATCTGATCGTATTTGAAGGGGAGTTGGTCGATGGTGGTGGCCAGCGCGAGCGTGGGGATCCGGCGCAGGAGTGTGCTGTAGACGATCTGTAGCTCGACCCGGGCCAGTGTCGCACCCAGGCACTGGTGGACGCCGTAACCGAAGGCCAGGTGGCGGCGGGCGTTGCCGCGGTGGATGTCGAGGCGGTCGGGGGTGTCGGGGTAGACGTCCGGGTCCCAGTTGGCGGCGTTCAGGGGGAAGACGATGCCGTCGCCGGCCTTGATGACCACGCCACCGAGCTCGATGTCCTCGGCCGCGACCCGACGGACTGTGTCCTGGGCGATCGTGAGGTAACGCAGCAGTTCCTCAACCGTGTTGGCGATGACCTTCGGGTCGTCGCTCTCACGCACCACGGTCAGTTGCTCCGGGTTCTCCAGGAGGGCGAGGGTACCCAGCGCGATCATGTTGGCGGTGGTCTCATGTCCGGCGCCGAGCAGCATCATGCCGATGCCTGCGGCGTCGTCCTGGGTGATCTCACCGATCTCGACCTGAACCGCCAGGTCGGAGAATATGTCGTCACCGCGCTCGACGAGTTTGGTGCCGACCAGCTCCTTCAGATACACGGTCTGCGCGATGGCAGCGTTCTGCGCGTCTCCCTGCGCGGTGTCGCGGTAGATCATGGCGTTGTTGTTCCGCTGGAGGAACTCCCGGTCCTCGTACGGGACTCCGAGCATTTCGCAGATCACCCGGACCGGCAGAGGCAGGGCGAGCGCCTCCACCAGGTCGACCGGCTTCGGGCCCGCCAGCATCCCGTCGATCAGCTCGTCGGTGATCTTCTGGATGGCTGGCCTCAGGGCCTCGATCCGCCTGGCGGTGAACGGAACGGTGACCATCCGGCGGATTCGGCCGTGCTCGGGGTCGTCCTGGCCGGCGAAGGACGGCTGAGCCGCGCTGAGGAACTTGAAGTCCGCGCTGATGTGCGGGAATCCGTCGCGGATACCGTCGTGGCTGACGCGCGGGTCGCTGAGCAGGGACCTCTGGTCGGTGTGTCGGGCGATGATCCAGGGGGTACTGCCGTCCCAGATCCGCGCCTTCGAGATGGGATCCTGGGCGAGCAGCCGCCGTACCCCCGGCGGCGGGTCGAACGGGCAGCCGGTGTCCCTCTTCATCGGCCACTGCGGAGCCTGCTCGGCAGGTTCCGCAGCTTCCACAAGTGTCGTGTCGGTCATGTGCTCTCCTGTAAATCGATCCTGCTCTTACATGGTTTCGGTTTCGTGATGCGGGTCGGTTCCGCGTGGGATCAGCGGCGATTCGTCAGGAGAGGGATCCGATCCAGTCCTGTACAGCCTGCGCGACCGAGGCCGCGTGATCTTCCATCATCGTGTAGTGGTTTCCCGGCACATCGACAGCTGTGTGTGGTAGTTCCCACGTACTGCGCCAGTCTGCGCCGGCCGCGACGCCCGGCATCGGCTCGGTCGACCGGACCAGCAGACTCGGGGCCTTGATCACGGTCGGCCGCCAGTGGTCGAACAGGCGGAAGTAGCCGCCCATGGCGGTGAGCCAGACGTCGTCGCCGAAGTCGAACCTGAACTTCTCGCGCCGTTCCACAAGAGCGCCCACCAGTTCCGGGCCGAGCTGACCGACTACGCCGTCGGACAGATAGGTGTCCAGCAGGACCACACCTGCGGGGGTGACGCCCTGTTCCTCCAGGCGGCTCGCGACCGCGTGGGCCAGCCACCCGCCGGACGAGTAGCCGACCAGCACGAACGGTGTCTCACCGACGTGACGGGCCACGGCCTCCGCTGTCGCGTCGGTGTACGTCGCGAGATCCTTCGGGAGGAGTTCCCCCTGAGCGAACCCGGGCGGGGCCACGGCCCACACCTCACGCCGCTCTCGCAACGGGCCCGCGAACCGCGCGTACTGGTGCGGGCCGGACGGCCCGACCACGGACGCGAAGCAGATCAGCATGGGACCGGCCGGCCCTTCGGCGAGCCGGACCGGCTCCGGCACACTCTCCCGCGCCCGTACGGCGTCGAAGGTCGGGCGGAACTCGGAGGCGAGGCGGAGCATGCGGAAGAACTCCTCCGACCTGCCCTGCCGGTACGACTCCACGAACAGGTCCCCGAGCGATTCGGAGGAGCCACTACGGCCCGGCCGATCCGCGTTCGCCACATCGGCCGGGGCCGCTGTGTTCGCACCGGAGTCGGCGGCGTGCAGCGCTACGAGATCGCTCCGCAGCTGTGCGGCGAGCGCGGCCGGCGTGCGGTGCTTGAAGACGAGCGTGGTCGGCAGCCGCAGCCCGGTCGCCGCGGTCAGCCGGTTGCGCAGTTCAACGCCGGTGAGCGAGTCGAAGCCCAGGTCGAGGAAGGGCCGGTCCGTGGTGACCTGGCCCGGGTCGGGGTGCCCGAGTACGGCCGCCGCCTGTCCACCGACCAGGTCGAGCAGCGCGGCTTCCTGCTCGGCCGGAGACAGTACGGCGAGATGTCCCCACAGCGAAGCCGGATCCGCCACCGGAGTGCCGCTGTCCGGAGCCACGACGGCACGCCGGGGCGGGACGTGTACCAGCCCGCGCAGCAACGGGTGGTCGACGCCCGTCCTGCGTACGGCGCCGAGGTCCAGCCTGACCGGTACGAACCAGGGCCGGCCCGTGGCCAGCGCCGCGTCCAGCAGGGCGAGCCCCCGCTCCGAGGAGAGCGGCAGCACGCCCTGGCGCGCCATCCGGCCCACGTCGGACTCCGCCAACTGTCCTGTCAGTCCGCTGCGTTCGGCCCACAGCCCCCAGGACAGGGACGTCGCCGGGAGCCCTTCACGGTGCCGATGGACGGCCAACGCATCCAGGAAAGCGTTGGCGGCGGCATAATTACCCTGGCCCGCCGCACCGAACACACCAGCCGCAGAAGAGAACAGTGCGAATACCGACAACTCCAGACCAGCAGTCAGCTCATGCAGCCACCACGCCCCGTCCACCTTCGGCCGCAACACCCGCTCCAGCCGCCCCGCAGTCAACGACTCGACCACACCATCATCCAACACACCCGCCGTATGAATCACACCCCCCACCGGATGCCCCACCGGAACATCAGCCAGCACCGACGCCACCGCCGCCCGGTCCCCCACATCACACCGAACCTGCCGCACCGACACACCCGACGCGGCCAACTCCCCCGCCAGATCATCAGCTCCACCACGACTGAGCAACACCACATGCCGCACACCCCACACAGCCACCGCATGCCGAACCACCAACCCGGCCAACACCCCCGAAGCACCCGTCACCAACAACGACCTCACCGGATCCCAACAGACACCACCATCGGATACCGGAGCCCTGACCGCCCGGGCCAGCCTCGGCACCAGAACCTCACCACCACGCACCGCGACCTGCGGCTCACCCGTGGCGAGACCTCTCTGCGCCGCGGACCACGACACCGCCCGATCGTCCATATCCAGCAGCACGAACCGGCCAGGGTGTTCGGACTGCGCCGACCGCACCAGCCCCCACACCGCCGCACCCGCCAGATCCGACACCGCGTCGCCCGGCCGGGCAGCGACCGCGCCACCGGTCACCACTGCCAGACGCGCCCCCGCGAACCGTTCGTCGGCAAGCCACTCCCGAAGCAACGCCAACACCTCGCAGGTCGTCACATGCACCGCATTCGCCCCATCGGCCTCCCTCGGCTGATGAGCGCAGAAGGCAAAGACCACTTCCGGCACCGCCGCGCCCAGGTCCACAGTCTGCCGCAGCTCCGTCAGATCCTCGTACCAGCCAAGACCCGTACCGCCTGCCGAGACACCGGCCTCCCCGCAACCGACCACTGCCCAACTCTCGGCCCCGGCCGGTGAAGAGAGCACCGGTGCCCACTCCATCTCGAACAGACCCGACTGTCCGGCCGACCGCCCGGCCTGAAGAAGCTGCCCTGCCGTCACCGGACGCGTCACCAACGCGTCCACCGATGCCACCAACCCACCGGCAGCGTCCGCCACCGTGACACCCACGGTGTCACCGCCGGTCAGGGTCAGCCTCACCCGAGCCGTAGCCGCGCCCGTGGCCCGGAGCGAGACGCCGCTCCAGGAGAACGGCAACCGTCCCAGCCCCTCGGACCGCGGAGTGTCGTACCCCAGCAACAGCGGATGCAACGCCGCGTCCAACAACGCCGGATGGACACCGAACCGCCCCGCCGCATCCCGCTCCGACCCGGCCAACTCCACCTCGGCGAACAACTCACCCTCACGCCGCCAGACACGCCGTAGCCCCTGGAACGCCGGACCGTACACATAACCCGCCTCGGCAAAGCGCTCGTACACCTCGTCGAGATCCACCTCGATGACACCGGACGGCGGCCACGCAGCCGACACGGCGGGAACCTCAGCGGTCCCCGCCACCGCCAGCGCACCCGTGGCATGCCGTGTCCACGCCTGCTCCCCGGCCCCGCCCTCGGGCCTGGAGTGAACGGTGAGCGCGCGCCGACCCAAATCGTCCGCCCCGGCGAGAACCAGCTGAATGTGGACCGCGCCCCGCTCCGGCAGGACCAACGGGGCATGGACGGTCAGCTCATCCAGGTGGCCGAAGCCGGTGTACTGACCGGCGGCCAACGCCAGCTCGACGAAGCCCGTGCCCGGCAGCAGCACCGAGCCGAACACCGCGTGATCGGCCAGCCACGGATGCGTCGCCACCGACAACCTGCCTGTGAACACCGTACGTTCGCCCTCCGCCAGATCCACCACACCGGTCAGCAGGGGGTGTTCGAGGGTCCGCAACCCGGCTGCGGACAGATCCTCCGGTACGTTGGCGGTCGCTTCCAGCCAGTAGCGCCGGCGTTGGAAGGGGTAGGTGGGCAGATCCACCCGGGCGGCACCCGTACCGGTGAAGACGGTGGTCCAGTCGAGGGTGCCGCCGTGAGTGTGCACCTGCGCCAGGGACACCAGGAGCCGGTCCAGTCCGCCTTCCTGCCGACGCAGTGAGCCGGTGACGACGCCCCGGTGGTCGAGTGCCTCCAGGGTTTCCTGCATCCCCACGGTCAGGACCGGGTGCGGGCTGGCCTCGACGAACACACCCCACCCCTCGTCGGCCAGGGCGCGGATACCCTCCTCGAAACGGACAGTCTCGCGCAGGTTGCGGTACCAGTAGTCGGCGTCCATGACGGTCCCGCCCAGCCACTGCCCGGTCACCGTGGAGAACAGCGGAACGGTACCGGCCCGGGGCGTCACCCCGTCCAGGACGCGCAGCAGCTCATCGCGGATCCGGGCGACCTGCGGACTGTGGGAGGCGTAGTCCACCGGAATGCGCCGGGCCCGGATCTCCTGCGCGGCCAGCAGCTCCAACAGAGCCTCCACGGCCGGAGAATCGCCGGAAACCACTGTAGAAACCGGGCCGTTGACCGCGGCGACGGCGATCTGGCCGCTGTCGGCCCACGGGCGGATCAACTCGACGGTGTCGGTCTCCGACAGCGGAACGGAGACCATCTGCCCCTCACCGGCAAGCGTGGTAATGGCACGGGAGCGCACGGCCACAACACGGGCTCCGTCCCCCAAGGACAGGACCCCGGCCACACAGGCGGCGGCGATCTCGCCCTGTGAATGCCCGATGACCGCGTCGGGCCGGATCCCGTACGACCGCCATACGGCGGCCAGGGCCACCATGACCGCCCACAGCGCCGGTTGAACGACATCCACCCGCTCCAAGGAGGGCGCGCCATCGGCCTGACGCAGCACCTCGTACAGCGAGCGGCCGTCCCAGTCCACGTACGCGGCCAGGGCCTGACCGCACTCCTCCAGCGCGGCGGCGAAGACCGGCGACTGGTCGGCCAGATCCAGGCCCATGCCGATCCACTGGGACCCCTGGCCCGGGAAGACGAACGCCACCCGGCCCGCGCCCTCGGCCGGCGCGCGGCCGGTCACGAGATGGGCTGCCGCCTCGCCCGAGGCCAACGCGTCGACACCGGCCAGCAGTTCATCGCGGTCCCGTCCGACGACCACCGCCCGATGCTCGAACGACGAGCGGGTGGACACCAGCGAATACCCCACGTCGACCGCGCGCAGCGACGCGTCGGCTCCGACCAACGCGCCCAGCTGGAGCGCCTGTTCGCGCAGGGCCTGTCCGTCCCTGCCCGAGATCGGCCAGGCGACCACCTGCACCGGGGCGGTGTCGGGTTCCCCGCGTTGGGCGAGGCCGGTGCCCGCGGCCTGTTCGAGGATGACGTGGGCATTGGTACCGCTGGCCCCGAAACTGGAGACGGCGGCGCGGCGGGGTCGGCCGGTGGCGGGCCAGGGACGGGCCTGGGTGAGCAGCTCGACCGCCCCTGTTGACCAGTCGACTTGAGGGGTGGGCTCGTCCACGTGCAGGCTGGCTGGCAGTATGCCGTACCGCATCGCCATCACGGACTTGATCACCCCGGCGACGCCGGCTGCCGCCTGCGTGTGGCCGATGTTGGATTTCACCGATCCCAGCCACGCAGGCTGGTCCTCGGGCCGGTCCTGGCCGTACGTCGCCAGCAGTGCCTGGGCCTCGATGGGGTCTCCCAGCCGGGTGCCGGTGCCGTGTGCCTCCACGAGGTCCACGTCGGCAGTGGTCAGGCGGGCGTTGGCCAGGGCCTGGCGGATCACCCGCTGCTGGGAGGGCCCGTTGGGCGCTGTCAGACCGTTGCTGGCGCCGTCCTGGTTGATCGCACTGCCGCGTACGACAGCCAGTACGGGGTGACCGTTGCGCTCGGCGTCCGACAGACGTTCCAGCAGCAGCATGCCGACGCCCTCGCCCCAGCCCGTACCGTCGGCCGCCGCCGCGAACGCCTTGCACCGGCCGTCCTCCGCCAGTCCGCGCTGCCGGGTGAACTCGGTGAACACTCCCGGGGTGGCCATCACGGTGACACCGCCGGCCAGGGCCATGGAACACTCGCCCTGCCGCAGCGACTGGGCAGCCAGATGGAGTGTGACCAGGGACGAGGA
>NZ_JBIVMF010000024.1:0-111777 GCF_044752945.1 Streptomyces sp. NPDC088554 | reverse complement strand
GAGCTGCAGACACTCCTCGCGACCTGGACCGGCGCCTGCCCCACCTGTCACCGCGACATGCCAGACCCCGCACCAACATGACCAAGCCCTACTAGGATCCAGGAGTGACAAATACCCTTTTTCGGCGCACCTGTTCGCGCGGCGCGATGGTGGGGTGCGCTCTCGCTGCCACCGGCGCGCTCCTCGGGTTTCAGGCGCCCCCACATGCGTCGGCGGACATGCGGGCCGCCGAGCGTGTGCCCGTTCAGTTGCTGGCCCTGAACGATCTGCACGGGAATCTGGACCCCGTGGAGGGGGCCGCCGGCCGTATTACCCATCGCGGGACGCCACTTCAGGCGGGCGGTCTGGCGCAGATGGCCACGTTGTTGGACGAGGCCCGTGCCGGGCGTACGAACAGTCTGACCGTCGCGGCCGGTGACATGATCGGCGGCAGTCCGCTGCTGTCGGCGATCTTCCACGACGAACCGACCGTCGCCGCCCTCGAGGAGCTGGAGCTCGCCGCCTCCTCCGTCGGCAACCACGAGTTCGACGAGGGCCCGCAGGAGTTGCGGCGCGTCATCGACGGCGGCTGCCATCCGGTGGACGGATGCGCTCCGGACGATCCGTACGACGGAGCCGGATTCCCCTATCTGGGCGGCAATGTGACCGCGCGCGGCAGTGACACCCCGTTGTTCCAGCCCTATACGGTCAAGACCCTGCCCACCGGTCAGAAGATCGGGTTCATCGGGGTGGTGACCAAGAACGCCCCCGCCGTCATCAACGTGGCCATGATCCGTGACCTGGAGTTCCACGACGAACTCCCGGTCATCGAGAAGTACTCGCGGGAGCTGACCCGGCAGGGCGTCCGGGCCCAGGTCCTGCTGATCCACGAGGGCGAGACCATCAACGGCACCGCCGGGGCCGACTGCGACGAGGGCGGGCCGGGGGCGCGGCTCGCCGGCCGGATCAAGGAGATCTCCCAGCAGGCGCCGACCGCTGTCGACGTGGTGGTCAGCGGCCACTCGCACGACTCGTACGAATGCGCCGTCCTCGACCCGGCGGGCAAGCGGCGGATGGTCACCCAGGCGGACTCCTTCGGCCGGTCGTTCACCGATCTGCGCTTCGATCTGAACGGCCGGGGCGACATTCTCCGCAGTACGGTACGGGCCCTGCACCGCCCCGTCCCCGTCACCACCGCCCAGCAGCCGGCCATGGCCAAGGTCATCGAGACCTGGCGCGCCCGCTCCGAGGAGCAGGCCAACCGGGTCGTCGGGTATATCGCAGGGGACCTGCCGGGCCGTGGCGCCACCGCCCCCGAGGCCCCGCTCGGCAGCCTCCTCACCGACGCCCAGGTCGCCGCCAACCGTCACCTCGGCGCCGACCTCGCGCTGACCAACCCGGGCAGCATGCGGGCCGACCTCACGTACAAGAACGGCGGCGCCGTCACCTACGCGGACGCCTACCGCGTCCAGCCCTTCGCCAACACCCTGTGGGTGGTGCCCGTCACCGGGGAGCAGCTCGTCACCGCGCTCAAGCAGCAGCTCAGCGGCGGCAACGAGGTGAAGACGGTCTTCCTGCAACTGTCGAAGGAGCTGAGCTACTCCGTCGACATGAGCAGGACCGGCGCTGACCGGCTCCTCGTCGACACGGTCCGGCTGAACGGGCGGCCCCTCGACCCGGCCGCCACCTACAAGGTCGTACTCAACGAGTTCCTCGCCAACGGAGGCAACAACTTCGATGTCTTCGCCGGGATCACGGTCCGTGAGGGCGGCGCCATGGTCGACCTCGACGCCCTGATCGCCTATCTGGAGGGCACCACCTCCCCGGACCGCCCGGCCCCCGTACCGGCGCCGGGGCGGATCACCTTCGTCAATCCGTAGATGACGTAAGGGAGGGGGCGGGGGCTTCAGGACGAGGCCCCCGCCCCCTCCTCATGCGCTGCGCGCGTTACCCCTCGTGCGGTCTGAGTTCCGTGTCCGGGCCCGGCGATACGATCGTTTCGTGGCCGTCCGACGCGCGCACCCTGAACGGTGGCGTGCCCTCCGGGCCCAGGACCTCGACGATCTCCACCTCCCGGTCGTGCTCGCCCACCACTCGGCCGTGGGTGACGAGACGGTCGCCCTTGTTCGCTTTCACATGCACTCCCTTGTGAGCCGAAAGTGACCCCGATGTGACTGGGAGTGTATGTAACGTGCCCTGATTATGTTCGTATCCGCTCCGACTGCTGTTTCATCAGTCGTTTCAGCCGTGGGCCCACCGGGGTCTCCACCAGGCGGTGGATCAGCCACGCCAGCACCAGCATCGTGCCGATCGCGGCGAGGAGCGTCGGCCACGGGTCCAGCCCGAACTTCCGGTGGTAGACGGCGATGGCGAACCAGCCCAGGTGCTCATGGACCAGATAGAAGGGGTACGTGAGCGTGCCCGCGAAGGTCAGCCAGCGCCAGTTCGCCCAGCGCAGCAGGCCCAGGGCCACGGCGGCCACCGAGGCGAAGGCGAAGGTGACGACGAGCAGGATCACGTACGGGGAGCGCTCCTGGAACACCTGGGTGGCGTGGGGGTCCCACAGGGCGGTGGTCGAGTAGCGCTGGCCCAGCAGCCAGCTGGTCGCGACGATGGACCAGAGCAGCAGATCGCTTCCGTACCGGTGGATCAGGTAGAGCGCCAGACCGCCGATGAAGAACGGCGCGTGGTCGCGCATGACGATCTCGTCGGTGAGCGGGTTGTCCGCGACCCGGGCCAGCACGCCCGCCACCGTCCACAGGCAGCAGAAGAGGACGACGCGCCGGTAGGTGACGCCCTTCCACACCACGAACAGCGCGAACAGCAGATAGAAGCGCGCCTCCACCCACAGCGTCCAGCACACCCCCAGCACCCGGCCCACGCCCATCGGCTGCTGAAGCATCGTCAGGTTCACCAGCACCTCGTCGAGGCGCAGCGGCGGGATGACCGAGGGCAGGGCGACACACGCGGCGGTGACGAGGACGATGGCCGCCCAGTAGGCCGGGTAGAGCCGGGAGACCCGCGAGCGGAAGAAATCGCCGAGCGAACGGCCCCAACTGCTCATGCAGATGACGAAACCGCTGATGACGAAGAAGAGCTGCACCCCCAGCGCGCCATAGGTGGCGACCGCCGACAGATCGGGGAAGAGCTGTTTGGGGGACTGGCCCCAGGCGTGCTCGACCTGGCCCTTACCCACATAGTGGAAGAGGCAGACGGACAGCGCGGCCAGGATCCGCAGCCCGTCCAGGGCGCGCATCCGGTCGGTGCGGGGAGCGCGCGCGGGGGGTTCGGTGTCCACTGTGGTGTCCGGCGCGGCGTCCGGTGTTTTCGTGAGCGTCGTCCGGGTGAGCCTCGTCTCGGCTGTCTCGGCTGTCTCGGCTGTCTCGGTCGGCTCGGTCGGCTCGGTCGGCTCGGCTGTCTCGGCCGTCTCGGTCGGCTCGGCTGCCCTGGTCGCCCTGGTCGCCTTGGTCGTCTCCGTCGTCCCGGTCATCTCAGGCCGACTTCTTGACCGTGTTCTTGAGCGAGCGGGCCCGCCTGGCGACCTTGCGTACCGTCGCGTTGCGCGGGATGAACGCGAGCTGCGGGGGTACGCCGCCGGGCAGCGCCAGCGCGGTCAGCCGCCGCCGCTTGAAGTACGCCTGGGTACGCGGGGTCAGATGCGCCGAGAGATAGCGCTCCGCCTCCGGCCGCAGCCCGGGGTTGAGCTGCGGCTGCATGGCGAAGCCGACGGCGGCGACCAGCCCGGAGAGCCGTTCGTCCGGCCGGTGCGCCCCCTCGTCCTCCTCCAGCGGCGGCAGCAGCGCGTCCACGATCGTCACCGGGACCCGGTTGCTGTTCTGGTACGGGGTGAGCCGCTCCAGCAGCAGTCCGGTGCCGGCACGGGCCACCGGGAGGCCGTAGAAGGTGGCCGCCGTGAACAGGGCGGTGGAGAAGCAGGCGACCACCAGGGCCGGGTTGAGCCGCTGGTAGAGCACCTCGGCGAGCACCGGGCCCGACCGTACCGTCAGCTCCGCGCCGAGCAGCTCCGCCTCCCGCTCCAGCGACTGCGACCACTGGGCCGGGGCCGAGGGGTGCGGCTTGAACACGATGCGCCGGTGACCGCGCCGGACGGCGCCCCGGAGCATCCGTATGTGCAGCTCCTCCTCTTCCTCCACGGTCAGGATGGAGAGCGCGGACAGATACTGGCCCAGGAGCAGCGCGGGCCGCTCGCCGCCGAAGGACGCGCCGCTGCCCGTGGCCGTGTCCGGGGTCGCGTCGGCGACCTCCGCCAGGACCTCCAGGAAGGTCTCCGTCGGGATGATCTCGGGCGCCACCCCGAACTCGGTCAGCAGCAGCGGCTTCAGCCCCGGCACCAGGTCGAGATGGAGCAGCCGGGCGATCCGGGTGCCGACCAGCTGGTCGAGCCGGGTGCGGGTGGGGCCGTAGCTCATCAGCCCGTCCGCGTAGATGTGGACCGGGCTCTCGCCGAAGATCGTGACGACCGCCTGGGACGGATTGGCCTGGACGGACTCGCAGGCGATCTCCACCGGCCCGTCGCCCAGCCCCCAGGCCGCGCGGACGGCGCGCTGCCACAGCGGCGCGTCCTGCTCGCGGGGGGACCAGCCGGCGGGGTGGAACGGCCGGATGAAGTCGTTCCAGGAGCGCACGTCGTCGTACGCGGTACGCAGCCGCTCGAAACCGGGCAACGCGGTGAGCGGCCGGGCGAGTTCGGGCGAGGGCGAGGTGTCGCTGATGACCAGGACGCGGCGGTGCCCGTCGCGCGGGCCGAACAGGCCGGCGCGGATCGCCGCCGTGATGGTGGCCGCCGCGTACTGGGTGGCGGCGAAGAAGAGCTGGGTGCTTCCGGGGGTGGTGCGCACAGAAGGCGCGCTGGACGGCGCGCTGGACGGCGCGCTCGACGGCGTGTTGGACGGCGCGCTCGACGGTGCCGACATCACGCCGCGACCTCCGTCGCGCGCGCCACCGAACGGCGGCGCACCCGGCGCAGCAGTCCGGCCCGCTGGCTGCCCAGGGCGTCGAGCGTGTCCGCGAGAATCTCGGAGGGCATGCGTTTCAGCGCTGCCGCGCTCAGGGAGCGGAGTTTGCGTGCCACTGCCGGTTCGAACCTTTCGATGGAATTCAAGTGGTGGGCCATGACCGCGCAATAGGTCCGTACGGCTTTGGGGAGCAGCCGGTCGGCGTCCGGGTCCTTTGCCGTCTCGGCCAATACCTGATCGAAGGCCCGGATGAAATCGAGCTGCCGCACATCGCCGATCTGGGTGAGCGAGGAGGAGACCCCGCGCCGGTAGAACACCCCGTGCAGTCCGACGACGGCGAAGGTCTCCGCCTCCCGGTGCAGCCGCCAGATCCACGGCCGGTCCTCGGCGGTCCGCAGCCCGTCCGTGAAGTGCACCAGCCCCCGGTCGACGAGCCGCCGGTGGTAGACGCCCGCCCAGGCGTACGCGTAGTCGACGGAGGTCGACCGGTCGGCGGGCAGGATCGCCTCCCGGGGGCTCAGCACCTGGCCGCGCCGGCCGTACGGGACGCGGTGGACCGTACGGGACCTGCCGGTGAACTGGACATGGTCGGTACGGACGAAGTCGCAGCCCAACCGCTCTATGGAGGCGACGAGTTCGGTGAGATACCCGGGGCGTACCCAGTCGTCCCCGTCGAGGAAGGTGACGTACTCGCCGCGTGCGGCGTCCAGCCCCGTGTTGCGCGCGGTGGCGAGTCCTCCGTTGCGTTCGTGTCTGAGCAGGACGGCCCCCGGAAGGTCGCGCTCCGCCCGTTCGAGCAGCTCCGCGGTCCCATCGGTCGAACAGTCGTCGACCAGAAGGAACTCGAAGTCCTCGCGGGCGTTCGCGCGCAGGCTTTCAAGGGTTTCGAGGGCATATGTCCGCACGTTGTAGAACGGCACGACAACAGAGAGCTTGGCCACCTCGCAGACGCTAGGCGGCGGCCCGTCATTCGGCCTGACATTCGGAGGCATGGAAGGTGAACGACGAATGGCGGAATGGTTAACCGGTTCGAGTGCGGTCCTTCCGTACCCCCTTCCGTGATTCTTCCGCTCTTTTCCGACAGGCCCCCCGGAGTCTCCTTCCAGGTCCCTTTTCGCCCTCTTTCCGCCGCGTTTCCGGCGGGCGAATCCATTCGTAGACGTGTTGTTAACCCTTTATTGCAGTCGAGTTGGGCCGACAAACGGAATGGCTTCCTAACGTCCCTGGTGTGCCTTCAACTACCAGCCACGCGGTCCGGGTCGCGGTCCTCGCCGACTCCGACACCCGGTGGAAGTGGGGCGCGCTCACCGCGCGCCGCATCGCCCCGGCCGACCGCCCCGTCCAGCTCGGCGGCTTCCTGCTGCGCGGCCGCGCCACCCCCACCGCCCGGCAGCTCGCCGAGGTCGGCGCGGCGGCGGACGCGCTGCGGGAGGTGACGGGCACCACGTTCCTGCGCACACTGCGCGAGGAACGGTACGACGTCGTCGTCCTGGCCCTGGTCGGCGGCGCCGTCCAGGCCATGCTGCACGGGATCGCCGCGCTGGGGCCGAAGCGCCGGCCCGTGATCGTCACCGGCTATGTCGGGGTCGTCTACGAGAAGCTCTCCGACGGACTGCTCCTGCGCCACGGCGCCGATGTCGTCCTCGCCAACTCCCGTTACGACGCCGAGCGGTTCCGCGCCGTCTACGAAGGTGTGGGCGCCGACGCCTCCGCGGTCACCGAAGCCGCGCTGCCGTTCCTCGGCGGGGCGCGCTACACCCCGGAGCCGGGCCGCGACACGCTCGTCTTCGCCGCCCAGCCCTCCGTACCGACATCCCGCGCCGACCGTACGTACCTGCTGCGCCGGCTGGTCGAACACGCCAGGCTGCACCCGCGCCGCGAGGTACTGCTGAAGCTGCGCAGCAAGCCGGGCGAACACACCACGCATGTCGAGGAGTTCCCCTACCAGCGCCTCGCCGAGCGGATCCCCGGCGGCCTCCCCGCCAACTTCCGGCTGGTGTACGGGAACATGGGCGACGTCCTGGACCGTACGGACCTGCTGGTCACCGTCTCCTCCACGGCCGCCCTGGAGTCCCTGCACCGGTCCGTCCCGACCGCGATCCTCACGGACTTCGGGGTACGCGAACCCCTCGGCAACCACCACTTCATCGGCTCGGGCTGCCTCGCCTCCTGGGACCAACTGGACGGCGGGGCCAGGCCGCACGCCGACGCCGCGTGGGCGGAGCGGCAGGGCGTGGCCGCCGACGGTTCGTATCCCTCGGCCTTCGACACGGCCCGTACGCGCGTCACCAAGCTGCTCGGCGCGCCCGAACTCCCCGCCATCGCGCCGTACTACACGGCCGCCACCGCGTCCGGCTACCTCCCCGGGCTCCTCGCCCGCTACCACCTCGCGGCGGACGGCACCCCGCTGCCCTCCTCCCGTACCCCGGAGAACGAGCAGGGCGCGCTGCGGCGCGTGGTGCGCGAGGCGGTACGGGAAGCGGCGCGCGGGGCGTACCGGCACGGGGTGCAGCGCGTGGCCCCCGCCATCCGCCGGATGGGGGAGCTGTGACCGCATCCACGTACGACAGCCAAGGAGCATCGATGACCGTCCTCGCGGTGATCCCCGCACGCGGCGGATCCAAGGGCGTCCCTGCCAAGAACCTCGCCCGGGTCGCCGGCGTCCCGCTGGTCGTCCGCGCCGTCCGCGCCTGTCTGGCGGCCCGGCGGGTCACCGGTGTCGTCGTCTCCACGGACGACGCGATGATCGCCGAAGCCGCCCGCGCGGCGGGCGCCGAGGTGGTCCTGCGCCCCGACGCCCTCGCGGGCGACACCGCGACCAGCGAGTCCGCCGTCCTGCACGCCATGGACGCGTACGAGGCGATGCGCGGCCCGGTCGCGGAGGTCGCCCTGCTGGTGCAGTGCACCAGCCCGTTCCTCACGGCCGAGGACCTCGACGCGGTCGTCGGCGCCGTCACCGAGGGCGGCGCCGACACCGCGCTGACCGTCGCGCCCACCCACGGCTTCCTCTGGCGCGAGACCCATGAGGGCGGTGGTACGGGCGTCAACCACGACAAGGCCAACCGCCCGCGCCGCCAGGACCGCGAACAGGAGTACCTGGAGACCGGCGCCGCCTACGCGATGCGCGCCGAGGGGTTCCGCACCGCAGGGCACCGCTTCTTCGGCCGCACCGCGCTCGTACGGACCGACCCCGCCCGCGTCCTGGAGATCGACGACCCGCACGACCTGGCCCGCGCCCGCGCGCTGGCGCCGCTGATCGACCCGCCGGTCCTGCCGGGCCGCGACGACATCGACGCCGTCGTCCTGGACTTCGACGGCACCCAGACCGACGACAAGGTCCTGATCGACACCGACGGCCGCGAGACCGTCGCTGTCCACCGGGGCGACGGGCTCGGCATCGCCGCGCTGCGCAGGGCCGGACTCAGGCTGCTGATCCTCTCCACCGAGCAGAACCCGGTGGTCGCCGCCCGCGCCCGCAAGCTCCAGGTGCCGGTGCTCCACGGCATCGACCGCAAGGATCTCGCGCTCAAGCAGTGGTGCGACGAGCACGGCATCGCGCCCGACCGGGTCCTCTACGCCGGCAACGACGTCAACGACCTGCCCTGCTTCGCGCTCGCCGGCTGGCCGGTGGCCGTCGCCGACGCCCACGACTCCGTACGGGCAGCCGCCCGCGCCGTCACCACGACACCCGGTGGCCAGGGCGCGATCCGCGAGATCGCCGGCTGGCTGCTCGGCCCGCGCCTCGACCCTTCCCCCGCTTCCCTCACCCGGTCCACCTCCAACAGCTAAGGAACGACCCACATGAGCACCAACGCCACCTCCCGTCTGCGCACACTCGGTACGCGGACCGCGGGCCCCGGCCGTCCTGTCTATGTCACGGGTGAGATCGGGATCAACCACAACGGCGACCTGGACAACGCCCTCGCCCTGATCGACGCCGCCGCCGACGCGGGCTGCGACGCCGTCAAGTTCCAGAAGCGCACCCCGGAGATCTGCACCCCGCGCGACCAGTGGGACATCGAGCGCGACACGCCCTGGGGGCGGATGACGTACATCGACTACCGCCACCGTGTCGAGTTCGGCGAGGACGAGTACCGCTCCATCGACGAGCACTGCCGCAAGCGGGGCATCGACTGGTTCGCCTCCCCGTGGGACACCGAGGCCGTCGCCTTCCTGGAGAAGTTCGACGTACCGGCCCACAAGGTGGCCTCCGCCTCCCTCACCGACGACGAGCTGCTGCGCGCGCTGCGCGCCACCGGCCGTACGGTCATCCTCTCCACCGGCATGTCGACGCCGAAGCAGATCCGGCACGCCGTCGAGGTCCTCGGCAGCGACAACATCCTTCTCTGCCACGCCACTTCGACGTACCCGGCCAAGGCCGACGAGCTGAACCTGCGCGTGATCAACACGCTCCAGGCCGAGTACCCGAACGTCCCGATCGGTTACAGCGGACACGAGACCGGCCTCCAGACCACGCTGGCCGCCGTCGCCCTCGGCGCCGCGTTCGTCGAGCGCCACATCACCCTCGACCGCGCCATGTGGGGCTCCGACCAGGCCGCCTCCGTCGAGCCGGGCGGCCTCACGCGACTGGTCCGCGACATCCGCACCATCGAGGCGTCGCTCGGTGACGGTGTCAAGAAGGTGTACGCGTCCGAGCTGGGCCCGATGAAGAAGCTCCGCCGGGTCGCGGGCGTCGTCGCGGAGTCCGCCTCCGCGGAGTTCGCCGAGATCACCGCGCCCGCCGAGCCGGTGGCGGTCTGACGTCATGACCGGTGCCGGCGGGGGCTCCCCGTACCCGCGTGAAATCACCCGTGAGATCGCCGCGGCCGCCGCGCGTGCCATCGCCTTCGTGGAGAGCCCGGTCCAGCTGCTCAACGTACTGGAGTGGGCGAACACGAGCGCGACCGGCAACGGGATGACCGTGGTCGTGCTCTCGCCCACCGACCCCATGTCACGCGGCCAGCTCCGCCGGATGGCCGAACTGGCCCGCGACGAGGGCTTCACCGTGCGCTGGCAGGAGGCGCGCGGCGGCGCGGGCGCGCCCCTGAAGACGGTACGGGAGCTGGCACCGCTGCTGCGGGCGGCGGACCGGATCGTGATCGGCGATCCGTTCTCCCGGTACGTACAGCTGCTGCTGACCCTGGTCGGCGGCAAGGAGCTGACCGTCGTGGACGACGGCACGGCGACGATCGAGTTCGTCGGCCAGCTCGTCCGGGGCGAGCGGCTGGTGCGCTGGCACCGGCGCGGCAGCCGCTCGGCGCGGGAGCTGGTCCTCGCGCCCGTCACGGCGGTCGCGCGGCGGCGGCTCACCCCGTCCGCCGCCCGCAGCGTCGAGGTGTTCACCTCGATGCCGGTGGAGGAGGTGCCGGACGGCGTCACCGTCACCGCCAACCGCTTCGAGTGGACCCGGGCGACCTTCGGGCCGCCCCGGATCACCTCGGGCGCGGACATGGTGGGGACCTCGCTGGTCGAGACGGGCGTGGTCGACGCGGAGCAGTACACCGCGGCGGTCATCTCGCTGGCCCGCGTCCACGGCGCCACCCGCTACTTCGCGCACCGCCGGGAGAACGTCGACAAGCTCCACCACCTCCACGCGGCCACCGGCCTGGAGATCGTCCGCCCCGACCTGCCCCTGGAACTCATCGCCCGCCGCGGCCCGATCGGCCGCACGGTCCTGAGCTTTCCCTCCACCGTGGTCCACACCCTGCCCCTGGCCCTCGCGGGTACGGGAGTGCGCGTCGCGGTCTGCGACATCGCCCCCGAATGGCTCCGCTCCACGGCCTCCCCCCGAGCCCAGGGCTTCCTCGCCGCGGTCACCGGCACAGCCCGCGACATCCACCGCCTCCCCCGCCTGCCGTCCCCGGCCTGAAACGGCCCCGGCCCGCGGTAGGGGCCAGCGGTAAGGGGCCGGCCAGCGGTAAGGGCCCGCCACCTTTCCGGCCTTTCCGGGTGGCGGGCCCTCGCCGTCCGGGGGCGAAGTCAGCCCCGGCCCGGCCGGCGTGCCGCCGCCGCGTACCGCAGCTCCCCCTGGTCGGGCAGGAGGTCGGTGATCCGCGTCCAGATCGTCCTGGCGTCCACGCGGACGAGCCTGAAGGCGCTCGTCAGGGTGATCCGTTCGGCGGGCACGGGTTCGGCGGGCGACTCCCGCAGCCAGTAGCCGAGGGGGCCGCAGTCCCAGACGGCGAAGCCGCGCGTCTCCGTACCGCCTTGGCCCTCGTGGTGGGTCCGCCAGGCGGAGGTCAGGCGCCAGCTCGACCGGAGCTCCGAGATCAGGTCGGTGACGAGCGTCAGCTCCGGCCCGCCGAGGCCGCCGCCCGTGGCGAGAGCCCGACCGATCATCTCGCGCTCGTCGTCGGCGGACCGTACGAGCCGCTCGCCCTCCAGGACCGCGAGGCCCGCCTCGACGGTGCCGATGGTCGTCTCGACGACGGAGAGCGCCGTGTTCCGGCCGGCCGGGGACTGCCGGAGGTTCACCATCTCGGCGAGCTTCCAGACCAGCGTCTTCGGCTCGACGCAGGAGTACTCGGCCTCGGTCCCGCCCGGCCACGTCTCGTGCGCGACGGCGTGTTCCTCGCCGATGAGCATGCCGTGGTGCAGCTTGCCCTGTCGGCCGGCGGCCTCCAGCGAGATGACCACTCCCGGGGCGAGCGTCGTCTTCATCAGCGGCAGCAGCGCCGCGGACAGCTTCCCGTCCTCGTCGATCAGCCCGCACTCCAGCAGTTCCTTCCGGGCCGCCGCGAACTCGTCGGGCACCTCGTCCCCTGCCGCCAGCTCGGAGAGCACGACCATATGCGCGTCGGCCAGCCGGAAGCGGGATCGGGATATGTCGAACGAAGGCATACACACTCACTTGGTAGTCGCTCGGGCTCGGCAGCCGCTCAGGACTGGGACTCGGCCCAGAAGTTGAAGATCCTCGAAAAGCCCGCCCGGACGGCGCCGCGCCGGGTGAGCACGGACCGGTCCACTCCGGAGAAGAGGGCCGCGAGGGAGACATCGGCGGGCAGGACCCGGCCGGTCGCCCGCACGGCTGCCTTCCCTCCGCCCCCACCGGCGGCCCCCGGATACGGAGCGGAGTCGGGTGGAAGCGGAGGGGCGCGGCCACCCCTGTCGCCGACGCGGCCGCCGGCGTTGACGCGGCCCTCGCCCGCACCCGTCCGGTCCACGGCTCGCCGCGCACGGCTCACGGCTCGACGCGCTGATTTCGCGCCACACCTGGAGGGTGGCCGACGCGGACGCGTCGCCACCGGCCCTCGAAGCCCCTCGCGCCGGGCGAGCACCCGGCCGGACGGCCTCCGGGGCGCGGGGCGCGAAAAGGTGCAGTTGTACCCGCCAGGCGGCTGCGCCATGCATGTCAACGCAAAATTTCTTCCCCTGTGTGGCTGAAATTTTGTTGATCCATGAGTGGTTGACCAGTGAAGGGGCCTACCCTTCACTAGGTGAGCCAGTTGATGTCCCGCGAGTCCCAGACCGATGTGCCCGGCGAAGCCCTGCTCGGCGAAGCTGTTCCAGCCGAGGACGTGGCCACCCTTGAGGGCGCCGAGGAGCTGCTGCCCGTTCTGCCCGGCGCTCTTCCCGCCGCTCTGCGTGACGAACTGATCGCCTTCCGTCGCGACATGCACATGCACCCCGAGCTGGGCAACCAGGAGTTCCGGGCCACCGCCGCGCTCAAGGCGCGGCTGACGGCGGCGGGGCTGGAGCCGCGGGTGCTGAGCGGTGGCACGGGGCTCGTGTGCGACATCGGTACGCCGGACGCGTCGAGGCCCATGCTGGCGCTGCGCGCGGACATCGACGCGCTGCCCATTCCGGACACCAAGTCCGTGCCGTACCGCTCCACCGTCCCCGACCGCGCGCACGCCTGCGGCCATGATGTCCACACGGCGGCCGTGCTCGGCGCCGGACTGGTCCTCGCGGAGCTGGAGCGGCAGGGGCTGCTGCCCAACGCCGTACGGCTGATCTTCCAGCCCGCCGAGGAAGTGCTGCCCGGCGGCGCGGCGGACGCCATCGAGTCCGGGGTGCTGGAGGGGGTCGGCTCCATCATCGCGGTGCACTGCGACCCCCGCGTCGACGCCGGTCTGATCGGGCTGCGGCCCGGCCCCATCACCTCCGCCTGCGACCGGCTCGAAATCACCCTGGACGGGCCCGGCGGCCACACCGCCCGCCCGCATCTGACCACCGACCTGGTCACCGCCGTCGCGAAGATCGCCACCGAGGTCCCCGCGCTGCTGTCGCGCCGGGTCGACGCCCGGTCCGGTCTCGCGGTCACCTGGGGCCGTATCGAGGCGGGCCACATCTGCAACGTCATCCCGATGCGGGCGGAGCTGGCCGGCACGGTCCGCTGCCTGGACCTGCCGGCCTGGCGCGACGCGCCCGACCTGGTCCACGCGGCGATCGACGAGATCGCCACGCTCTACCAGGCGAAGTCGCAGATCGAGTACGTACGCGGTGTCCCGCCGGTCGTCAACGACCCGGCCGTCACCGAGCTGCTGCGCGCCGCCCAGACCGCCCGGCGCGGTTCGTACGCGGTCGAGGACACCGAGCAGAGCCTCGGCGGCGAGGACTTCTCCTGGTATCTGGAGCATGTGCCGGGGGCCATGGCGCGGCTGGGCGTACGGACGCCCGACAGCCAGGCGCGGTACGACCTGCACCGTGGTGATTTCGATGTCGACGAGCACGCGATCGAGGTCGGCGTGGAGCTTTTCACCGCCGCGGCGTTGATCGACGGCAACCGACTGTAACCGGCGATGACACCTCCTGTGCGCGACGATACGATAACGGCCGCCGTACAGGTCCTTACCTGACATCTACGCGCGTTACGATCGCCGCGAAACCAGCGCCGGAAGAGGCGCTTCGGTCAGGTTGAAGGAGCCCCTCTTGCGCCGGATCACCAGGATCGTCACCGTGGGTATCGCTTCGGCGGCGCTCGGGTTGACCGCCACCGCGTGTGGCAAGACCTCGTCGTCGAGCAGCGGTACCCCCGACTCCGCGGAAGCCTCCGCCGCCATCGCGTACGACATCGGCGGCCGGGGCGACCAGTCGTTCAACGACGCCGC
The DNA here is from genome assembly GCF_044752945.1 of Streptomyces sp. NPDC088554. Lineage (NCBI taxonomy): Bacteria > Bacillati > Actinomycetota > Actinomycetes > Kitasatosporales > Streptomycetaceae > Streptomyces > Streptomyces sp. NPDC088554. Next base: position 97,772 of record NZ_JBIVMF010000024.1, on the reverse strand, counting down.
CTACGCCGGTCTGGCGAAGGCCGAGAAGGACTTCAAGGTCAAGGGCCTGGAGTCGGAGCCCTCCGACGGCGAGTCCGACGCCGACAAGGTGCAGCGCCTCACGGAGCTGGCGCGCAGCGGCAGCAACCCGGTCATCGGGGTCGGCTTCGCCTACGCGCCCGCCATCAAGAAGGTCGCCCCGAAGTTCCCGAAGACGACCTTCGGGATCATCGACGACGCCTCGGTGACGGGCAAGAACATCGCCAACATGGTCTTCAACGAGGAGCAGGGCTCCTACCTCGCGGGCGTCGTCGCCGCCAAGGTCTCGAAGACCAAGACGGTCGGCTTCATCGGCGGTGTCGAGAACCCGCTGATCCAGAAGTTCCAGGCCGGCTTCGAGCAGGGAGTCAAGGACACCGACTCCAAGGTCAAGGTTCTCTCCCAGTACCTGACCCAGCCGCCGGACTACAGCGGTTTCGCCAAGCCCGACCTGGGCAAGGCCGCCGCTCAGGGTCAGCTCGACAAGAAGGCCGACGTCGTCTACGCCGCCGCCGGTCTGGCTGGTTCCGGTGCGATCGAGGCCACCTCGAAGGCCGGCAAGTGGGCCATCGGCGTCGACTCCGACCAGTACAACCAGAAGGCTCTGGCCCAGTACAAGGACTCGATCCTCACCTCGGTCACCAAGGACGTCTCGGACGCGGTCTACGACCTGATCAAGTCGGTCAAGGACGGCAAGCCCGAGACCGGTGAGATCCGCTACGGCCTCGACAAGAACGGCGTCGGCCTGGCCGCCTCCAACCCGGCCTACACCAAGATGACCGATGTCATCGCCGCGGTGGACAAGGCGAAGAAGGAAATCATCGACGGCAAGATCACCGTCAAGACCGCGCCGTAACGGACGGGCTGCGCGCCGGATCCTTCAGCTGTCCCCAGTCGCCGGACGGGCATCGAGCCCGTCCGGCGACTGCCGACATCCCGTGACGTCCGACATACCGTGACGACAGATCGACGTGCTCTCCCTCCTTCCTCCTGTCTCCGTCTCCGCTCCTTTTGCCCCAAGGAGAGTGCGTCATCAACGCGTCCAGCAGTCCGCCCGCAGCCGGCGGTCACCCCGCGGTAGAGCTGCGCGGTATCACCAAGCGGTTCCCCGGTGTCGTCGCCAACCACGACATCGACATCACCATCCGCAAGGGCACCGTCCACGCCCTCGTCGGTGAGAACGGTGCCGGCAAGTCGACCCTGATGAAGATCCTGTACGGCATGCAGAAGCCGGACGAGGGCACCATCACCATCGACGGCACGGAAGCCGCCTTCGCCACCCCGGCCGACGCCATCGCGCGCGGTATCGGCATGGTGCACCAGCACTTCATGCTCGCCGACAACTTCACCGTCCTGGAGAACGTCGTCCTCGGCGGCGAGAAGCTGTACGGCATCGGCGCCAAGGCCCGTAAGAAGATCAAGGAGATCTCCGACGCGTACGGTCTCGGCGTCCGCCCCGACGCGCTCGTCGAGGACCTCGGGGTCGCCGACCGCCAGCGCGTCGAGATCCTCAAGGTCCTCTACCGGGGCGCCCGGATCCTGATCCTGGACGAGCCCACCGCCGTACTCGTACCGCAGGAGGTCGAAGCGCTCTTCGACAACCTGCGCGAGCTGAAGGCCGAGGGCCTCACGGTCATCTTCATCTCCCACAAACTGGGCGAGATCCTCTCCGTCGCCGATGACATCACCGTCATCCGCCGGGGGACGACCGTGGGCACCGCCGACCCGGCGAACACCACCACCAAGCAGCTCGCCGAGCTGATGGTCGGCAGCGAGCTGCCCTCGCCCGAGACCCGCGACTCGACGGTCACCGACACGCCCACGCTCACCGTGGACGGGCTGCGGCTCACCGCCGTCGACCCGGACGGCGTCGTACGCGAGGTGCTCGACTCCATCGGCTTCACCATCCACCGGGGCGAGGTCCTCGGTATCGCGGGCGTCGAGGGCAACGGCCAGACCGAGCTGATCGAGGCGCTGATGGGGATGCGCGACCCGGACGGCGGCACGATCACCCTCGACGGTACGGACATCTCCCACGCGCCCACCCGCAAGCGGCGCGAGGCCGGCGTCGGCTACATTCCCGAGGACCGCCACCGCCACGGCCTGCTGCTGGAGGCGCCCCTCTGGGAGAACCGCATCCTCGGCCATGTCACCGAGCGGCCCAACAGCCGCCGTGGCCTGCTCGACCTCCAGGCCGCGCGCACCGACACCGTACGGATCGTGCGCGAGTACGACGTCCGCACCCCCGGGATCGAGGTCACCGCGGCCTCCCTGTCCGGTGGCAACCAGCAGAAGCTGATCGTCGGCCGCGAGATGAGCCACCACCCCAAGCTGCTGATCGCCGCCCACCCCACCCGTGGCGTGGACGTCGGCGCGCAGGCCCAGATCTGGGACCAGATCCGCGAGGCCCGCCGGGAGGGACTCGCCGTCCTGCTGGTCTCCGCCGACCTGGACGAGCTGATCGGGCTCTCCGACACCCTGCGGGTCATGTACCGCGGCCGGCTCGTCGCCGACGCGGACCCCGCCACCATCACCCCGGAGGAACTGGGCTCGGCCATGACCGGCGCCGCCACCGGTCACCTTGAGGCGACGGAGGCGGACGGCTCCGCCGAGTCCGCCGAGCCCGCCGAGGCATCCCCGGAGGACGACGCCCGATGAAGAAAATCGACAAGGACCGGCTGATCCTGGGCTTCGCGGGCCCGGCGCTCGCGCTGGTCGTCGCCCTGGCCCTGACCACCGTGGTGCTGCTGGCCTCGGACCGGGATCCGTTCCGGCTCTACCAGCTGATGTTCGACTCCGCGCAGTACGTCGACATCCAGGTGCTGATCATCAACCAGGCCGGTACGTACTACCTGGCCGCCCTCGCGGTCGCCGTCGGCTTCCGGATGAACCTCTTCAACATCGGGGTCGACGGCCAGTACCGGTTCGCCGCGATGATGGCCGCCGTCGTCGGCGCCAACGTCGATCTGCCGGGACCGCTCCAGATCGCGCTGATCGTGATCGTCGCGATGCTGGTCGGCGCCTTCTGGGCGGGGATCGCGGGCATCCTCAAGACGACCCGCGGAGTGAGCGAGGTCGTCGCCACGATCATGCTCAACGCCATCGCCACCAGCGTCATCGCCTGGCTGATCCAGGCCAAGAACTTCGGCGTCCAGCCCGCCGGATCCAACAACCTGACCACCGGGGACATCCCGGAGTCCGGCTGGTTCCCCGGACTCTCCCTGGGCGCCGAGGCCGGCGAGATCTACGGCTTCACCTTCGTCGCCGCCGCCTGCGGCATCGCGTACTGGTTCATCCTCGGCCGTACCCGCTTCGGCTTCGACCTGCGGGCCACCGGCGCCAGTGAGAGCGCCGCCCAGGCGTCCGGCGTCGACGCCAAGAAGATGACCCTGACCGCCATGCTGCTCTCCGGCGCGATCGCCGGTCTGGTCGGCATGCCGACGCTGCTGGGCGACTCCCACACGTACAGCCTGGACTTCCCGGCCGGAATCGGCTTCATCGGCATCACCATCGCCCTGCTCGGCCGCAACAACCCGCTGGGCATGCTGTTCAGCGCGCTGCTGATCGCCTTCATCGAGAAGTCCTCCTCCTCCCTCGACCAGTTCGGGTACGAGAAGGAGATCTCCACGATCATGCAGGGCCTGATCGTGATCTCCGTCGTGGTCAGCTACGAACTGGTCCGCCGGTACGGAATCCGCCGCCAGCAGCAGAAGGTCGGCGAGGAGCTCGCCGCCGGAGGCGCCCTCAGCACCGAGGCCCACCCCGACCCGTCCGACAAGACCGAGAAGGAGGGGTCCGCGCTGTGAGTACGAGTACGAACACGAGCACCGTCTCTGCCACGAGCGCCGCGCCCAAGAAGGGCGGCGGCCGCAAGGCGCTCTCGCTGCCCGTCATCCTGCTGATCGTCGCGGGGGCGCTCGCCCTCGTCTCGCTCGTACGGCTGATCAGCGGCGCCGAAGACATCACCTCCGTCGGCCAGGTCGCCGGAGCCCTCGAACTCGCCATCCCGATCGGCCTCGCCGGACTCGGCGGCCTGTGGGCCGAGCGCGCGGGCGTCGTCAACATCGGCCTCGAAGGCATGATGATCCTCGGCACCTGGTTCGGCGCCTGGGCCGGCTTCCAGTGGGGCCCCTGGGCCGGCGTCCTCGTCGGCATCCTGGGCGGCTGCCTCGGCGGACTGCTGCATGCCGTCATCACCGTCACCTTCGGCGTGGACCACATCGTCTCCGGTGTGGCCATCAACATCCTCGCCGTCGGAGCCACCCGCTACCTCTCCAACTTCGCCTTCGACGGCGTCGAGGGAGGCTCCTCCAAGCAGTCCCCGCGCATCGGCTCCATCCCCGAGATCACCATCCCGGGACTCTCCGACTGGATGCAGGACCTCCAGGGGAAACACTGGTTCCTGATCTCCGACATCGCGGGCATCATCGGCGGTCTGGTCACCGATCTGTCGCTGCTCACCGTCGTGGCCCTGCTGCTGATCCCCGCCACCTGGTGGATCCTCTGGCGCACCGCCTTCGGCCTGCGGCTGCGCTCCTGCGGCGAGAACCCGGTCGCCGCCGAATCCCTCGGCGTCAACGTCTACAAGTACAAGTACATCGCCGTCGTGATCTCCGGCGGACTCGCCGGACTCGCCGGTGCCTTCCTCGCGATCGTCTCCACCGGGATCTACCAGGAGGGCCAGACCGGCGGCCGCGGCTACATCGGCCTCGCCGCGATGATCTTCGGCAACTGGATGCCCGGCGGCATGGCCCTGGGCGCCGGACTCTTCGGCTTCACCGACAGCCTCAAGCTGCGCGGCGGCGGCGAGAACGTCCACGCGATGCTGCTGCTCCTGGCGATCCTGCTGGTCCTGGTCGTGGCCTGGCAGCTCTACAAGAAGAGGTACGTCCCCGCCGCGATCTCGGCGGCCGTCGCCGCGCTGCTCTTCGTCTGGTACGGACTGACCGACCAGGTCCCCAGCCAGTTCGTGGACGCGGCGCCCTACGTCACCACGCTGCTGGTCCTCGCGCTCTCCGCGCAACGCCTGCGCATGCCGAAGTCGGTCGGACTCCAGTACCGAAGGGGCCAGGGCAAATGACCGCGGCAGCCGAGCACCCCGTCGACTGGGACGGCCTGCGGGCCGCCGCCCGGGACGCCATGTCCCGCGCGTACGCGCCGTACTCGAAGTACCCGGTCGGTGTCGCGGCCCTGGTCGACGACGGCCGTACCGTCACCGGCTGCAACGTCGAGAACGCCTCGTACGGCCTCGGCCTGTGCGCCGAGTGCGGCATGATCTCCGCCCTCCAGCTGGGCGGCGGCGGCCGGCTCACCCACTTCACCTGCGTCGACGGCACGGGTGAGGTGCTCGTGCCGTGCGGCCGCTGCCGTCAGCTGCTGTACGAGTTCGGCGGGCCCGAACTCGTCCTGGAGACCCCGGACGGGCTGCGCACACTCGACGAGATGCTCCCGCAGGCCTTCGGGCCGGGGCACCTCCGCTGAACCCGGTCCCGGGGAGAGCCGTGATCCGGCTCCCCCGGGACCGCCTTATCTCACACTCACTAAGGACCACCATGGACGTCATCTCAGTCATCCGCACCAAGCGCGACCGGGGCGAGCTGAGCCCGGAGCAGATCGACTGGGTGATCGACGCCTACACGCGCGGCGAGGTCGCCGACGAGCAGATGTCGGCGCTCGCGATGGCGATCCTGCTCAACGGCATGAACCGTACGGAGATCGCCCGCTGGACCGCCGCCATGATCGCCTCCGGCGAGCGCATGGACTTCTCCGCGCTGTCCCGCCCCACGGCCGACAAGCACTCCACCGGCGGCGTCGGAGACAAGATCACCCTGCCGTTGGCCCCGCTGGTCGCCGCGTGCGGCGCCGCCGTACCGCAGCTCAGCGGCCGGGGACTCGGCCACACCGGCGGCACGCTCGACAAGCTGGAGTCCATCCCCGGCTGGCGGGCGCTGCTCTCCAACGAGGAGATGCTGCACGTCCTGGAGACCACCGGCGCGGTCATCTGCGCGGCGGGCGACGGACTGGCCCCCGCCGACAAGAAGCTGTACGCGCTCCGCGATGTCACCGGCACCGTCGAGGCGATCCCGCTGATCGCCTCCTCGATCATGTCCAAGAAGATCGCCGAGGGGACCGGTTCGCTGGTCCTGGACGTCAAGGTCGGCACCGGCGCGTTCATGAAGACCATCGAGGACGCCCGCGAGCTGGCCTCCACCATGGTCGGCCTCGGCACCGACCACGGTGTCCGCACGGTCGCCCTGCTCACCGACATGTCCACCCCCCTCGGCCTCACCGCGGGCAACGCCCTCGAAGTCCGTGAGTCGGTCGAGGTCCTCGCGGGCGGCGGCCCGGCGGACGTCGTCGAGCTGACCCTCGCCCTCGCCCGCGAGATGCTCGACGCGGCGGGCCTGCCCGACGCCGACCCGGCGAAGGCCCTCGCGGACGGCTCCGCCATGGACGTCTGGCGCCGCATGATCGCCGCGCAGGGCGGCGACCCGGACGCCACGCTCCCGGTCGCCCGCGAGCGTCAGGTGATCACCGCCCCGTCCTCCGGCGTCCTGACCCGCCTCGACGCGTACGGCGTCGGCGTCGCCGCCTGGCGCCTCGGCGCGGGCCGCGCCCGCAAGGAGGACCCGGTCCAGGCGGGCGCCGGCGTGGAGATCCACGCCAAGCCCGGCGACACGGTCACCGCGGGCCAGCCCCTGCTGACCCTGCACACGGACACCCCGGAGAAGTTCGCGTACGCGACCGAGGCGCTGACGGGCACCTACGACATCGACGCCCCCGGCACGCCGTACCGCACGGTCCCGGTGGTGCGGGAACGTATCGCCTGACCTGCGCAAACCCCTTTCGGGTGAACGGGATCGGCGGACGTCCGCCGATCCCGTTCGGCATGCTGGGATCGGTGACGGACAGAGATGGAGACCGCCATGAGCGCACTCACTGTCGACCACGGGCCCGAGCAGGGCTGGGGCGACCTCGTCCGTCTCCGGAAGGAGAAGGACGCACCCGAGGGCTGCAAGGTGGAGATCATCGAGGGGATCATCACCGTGTCACCGTCGCCGTCCTGGGACCACCACTCACCGCTTCTCTCGTCCATCGCCGCCTGCTCGCTGTGATCTCGGAGGAGGGGCATGTCTTCCAGACGCAGGACGCGGTTGTACCAAGTCGCAGGGGGCTGTACATCCCGGACCTGATGGTGGTGGCGGAGCAGGACAGGCCCGCCCCCGGTGAGCTGTTCCCACGGGCCGGGCGAAGCTCGTTGTCGAGATCACCTCACGGAGCAACGCCCACAATGACCGCATCGCCAAAGTGCACGGTTATGCCAGGCGGGTATTCCGCTCTCTCTGCTGCTCGATCCCTGGATGTCGGGCGGGGGATTCGTAACGCTCCATGGCGAGCCCGAAGGTGGCACGTACCGCATGCTCCAGGCGGTCGAGTACGGAGGCAAACCCACCCTGCCGACCCCTTCGACCTGGTGATCGGCACAGGCGACTTCCCCGTCGACCGACCGCGGAGCCGGGGCGCCGGCCCGTCGACCGGCCCGACGGCAGCCCCGGCAGCTCCCGCATGTCCTCGGAGACCACGGTCCCCGGCCCGGCCGGCCGGTGCGCCGCCCTCAGCCCGCCCGCGTGGCCGAACGCGCGCATCCCGGCGGCACGGGCCGCCGCCACGCCGTACGGGCCGTATCCCGATCGCCGCGATGAGTTCCGGGGCGTCGACCGGTCTTCCCCGTGTGGATGCCACAGAACCGATCGTGCTCGTCGTCGCCGGACAGCTCACCCCGGCCGACGTTCCCGGGCTGTACGAAGACCTGAGTACGCGACTGACGACGACCGTCCCCGCCGGGCCCGGGAAGGTGATCTGTGATGTCGGCGGCCTGGTCCGGCCCGGTCTTCCGGCTGTCGACCTGCTCGCCCGTCTCCATCTCGCCGCCCGAAGACACGGCCGCCACCTCCATCTGCGTGGCGTGCCAAGGGAGTTGGGGCCGTTGCTGGACCTGGTGGGGCTCGGCGGTCTGATCGGTCCGAGCGGGGGCGGGGTGGATCCGTGGCCGGACGGGCGGGACGGCTCGGGTTATTGAGCGCAAATAAGGGCGAACTCTCCTCCGTATGAGCCCAGTTGGCTCGGTGATCCGGGATGTTTGCCTCTGGTTGCGTTCGCTACGGCCTTGCTAACTTCCTCTCATGCACAAGAAGAAGTCTGTTCGTGGACGGCTGACCATGCTCGCCGCACTGCTGGGAATCACCGCCGGTGCCGTCACCGTCTATTCCGCGTCGGCGGGAACGCCTTCGCCGTCTGCGGGGACATGTGGCGCCAATTCGGAATTGCTCTTCTGCGAGGACTTCGAATCCCTCGCGGCGGGCCCGGCGCAGAGCTCCGCGTGGGAGACCGACCTCCGCGCCGGTTCGCTCACCGTGACGGAGCCCGGCGCGGACGAGAGTGCCGACGGCCGCTTCGTCCGGGTGCGTACCGATGGCAACGGCAAGGCGTTCATCAAGGTGAACGGCCTTGAGCCGCCCGCGAACAGCTTCTTCGGGCGGATCCGGATGCGCGTCGAGACGTTCCCCACGGCACCGGACTTCGCCCACTGGATCATGGTTGAGGCGCAGGGGAAGGGTGACGGGCTCATCCGGCCGCTGGGCGGGCAGTTCTTCGGGGAGAAGAACGCCAACTTCTACGGTGTGGGCTCGGACCTCGGCCCGACCGGGGACTGGACGGAGTTCAAGGAATCGGCGCCCGCGACCGACGCCGCCTGGCAGTGTCTGGAATGGCAGATGGACGCCTCGGACAATCGCATCACCGTGTGGATCGACGGCGAGGAAAAGCCGGACCTCACGGTCGACACCCGCAACCACGGTGGCGCCGACGTCGATTTCGTCTTCCCCGAATTCAACACGGTGAGTTTCGGCTGGCAGGTATTCCAGGACAATCCGACGCCCGCCGTCTTCAACGCGGACCTGGACGACCTGGCGCTCTCCGCCACCCGCATCGGCTGCTGACGACGAAGGGCCGGTGCCCCGGGGCGTACGGGGATCGGCGGGCGGTCGTACGCCCCAGGCGGGCGACGGGGCCAGGGGCGGGCACCGGTATCCCGTGGAAGCCGAGCCGGTCGTAGAAGGCCCTGGCCCGGGTGTCGGCGACCGGCATGCACAGATAGATGGACGGCCTCGACGGCCCGCGCGCGCAGGGCGTCGAGGAAGGTCCGTCTTCAGGGCCCGGCCGACCCTCGGCCCTGCCGGTCCGGCAGCAGGCCGATAGGCAAGTGGGTCCGGGAGTGCCCCCAGCCCGGCGGCGCCTGGCACGCACCCCTCCAGCCACCTCCCCCGGACTCTGTCCGGGGGAGGCCCCACCGCCTTGCGATCGCACGGACCGGACGCCGCCGGGCCCGTCCTACGGGCGGACGGCGCTACTTTCGCAACACGTCCTGGAACTCCGGTGCCAGCGGCAGGTCGAACAGGGGGAACCACCTCGGCGTGTCCAGGAAGAAGTTCATCGCGACGATCTCCCCCTTCTCGATCTCGATGACCTGGAGCGCCCACGGCGTGTAACCCTCGCCCGACTCCGCCGGCTTGTAGTGCGCGAAGGCGGGCGAGCCGTTGGCCACGGTCGGGATGAGGCGCGAGCCCCGGCAGCCCGCGCCGATGCCCAGCATGAAGCCGGTGATGTTGTCGTGTCCCTGGAGCCAGAGGTCGAACGGCGGCATCGTGAACTTCGCGTCGTCGTGGAGCAGTGCGGTCAGCGCCTTCATGTCGTACCCCTCGAAGGCCGCGACATAGCGCTCCAGCAGCTCCTTGTGCTCGTCGTCGAGCACCTCGGCCACCGCGCCCGGCGAGGACGCCGACGCGGATTCGGACTCCGCGATCGTCGTACGGGCCCGCTGGAGCGCGCTGTTGACGGAGGCGACCGTCGTGTCCAGCAGCTCCGCGACCTCGCTCGCCTTCCAGGACAGCACCTCGCGCAGGATCAGCACGGCCCGCTGCTTCGGCGGGAGGTGCTGGAGCGCCGCGACGAAGGCCAGTCGGATCGTCTCGCGCGATACGGCCGTCTCCGCCGGGTCGGTGACCGAGGGCAGCACCCGGCCGTCCGGCACCGGCTCCAGCCAGACGTTCTCCGGGCGGGCGCTGAGCTGGGCCTGGGCGACCGGGGTCGGGCCGGAGAGGTCCATCGGACGGGCCCTGCGGTTGCCCGCGTTGAGCATGTCCAGACAGACGTTGGTCGCGATGCGGTAGAGCCACGACCGGAGCGAGGAGCGGCCCTCGAACTTGTCGAGGCTCTTCCAGGCGCGCACCATCGTGTCCTGTACGGCGTCCTCGGCCTCGAACGGCGAGCCCAGCATCCGGTAGCAGTAGCCCGTCAGCTCCGTTCTGTACTGCTCCAGCCGGGAGTCCAGTTCATCTCTCGCAGCAAGATCGCTCATCGCGTCGTCACCCCAGTAGCCCCACGTGAATCCGGTCGGTGACCAGTCTTCCGGATGGAACCGACCGGCGCAGAGGAATGGCGCAGACGACCGGCTCGGGCGACCGGCTCGGACGGATGCCGCGGACGGATGGCCCGGGCGACGGCTCAGGTGCCCGGCTTGCGCCCGTACACGTACACGTCGTCACCGGTCTTCAGCATCGACCAGTACGTCGAGGCGTCGGCCTTGGTCATGTTGACGCAGCCGTGCGAGCCCGGCGGGTTCCACATGCTCAGGTTGACCGAGTGGAACGCCTGGCCGCCGTCGAAGAACTGGCTGTACGGCATCGGCACGTCGTAGATCGACGAGACGTGGTCCTTGCTCCGCCAGTAGACCGTCTTCAGCCCGGTCCTGGTCTCGTACCCCTTGCGTCCGCTGCGGATGGGCACGGGTCCGTACGCCAGTTTCTTGCCGTCCTGGATCCAGCTCAGCTGGCGGGTGAGGTCGACGCAGGCGATCCGGCCCTTGTCGGTCGGGCACTTGCCGGCCTTGTCGGGGGTCTTGCCCGCCGCCTTCTGCTGGTTCATCAGATCCATCACGCCCCAGGTGACGGCTCCGGCGTAGCCCGCGGCGGGGGTGATGCCGTGCGTCGACTGGAAGGAGCGGATGGCCACGCAGTCGGCGGTGGACTGCTTTCCGTCCACCGCCCGGCCGAGGAACTTCTCCACCTGCTTCTGGTACGGACCCGTCGTCGCCGTACACGAGGCGGCGGCCGCCGCCGGAGTGGCCCCGGCCACCGCCACCGTCAGGGGGACCACCAGCGCGGCGATGCCCGCCGCCACGGCCCCTCTGCGCGTTATCTGTCCTATCCGTCGCATCTGTCCTGCTCCCCGCTCCCCGTTTGCCGTCCCTGGCACATGACGTGGTCCGTTCGGGATGGTAGACGGCCGAGCTGTGTCCGTAGTTGCACGGATGCGAAGTTTTATTTCCTGATCGGGTGTTAGGTGATCAAGGTGAGGAAAGGCAGGGTTACGCCGGGTACAGCCGCCGCCGTTCGACCCGCGCCGTGTGCGTCCCGTACAGCGTGACCGATACGACGCCGAGCACCGCGAGCAGTCCCAGCCCCACCGTCGCGTTCCAGCCGCCCGCGTGGAAGGCGACCGCGCCGAGCGTGCCGCCGAGGCTGCTGCCCAGGTAGTACGAGGACTGGTAGAGCGCCGAGGCCTGTGCGCGGCCCGACGTGGCCGTACGGCTCACCGCGGCCGAGGCGACCGCGTGGCCGGCGAAGAAGCCCGCCGTGATCAGCACCAGCCCGAGGAGCACCAGGGCCAGCGTGTCCGACAGCGACAGCAGCAGACCGGCCGTCGTCGTCGACACCGCCAGATACAGCGCGCCACGCCGGCCCAGCCGCTCGACCAGCCGTCCGGCCGCCGCCGAGGAGACCGTACCGACCAGATAGACCAGGAAGATCGAACCGATCACGCCCTGCGGGAGGTCGAAAGGCTCCGCCACCAGCCGGTAGCCGATCACGGTGTAGACCGCGCCGAACACCATCATGAACAGCCCGCCGATCGCGTACAGCCTGCGCAGCAGCGGATCGGAGAGATGCCCGCCGACCGTCCTCGCCAGCGCGCGCGGGCTCAGCGACCTCGGGGTGAAGTGCCGGTCCCGGGGTATCAGCAGCCGGAAGACCACCGCGCAGGCCACGGCCAGCAGCCCGACCGCGGCGAGCGCCGCCCGCCAGCCCCACAGCTGGGCGATCCAGCCGGCGACGATACGGCCGCTCATCCCGCCGACGCTGTTGCCCGCGACGAACAGGCCGATCGCGGTGACCAGCGCCTTCGGCCGTACCTCCTCCGCCAGGAACGCCATCGCCGACGCCGGGATCCCGGCGAGCGCCGCGCCCTGGAGCGCGCGCAGCGCGACCAGCGACTCGACGTTCGGCGCGAACGGCACCAGCAGCCCGAGCGCCACCGCGACCACCAGCGAGACGGTGATCATTCGCCGCCGCCCGAACCGCTCCGACAGCGCGCTCAGCGGCAGGACGAACAGGGCGAGCGCCCCGGTCGCCGCCGAGACCGTCCAACTGGCCTGACCCGCCGTCACACCGAACCCGGCGGAGATGGCGGGCAGCAGCGCCTGCGTGGAGTACAGCAGTGCGAAGGTCGCGACCCCGGCGGCGAAGAGCGCGAGGCTCATCCGGCGGTAGCCGGGGCGGCCCGGGGCGAGACGCCGGTCGACGGAGGTGGAGGCGGCGGGCTGGGTGGACGGCGCGGCGGAGGCACCCGTGGTGACGGGTGCCCCGGTACTGACTGGAGGCATGTGTTCGAAGGTAAACTCCGCCGGTTCATGCGTCCAATGCATGGAATGGTGATAATCGTTCCCATGGTGCATAAGCAGAGGTCGGGGCCGCGCATGTCATGGAGCAGTTACGAACACGACATGGGTCACACCCGAAGGCCGGGCCCGGGTCCGGAGGGGGAGGGGCCGCCGGACGACGAGGCGGGACTCGACCCCGCGTCCTGGTCCGCGATCCTCGCGCCCCGCCTCGCGTACTTCGCCGGGGTCGCCCGCCACGAGCATGTGACCCGCGCCGCCCACGACATGGACGTCCCGCAGTCCACGCTCTCCCGCGCGATGGTCCGGCTGGAACAGGACCTCGGGCTCGCGCTGTTCGCCCGCAAGGGCCGTACGGTCTCCCTCACCCCGGCCGGGCGCGCCTTCCTCACCTCGGTCGAACGCGCCCTCGCCGAGGTCGAGCGCGCGGCCGAGTCCGTACGGGCGGACGCGGATCCGGCGTCCGGCAAGGTCGCCTTCGGCTTTCTGCACACCCTGGGCTCCGAGACCGTCCCCGGCCTGATCAGGGCCTTCCGCGCGGACCATCCCCGGGTGCGGTTCCAACTCGTCCAGAACTACGGCGAGGCGATGATCGAGCGGCTGCGCGCGGGCGACCTCGACCTCTGCCTCACCTCACCCGTGCCGGACGCGCCCGATCTGGTCGCCCGCCGCCTCGACGAACAGCGGCTGCGGCTCGTCGTCCCCGACGACCACCGGCTCGCGGTGCGCCGCCGCGTACGCCTCGCCGAAGCCGCCGACGAAACGTTCGTCACCCTCGAACCGGGGTACGGGCTGCGCCGGATCACCGACGACCTCTGCGCCGAGGCGGGGTTCCGGCCGCGCGTCGCCTTCGAGGGCGAGGAGGCCGAGACCCTGCGCGGGCTGGTCGCCGCGGGCCTCGGCGTGGCGCTGCTCCCGCCGCCCGCCGTGGCCCGCCCGGGGGTGGTCGAGCTGACGGTCACGGCGCCGCGCGCGGTACGGGAGATCGGCGTCGCCTGGCTCGACGGCCACCCGGACACCCCGCCGGTCGCGGCCTTCAAACGCTTCCTGCTGTCGCGCCGGGGCCAACTCCTCACCTGACGGAGGTGGTTGGCCCGGACGGGCCGGTCTTATGGCCGCAGCGACCGGCCGAACCCCGCCGCCAGCGGCATCCGCAGCCCGAGCGGCGGCGGCGCCGCCAGCGCGTCCGTGACCGGCCGGGAGTACGTACGGGACAGCAGCGCGCCCAGGACGAAGTCCGAGGCCAGCGCGAGGACTTCGGCGTGGTGCTGGCGCAGTGCGTGGCCGTCGGAGTGGACCTCGAAGCGGCAGATGTCGCGATGGGTCTTCTTGGCGCGCTCGGCCAGCCGGTAGGAGAGTTCGGGGTCGGTGCGCTTGTCATTGGTGCCGTGCATGATCAGTACCTGCCGGTCCACCAACTGCCGTACGGGCTCCGGCTCCAGCTCCTCGTCCGCCTCCGGGAGCCAGGGGGCCATCGCCAGTACGGAGTTGACGGCCGGATGGCCCGCCGCGCGCAGCGCCGCCCGGCCGCCCATGCCGTGTCCGGCGAGGCAGACCGGGACGTCCCCGTACCGCCGTACGACCTCCTGGACCGCCCGGTCGGCGTCCGCCGCGAGGGCCGCCTCCGCGCCGTTCCAGCCGCGCCGGGTGTAGCGCACCACATGTACCACCAGCCCCTCCGGTGCTCCGGCCCTGGCCAGCGAGCGTGCCAGCGGGGCCATCCGCGCGCGGGCGAGCACCGAAGGCCCCCGGGTGGAGACCGGCGCGCCCTCGGGGAGCACCAGCACCACGCCCCCGACCGACGCTCCCTCGGCGGGCGCGACGACCGCCCGGCCCAGTACCGCCCGTGGTCCGTCCGGCTCCGCGCGTGGAGCGCGTGCCTCTCCGTCCCGGCCGGTCGTATGTCCCCCCGGCTCGGGAACCGCGTGCTGTCCCATGGTCGAACAGTCTCAGAAGGAGAGGTGTACGCCACCCGTCCGCGCGGTCACTGTTACGTATCGTCCGGTCGCGCTCCGCGTGTCGTCCCGCCGGAGCCGCCCGCTAACCGGCGGTACGCGGCTGTCCGCGTCCCGGGATGGCTCTACGCGCGTAGCCGCAGAGGCGTTAGAGTGCCGGGATGACGAGCCAGACCTACCGTCCGCCCACCGCCGACCAGATCCGCCGCGCCCCCAAGGTTCTCCTTCACGACCACCTGGACGGCGGGCTGCGCCCCGGCACGATCATCGATCTCGCCCGCGAGATCGGTTACGAAGCCCTGCCGGAGCAGGAATCCGACAAACTCGGCCTCTGGTTCCGCGAGGCCGCCGACTCCGGTTCGCTGGAACGCTATCTGGAGACCTTCGCCCACACCTGCGCTGTCATGCAGACCCGTGACGCGCTCTTCCGGGTCGCGGCGGAGTGCGCCGTGGACCTCGCCGAGGACGGCGTTGTCTACGCGGAGGTGCGGTACGCCCCCGAGCAGCACCTGGAGGCGGGGCTGACCCTCGAAGAGGTCGTCGCGGCCGTCAACGAGGGTTTCCGCGAGGGCGAGCGCCTCGCCCGCGAGAACGGCCACCGCATCAGGGTCGGTGCCCTGCTCACCGCCATGCGGCACGCGGCCCGCGCCCTGGAGATCGCCGAACTCGCCAACCGTCACCGCGACACGGGTGTCGTCGGCTTCGACATCGCGGGCGCCGAGGCGGGCTTCCCGCCCACCCGGCACCTCGACGCGTTCGAGTATCTGAAGCGCGAGAACAACCACTTCACCATCCACGCCGGCGAGGCATTCGGCCTGCCCTCGATCTGGCAGGCGCTCCAGTGGTGCGGCGCCGACCGGCTCGGCCACGGCGTGCGCATCATCGACGACATCGAGGTCGCCGAGGACGGCTCGGTGAAGCTGGGCCGGCTCGCCGCGTACGTACGGGACAAGCGCATCCCGCTGGAGATGTGCCCCAGCTCCAACCTCCAGACCGGCGCGGCGACCTCGTACGCCGAACACCCCATCGGGCTGCTCCGCAAGCTTCACTTCCGCGCCACGGTGAACACGGACAACAGGCTGATGAGCGGCACGAGCATGAGCCGTGAATTCGAGCTGCTGGTCGACGCATTCGACTACACGCTCGACGACATGCAGTGGTTCTCTGTCAATGCGATGAAATCAGCTTTCATTCCTTTCGATGAACGACTGGCCATGATCAATGACGTGATCAAGCCTGGATATGCCGCGCTGAAATCCGAATGGCTGTTCAAGCAGACCGCTGCGACCAGCGGTTCTTCGGTCTGATCGGTTAGATCGCGGGGATCGGTGAGCGGCCGGGGACACGGAATTCCGGCCGCTCTCGGGTATTTGCGGGGCACGCGCGCGTCTGGCTAACTTGCGGAGCCGCTCGCATTATCCCCTTCCCTCCTTCTCAAGGACGAAATCCCAGATGAAGCAGTCCGCCATCAAGACCATCGGTGCCGCCGCCCTCGGTGCCGCCTTCGCCGCCGCCGCGGCGGGCAGCGCCTCCGCCGCCCCCGCGATCCCGGACACCGGCGCCGCGCTGGACACCGTCGGCACCGTCGTGAAGACGCTGCCGCTGGAGTCGGTCGCCGAGAAGCTCCCCGCGCCCGCCACCGAGGTCGTGGCCGTGGGCCGTGCGGCGGTCAGGACCGTCGAGCAGACCGCCCCGAAGGCCGCCAAGGCCAAGGCCGCCGCCGCGCCGAAGGTGGACGCGGCCAAGGACCCCATCGGCGGGCTCCTCGGCGGACTGCCGATCAACGGCCTGGGCAAGGGCCTCGGCAAGGGCGGCAACGGACTCAACGGACTGCCGCTCTAGTCGGTGGCCCCGGGACACGGACAGTGGGGCGCACCACCCGCATCGGGTGGTGCGCCCCACTGTCCGCATGTACGTACGTGCGTACCGGGCATCTACGGCGGTACGCGCGCACGTACGTCCAGTGGGCTACCAGGCGGGCGAGGCGCCGGAGCCGGCCTTCTCGCCCGGCAGCAGCATCCACAGCGCCAGGTAGAGCAGGACCTGCGGGCCGGGCAGCAGACAGGAGACCAGGAAGATCACCCGCATGGTGGTCGCGGAGGTGCCGAAGCGCCGTGCCAGCGCCGCGCACACCCCGCCGAGTATCCGTCCGTTGCGGGGGCGGACCAGTGCTGCGGCCATGGTGGGGCTCCTTCGTCAGAGCGTCGGGGGAGCCTCTCTTCATGGGCCCTTCCCTGTGCCTCCATGATGGAGCCGGCCGAGGGGGACAAACATCGCCCTACGGGGCGATACCGACCCTGGGAATCGTCGGGGTAGCCCCCTGAGGGGTTTCCTCCCGGGAACCCTGACGCGCCGCCTTCCTGGCGTGCTCCTGGGCGCGCTCATGGGAGAGCTCCTTGGCACGGTCCCCGGCGCGGCCCTGCCCGTGGTCCCGTTCGGGGGCGCGTCCGTGGGCGCGTTCGCGGTTCCGGCCGTCCCCGGCGCGCTGCCGCGCCCGGCGTACCGTACGGCCGCGGCCGCTCCTGCGCAGCCGCGCCCGGCCCGCCGGGACCACCGCCAGATGCGCCAGCGCCACCCCGGCGGTGTTCAGCAGCAGCGAGTCCACGTCCACCACCCGGCCGGGCACCGCGGTCTGGAGCAGCTCGATACCGAGCGAGATCAGGGCGCCCGCCGTGACCGTACGGGCCAGGGAGGCCCAGAAGGAGACGGCGAGCCTGCCGTCCACCAGCGGCAGCAGCACCCCGAGCGGGGCGAGCAGGAGCAGTCCCTCACCGATGCGGCGGGTGGCCTCCAGGGGCCCCAGCGCCAGATCCGCCTTGATCCCCGCGAACGGCGTCAGATTGGCCGCGTTCACCCACAAGGCATCGAGCGGGCGGAGCGTCAGCCACGCCACCAGCAGCAGATGCGCGAGGAGGAGGGCGAACCCCACCCTGCGGAAGCGGATGACGGCACTGCCGTCCGGACCTTGACGCACGCCCCCCAAGACGCGACCCCCGACGGGATCGGTTCCGCCCGAAACCGACGAACGGCTCCATGAGACTGGTATCACCCGTACGGCGGAACGTGACGCGTCCGCTACGGAGCGGACGTGGGCGCCGGGGACGCGGTGGACGGCGTGGCCGGCGCCACGGTCGGGATCACCTTGTCCGGGTGGCTCTTCGTCTCCTGGTCGCACGCGTACTCGCGCGGCGGATAGGCGCCGGGGCCGCCCAGGACCACCTGGCCGTCCGTGGCCTCGCTCTCGGTCAACGTACAGACGATCTGGGCGAGCGCGGCCATCGGCAGGTCCTCCGGCTGGCGGCTGAGCCGCAGCGTGCCGGCCGGGTCGCCGCGGTGCGCCGCGGAGACGATCAGCGGCCCTCGTACGGAGGTGGAGAAGCCCGCCTCCCGCTCGATGGCCGACGGCTGGGCCAGCAGTTCGTCCAGGAGCCCCTGGGCTGTCCGGAGCCGGCTGTCGGACGTGCCGACGGTGCCGTCGGCGCTGCCCGTACCGTCGCCGGTGGGGATCCGGGCGGTACGTTCCACCGACGAGAGCCCGGAGGCGCAGAGCAGATAGACCCGTACGGGTACCCCTGGCTGCGACTGTGTGATCACACCGTTTCCGGAGGTCTCGCACGGCAGCCGCGAGGGCGCCGAACCCGCGTCCACCGGTATGGAGGTGGTCCTGATCCCGCACCCCGCCGAGAGTGTGGCGAGCGCGGTGAGCACGGCCGCGCCGACGAGACGCGGCAGCCGCCCGCGCCGGACGTCCCGGGCCGGTCGGTCCGTACCGCTGCTCGATGTCATGGCGTGCCGCCCGTCGCCGTGCGGTCGCCGCCCTGGCCCTTGGCCCGCGCGTCCCGCTCCGTCCGCTCTTCCTCGCAGTCCTGGTGGTCCGCGTCGTGGGGCTCGTCGCCGCGGGGCAGCCGCAGGACGAACATCGCGCCGCCGGACGGCACATTGGCCGCGGTGATGTCGCCGCCGTGGATGTGCGCGTTCTCCTGCGCGATCGACAGCCCCAGCCCGCTGCCCTCGGAACGCGGCCGGGAGGCGCTCGCCTTGTAGAAGCGGTCGAAGACATGGGGCAGGACGTCCTCGGGGATACCGGGCCCGTGGTCCCGTACCGCGATCACCAGCGAGTCGCCCTCCACCCGCACCGCCACCCGGACCGGTGAACCGCCGTGCTTGAGCGCGTTGCCGATCAGATTCGCCATGATCACATCGAGTCGGCGCGGATCGAGCCGCGCCATGATGCCGCGCTCGGCGTCCAGATCCACCGCGTCCAGCCAGGCGCGCGCGTCGATGCACGCCGTGAGCTGGTCGGCCACATCGACATCGTCCAGGACGAGCCGGGCCGTACCCGCGTCGAAGCGGGTGACCTCCATCAGGTTCTCCACCAGGACGTTGAGCCGCCGGGTCTCGCTCACCACCAGCGTCACCGCGGGCGCGATCATCGGGTCGAGGCTGTCCGCCTCGTCCTCCAGGACCTCCGTGACGGCGGTGAGCGCGGTCAGCGGGGTGCGCAGCTCGTGCGACATGTCGGCGACGAAGCGGCGGCTGGACTCCTCCCGCGCGCTCATGTCGGCGACCTTCTTCTGGAGCGACTCGGCCGCCTTGTTGAACGTACGGGACAGATCGGCCAGTTCGTCCGTCCCCGACACCCGCAGCCGGGTGTCCAGCTTGCCCTCGCCCAGCCGCCGCGCCGCCTCTCCGAGACGCTGCACGGGCTTGAGCACGGTCGTGGCGGCGGCCTGCGCCAGCAGCGCCGAGCCGACGAGCGCGAGGGCGGTGGCGATCCCCAGCGACCAGGCGAGCGAGTTGAGATCCGCGCGCTCCGCCTCCAGGGACTTGAACAGATACCCGGTCGGACCGCCGCCGATGATCCGCGTACCGCCCACCAGATAGGGGGTGTCACCGCGCTCGGTGCGCTGCCAGAAGACGTGGTACGGATGCTTGTTGCCGTTGGTGACGTCCTGCTTGTCGTTCACCGCGTCCTGGAGCGACTTCGGTACGTCGTCGAGGGTGAAGGCGTCCGGGTCGGAGGCGCCGACGATGGGCTTGCCCTGCGCGCGCTCGCCGATCAGCAGCACGCTGTAACCGGAGTTGTCGCCCGCCATCTGGTCGGCGGTGCTCTGGAGTTCGGCCTGACTGGGCCGGAGGGGCAGCTCGGCGGCGCGGTTCTGCATCTCCTGCTTGAAGTCCTTCAGGGCCGAGTCCTGCGTACGGGTCAGCACGGCCTCGCGGTTGAGCCAGTACGCGATGCCCGAGGCGGAGACGGCGGCGGTCAGCGCGACGGCGCCGAAGACGACGACGAGCCGCAGCCGCAGGCTGGTCCAGCGCAGGCCGGTGAGGATCGCCCGCTTCGTGGACCTGCCACGCGGGTCGGGCGCCGGGGCGGGGGGCGCTGCCGGGTCCGCGCCGGTGTCGTCCGTACCGTTGTCCGAGGTCACCTGGCTCACGAAGGCGCGTCCAGCCGGTAGCCCACGCCGCGTACCGTACGGATCAGGGTCGGGGAGGACGGCACGTCCTCCACCTTCGCGCGCAGACGCTGTACACACGCGTCCACCAGCCGCGAGTCGCCGAGGTAGTCGTGCTCCCACACCAGCCGCAGCAACTGCTGGCGCGACAGCGCCTGTCCGGGGCGACGGCTCAGCTCCAGCAGCAGCCGCAGCTCGGTCGGGGTGAGCTGCATGTCCTCGCCGTCCTTGGTGACCGTCATCGCGGAACGGTCGATCACCAGAGTGCCGAACGTCGCGGAATCCGTGGACTCCCGCTCGCCCCGCCGCAGCACCGCGCGGATCCGGGCGTCCAGCACCCGGCCCTGTACGGGCTTCACCACATAGTCGTCGGCCCCGGACTCCAGCCCGACCACCACATCGATGTCATCGCTGCGCGCGGTCAGCAGGATGATCGGCAACTGGTCGGTGCGCCTGATCCGACGGCAGACCTCGAAACCGTCGATGCCGGGCAGCATCACATCCAGCACGATCAGATCCGGCCGCTGCTCCCGCAGCAGTTTGAGGCCGTCCTCTCCCGTCGCCGCGGTGGCCACACGGTGGCCCTGGCGTGACAGCGAGAGTTCGAGGGCCGTGCGGATGGCGTCGTCGTCCTCGATCAGCAACAGGAAAGGCACGTCGGTCATTCTGTCTCATGGGTGGACCGGACTTCGACAGTTGGAGCGCTCCCACCCATTCCGTACTTCTCCCGTGCTTCTTCCCGCGTTTCTTCCCGCGGTTCCGCCAGTGGTTCCTCCGCTGGTTCTTCCGCAAGTGGTGGAGGCCCCTGTGACAGGCCTGTGACAGTCGAAGGACAGGGCCATGAAACTGCGTCGGCAAGCTCGTTGGCACACGGAACGAAGCAGACTCCAACCGACGGGGGGCGCGGGATGAACGCACTGCACGGCACCACCTCAAGCGCAGTGATCACGCGTCTTCACGATGTACGGAGCAGCGAGAAGTCCGGCGCCGTGAACGGGCGGGGGTGCGTTCGCGGTGCCGGGCGTCAGCACACGCCGTCGTACCGGGCGATGGCTGACGCCACCCAGATACTCCAGGCGCCCAGCACGGGCATCGGGGGAGTCGCGTACGGGGAGGGCACGGGGGAGCGGACGCTCCGGACGGCCACGGGGGCAACGGGGGAGCGGGGGGACGCCGAAGCGGCGTTCACCGCTTACGTCCAGGAGCGCCGAGCCTCCCTGTACGCGACTGCGTACCACCTGACCGGCGACCGGTTCGAGGCCGAGGACCTGCTCCAGAGCGCCCTCTTCTCGACGTACCGGGCCTGGGACAGGATCAGCGACAAGGCCGCGGTCGGGGGCTATCTCCGCCGCACCATGACCAATCTGCACATCAGCGCCTGGCGCAGGCGCAAGCTCAACGAGTACCCGACGGAGGAGTTGCCGGAGACGGCGGGCGACACCGACGCGATGCGCGGCACGGAGCTGCGCGCGGTGCTCTGGCAGGCGCTCGCGCGCCTCCCCGAACTCCAGCGCACGATGCTCGTCCTGCGCTACTACGAGGGCCGCACCGATCCCGAGATCGCGGACATCCTCGACATCAGTGTCGGCACGGTGAAGTCGAGCATCTGGCGGTCGCTCCGCCGGCTGCGCGAGGACGAGGTCCTCAGCTTCGGCCGTGACGAGGAAGAGTCCTTCGGCGAACTGGTCGCCTGAGGGCAGGGGGAAAGCAAGGCCCGCTGTCTTGGGGGAGGCGGCGGGAGTACGGGGAAGGCAAGGCCCGCTGTCTTGGGGGAGGCGGCGGGAGTACGGGGAAGGCAAGGCCCGTCGTCTCGGGGGAGGCGGCGGGAGCACGGAGAACGGGGATCACGGGGGATCACCGGAAGAAGCGGGACCACGCACAGGCCTGGGGGGTCTTGTGAGGTCCCGCTTCTTCATATGCCTTTCATGCGCCGCCGTGTCCGCGTGCTTTCTACGCGCCGCTCGTGGTGGGGGTGACGTCCTCCGTCGTACGGGCAGCCGCCGCGGTGATACGGTCCAGCGCCTCCGCCTTGTCGCACGGGTGCGCGCCGAGCGCGGTCTGCCGCGCGACGATCGCGCGCTCCGCCCGCATCAGCCGCCACCCGCGCCTCAGCAGGAACGGCACCGACTTGCGCCCCTCGCGCAGATCGCGCAGGAGCCGCCGCCGGAAGGTGGTCGAGGGGCGCCCCCGCAGACAGAGCGCGTCGGCCAGCACCCCCAGCTCCCGGCAGCGCGCGACGATGTCGGCGGCGAAGATGCCCTCCGCGAGGAAGACCGGGGCGTCCCCGAGGCCGAGAACCTCCGTGTCCACGCGCGCGCTGGTGGAGATGGAGTAGACGGGGACGGTCGTACGGCCCGTACGGCACAGCTCCACGACCGCCGCGACGGCGGCGTCCGTGTCCCAGGACAGGGGGGAGTCCCAGTCGATGTCCGTACTGCCGGGGACCAGGGGCAGCGTCGGGTCGTCGCCCTCTTTGTAGAAGTCGTCGAGCCGCAGCACGGGCAGCCCGGTGCGGGCGGCGAGGGACGACTTGCCGGAGCCTGAGGGGCCCGTGATCAGTACGACTCGGGACGCGAATATGGGAGAGCTCACGGGACACCAGTGTGAGCCATACGCCTGTGAAGTGAACCCCCGGGGAACAGAAGGGCGAGTTCTGTGGTCCTCCGCGGTCGGTTTGGCGGGTTTGGTGGTATCGGGCGCGGGGATTCAACTACGCTGCGTGGCGTTCTGATGACGCACGCGACCCGCCGGTCGCGTACGAGACCCACCGGCCCAGGCAGGAAACCCCCATGGCACGTCACGCAGCTCCCCCTCCCCCGCGCCGCACTCTGCTGCGCGCCGGTCTGACCCTCACCGTGGGGGCCGCGGCGCTCGGTCTGGGCGGCGGCGCGGCCCAGGCGGCCCCGGTTCCGCTGCCGGCCTCCGGTACGTCCGACGCGCCGATCGTCGATATCCCGGTGGCGGGCCAGGCGGTCGGCACCGCCCTCGGCTACTCGGCCGCGGGGGCCCTGCGCCCGGTCAAGACCCTCAAGCTGAACCCCCTGGCCGGCACGGGCACCGACCCCCTGGACAACTCGGTGGGCACCCAGGTCGCCGACTTCAAGCCGATCTCCACCGCCATCGTCACCGACCCCCTCACCAGCGGCGGCGCCCTGAAGGACCTGCCCCTGGTGGGCGACGCGGTACGGCTGCTGCCGGGGTGAGCCGGACGCGGCAAGGCCCTGCCTCCCTTGGGTGAGGCAGGGCCTTGCCGTTCTGCGCTGCTTCGTGTCTAGTACGCCGAGCCCGACGCGCCCAGGGAGCCCGTCGGGTGCCAGACCGTCTTCGTCTCCAGGAAGGCCGTCAGGCGGTGCGTGCCCGGGTCGGCGGTCCAGGACTCGGGGTGCGGGCGGCGTACCCGCTTGAGGTTGTCGGCGGCGGCGATCTCCAGCTCCTTGGCGAGCGCCTCGTCCGCGCCGGTCAGGTCGATGCCGTTGACGTCCTGGTGCGCGGCGAGGGGGGCCGCGATCTCGGCGGTCCCGCCGGAGAGGATGTTGACCACCCCGCCCGGGAGGTCGGACGTGGCCAGCACCTCGCCCAGGGACAGCGCGGGCAGCGGGGACTTCTCGCTCGCGACGACGATCGCGGTGTTGCCCGTCGCGATCACCGGGGCGATGACCGAGACCAGGCCCAGGAAGGACGAGTCCTGAGGGGCCAGGACCGTGACGACACCGGTCGGTTCGGGGGTGGAGAGGTTGAGGAACGGGCCCGCGACCGGGTTGGCCCCGCCCACGATCTGGCCGATCTTGTCGGTCCAGCCCGCGTACCAGACCCAGCGGTCCACCGCCGCGTCCACGACCGCCGCCGCCCTGGCCTTCGACAGGCCCTCGGCCTCGGCGACCTCCCGTACGAACTGCTCCCGGCGGCCCTCCAGCATCTCGGCGACGCGGTAGAGGATCTGGCCGCGGTTGTACGCCGTCGCGCCCGACCAGCCGCCGAACGCCTTGCGGGCCGCGACGACCGCGTCACGGGCGTCCTTGCGGGACGACCGGGGGGCGTTGGCCAGCCAGGATCCCTTGGAGTCCGTCACCTCGTACACCCGGCCGCTCTCGCTGCGGGGGAACTTGCCCCCGACGTACAGCTTGTAGGTCTTGAAGACGCTCAGCCGCTGCTCGGTCTTGTCGGTCTTGTCGGTCTTCTCAGACATCGAGGTACGCCTCCAGGCCATGGCGGCCGCCCTCACGGCCGTAACCCGATTCCTTGTAGCCGCCGAAGGGCGAGGTCGGGTCGAACTTGTTGAACGTATTGGCCCAGACGACGCCCGCCCGGAGCTTGTTCGCCACCGCGAGGATGCGGGAGCCCTTCTCCGTCCAGATGCCCGCCGACAGGCCGTACTGCGTGTTGTTGGCCTTGGCGACCGCTTCGTCCGGCGTACGGAACGTCAGCACGGACAGCACCGGACCGAAGATCTCGTCGCGCGCGATGGTGTGGGCCTGGGTGACGTTGGTGAAGACCGTCGGCGCGAACCAGTAACCGGCGGACGGGAGTTCGCACGTGGGCGACCAGCGCTCCGCGCCCTCCGCCTCGCCCGCGTCGGCCAGCGTCCGGATACGGGCCAGCTGCTCGGCGGAGTTGATCGCGCCGAGGTCCGTGTTCTTGTCCAGCGGGTCGCCGACGCGCAGGGTGGACAGCCGCCGCTTGAGTGCGTCCAGCACCTCGTCGTGGACCGATTCCTGTACGAGGAGACGGGAGCCCGCGCAGCAGACCTGGCCCTGGTTGAAGAAGATGCCGGTGACGATGCCCTCGACGGCCTGGTCGACGGGGGCGTCGTCGAAGACGATGTTCGCGCCCTTGCCGCCCAGCTCCAGGGTGGCCTTCTTGCCCGTACCGGCGATCGCGCGCGCGATGGCCTTGCCCACGGCGGTGGAGCCGGTGAAGGCGACCTTGTTCACGTCCGGGTGGCCGACGAGGGCCGCGCCCGTGCTGCCGTCGCCCGTGACGATGTTGACGACGCCCCGGGGCAGCCCCGCCTGACGGCAGATGTCCGCGAAGAAGAGCGCGGAGAGGGGGGTGGTCTCGGCGGGCTTGAGGACGACCGTGTTACCGGTGGCCAGCGCCGGGGCGATCTTCCACGCGAGCATGAGCAGCGGGAAGTTCCACGGGATGATCTGACCGGCGACGCCCAGGGGGCGGGGGTTCGTACCGCCTCCTCCTTCTGCCGTCCTCCGGCCGAACCCCGCGTGGTCGAGCTTGTCGGCCCAGCCCGCGTAGTAGAAGAAGTGCGCGGCGACCAGTGGGAGGTCCGCGTCGCGGGTCTCCTTGATCGGCTTGCCGTTGTCGAGCGTCTCCAGGACGGCCAGCTCGCGCGAGCGCTCCTGGATGATCCGCGCGATACGGAACAGGTACTTGGCCCGCTCCGCGCCCGGCAGCGCCGACCACTTCACGAACGCCCGGCGGGCGGCCTTCACCGCGCGGTCCACATCGGCGTCGCCGCCCTGCGCGACCTCGGACAGGACCTCTTCGGTGGACGGGCTGACCGTCTTGAAGACCTTGCCGTCGGCCGCCTCGGCGAACTCGCCGTCGATGAACAGCCCGTACGAGGGGGCGATGTCGACGACCGAGCGGGACTCGGGGGCGGGCGCGTAGACGAACGGGTTCGGGCGGGTGCTTTCGGACGCGCCCTGGGGTGTGTTCTCGGATGCCATGTCTGCCTCAGTCCACCGTGACGTAATCGGGGCCGGAGTACCGGCCGGTGCTGAGCTTCTGACGCTGCATCAGCAGGTCGTTCAGCAGGCTGGAAGCGCCGAAGCGGAACCAGTGGTTGTCCAGCCAGTCCGCGCCCGCCGTCTCGTTGACCAGCACGAGGAACTTCAGCGCGTCCTTGGTGGAGCGGATGCCGCCGGCCGGCTTCACCCCGATGCGCACCCCGGTCTGCGCGTGGAAGTCGCGTACGGCCTCCAGCATCAGCAGGGTGTTCGCCGGAGTGGCGTTGACCCCGACCTTGCCGGTCGACGTCTTGATGAAGTCCGCCCCGGCGACCATGCCCAGCCAGGAGGCGCGCCGGATGTTGTCGTACGTGGACAGCTCGCCGGTCTCGAAGATGACCTTGAGCCGGGCGGCGCCCGCGACCTCGCGGACGGCGCGGATCTCCTCGTACACCTTCAGGTAGTGCCCCGCGAGGAAGGCGCCGCGGTCGATGACCATGTCGATCTCGTCTGCACCCGCCGCGACGGCGTCACGGGTGTCCGCGAGCTTCACACCCAGGGCGGCACGGCCCGCGGGGAACGCGGTGGCCACGGAGGCGACCTTCACGCCGGACCCGGCGAGGGCGGCGGCAGCCGTCCCGACCATGTCCGGATAGACGCAGACGGCGGCGGTCGCGGGCGTCGTACGGTCGGTCGGGTCGGGGCGCAGGGCCTTGGCGGAGAGCGCCCGGACCTTGCCCGGGGTGTCCGCCCCCTCGAGGGTCGTCAGGTCGATCATGGAGATGGCCAGGTCGATGGCGTACGCCTTGGCCGTGGTCTTGATCGAACGCGTGCCGAGCGATGCCGCGCGGGCCTCCAGGCCGACGGCGTCCACGCCGGGCAACCCGTGGAGGAAGCGGCGCAGTGTGCTGTCGGACGCGGTCACGTCAGCGAATGCGGGAGTGATGGTGGGCATGGTCACCAGATGAGCATATCTACGCGCGTAGCGGCCTGTACAGGGGGTGTGAGGTTGCGCGGAGGGACCGTTCCCGAGGGGTGGGGGGAGCGAGAGGGGGCGTGAGGGCTGGGGCGGGGTGGGGCGGGGGGTCTGAGGGTGCGCCTCCGGGCGCCGGGGGCGCGGCTGGGGACGCAGGCGGGACGTGGCTGGGGACGTGCGGCAGAATCGTACGTATGACGAGCCCCGCCGAGCAGCCACCCGCCGAGCCGACCTACGCCGACCGCGTCTACCGGTCGGCGAGCGGAATCATGGGCGGCGCGCTGCTGCTGGCGATCGTCCTGTGGCTCGGCGGCGACGCGCTCTTCCGGGGCGAGGGGAGCACGCCATGGCTGGCACTGGCCGGGCTGCTCTTCGCCGTACCGCTGGTGGTGGCGTTCACGCTGCGCCCGGCGGTGTTCGCGGGCGCCGACCAGCTCCGCATCCGGAACCCCTTCCGGACGATCGTGCTGCCGTGGGCCTCGGTGAAGGACGTACGGGCCACGTTCTCGGTCGAGGCGTTCACGGAGGACAGCGGGAAGTTCCAGCTCTGGGCGGTCCCGGTCTCACTGCGCCAACGCAAGCGCGCGAACCGCCGGACGGGGGGCGGCGACCGGGCCGAGGTCTCCCAACTGGCCCAGGCGGACCGTACCGTCGCCGAACTCCGCGACCTGTCCGAACGCTCGTCCACCCGCCCTTCGGCGCAGGGCGAGCCGGTGGTGCGCTGGGCGTACGAGGTGATCGCACCGGCGGCGGCGGGGCTGGTGGTCCTGATCGTGCTGCTGGTGGTGGGGTGACAGGGGCGGCTGGGGCTGCCGGGGCGCCGGCCCATGAGGCTGACTGGGTCCACTGTTGGGCCGTGCTTTGTGCCTGTGTGCCCTGGGGCCCGGCGAGTGACTGCGTCCCTCCAACGCGCATGTGGATAACCGCGCCGTAGCGCGAAGACAGGGACAGGGACAGAGGCGGATCCGGGGCCGAGCACTGGGGCAGGACGGTCAGGCGTCCGTTGAGTACGTGGGTACCGTGCTGGTGGGAGTGGTCATCATCGTGCTGCCTGCTGCCTGCTGCCTGCTGCCTGCTGCCTGCTGTCGAGCGGGGTCGGGACGTCGGCGAGGAGACGGCGCGAGCGAGGCTGGATGCCGGGTTTTGATCCTTCAGGGGGTGAACCGGAAGTTAGCCGTGGACACCATCGTCCGTACCGGTGCTCCCCGCGCGGGCGGGGGTGAACCGGACTGGGTCCTCTTCTTCGCGAGGTCGACCACGTGCTCCCCGCGCGGGCGGGGGTGAACCGCCGTACGCGACAACCACATCGTTGCCGTAGTTGTGCTCCCCGCGCAGGCCGGGGCGGATCGGAACTTGGCGAGCAGGGCGAACAGGTCAAGTTCGCTCTGCTCACTGACCAGGAGTTACATCCTTCGGTCAGCCCCCGAGAACGGCTTCCCGGGCAGCGCGTGACCAGATGGACTGCTGGCGGGTGGTGAAGCCCATTCGGTTCCAGTGGGAGAAGACGTGCCGCGCGAGGATGCCCCGTACGCCGAGGCCGAGTTCTCCGCTTTCCGCGGCATCCGCGAGGGCCCGTCCGTTGCGTTCCAGTGCCTCTGTCCAGGGGCGTACAGGAGCGAGGGCGTCGGTGTCGAGAAGTGGTCGGGCATCGGCCAGAAGGAGACCGCGCAGGGGAGCTGCCATGGCGCTGACCTGCTCTGGTGTTACGCCATGGCGTCGCGCATCTGCTGTTCTGTGGTGGCCTGTTGGCCGGTCGCAGTGGCCGTGCCGGGGACGTTGTCCACGTGTGGTCTCCTCCCTCGGCGCTCTTGCGCCGAGCGTGGTCTGAGCGGATGGTGCCGGGCGCGGGGTGGAAAACTGCCCGACGGCCCGATCCGTCACATCAGGAACGCCGGGGGCCGTTTGGGTCCGTCCACGACCCCGAAGTCGCTCAACTCCCGGACGAAATATGAGAACTAGGAGGAATGGGATCGCTACAGACAGGGATCTTCGGTACTCATGGCCACTCCGCATTCACCTTCGGTAGTGAGCTAGTCCGAGGTTAGGGAGTGAGCTAGCCCAGTGCAATCCCCTGCGAGTGAACTAGCTCAAAAGCGTGAATCTGTGGGACGCTCGCCCCCATGACAACGCCAAACCTCCGTATCGCTGAGTGTTACCGGCAGCAGATCCGAGACGGCAACCTGCGCCCAGGCGACCGGCTGCCCAGCGTCCGAGAAATGGCCGAGGAACACGGCGCGGCCACCGCCACCGTCCGCGCCGCCATGGGCTGGCTCCGCATCGAGGGATGGATCGTCACCACGCAACGGGGCTCCTACGTCGCCGACGAGGCCACCAACACCGCGGCCCCCGCCGACCGCCTGGAACGCATCCGGCGCACCGGGAACACCCTGGGGCAGGGCGAGACGAAGCGGGTGACGTTCGCCGCGCTGATCGTGCCGCCGCTGTACGTGGCCGAACTCTTCGACCAGGACCCGGCCGAGCAGGTGATCCGCCGGGAGTACATCATCGGCTCGGGCAGGAAACGGCTCTCCTTCGAAGTGGACTGGTACCCCAAGTCATTCGCGGCACAGGTGCCCGACCTCGTCAGCACCGCTCCTGGCGCGGCGACCCCGAACCACGCGGGTATCGGCAACGACCTGCTGGCCCGGATCGAGGCGGCGACCGGACGAGCGGTGACCCACGGCCGTGACGCCATGCACAGCCGGCCGGCGGACCAGCGCGAGGCGACCACACTAGGCATCGCCCCGGGCGATCCCGTCCTCGCCGGTGCGCACGAATGGTCCGACGATCGGGGCGTGATCGTTTACGGCGAGTGGTGCTTGCCGCAGGGGCTGACCATCGGGTACGAGTACAAGATCTGACGCCGGACAAGCGTCCCGGCTCAACGGACCGGACCAGCGAGGCGCTTCGCCCCCCGGCAGCTGTCGCGACCCGCTTGCCGTTCTCCAGCGACAGTGCGGCGCGACGGCGCGACGCGCGGGATTCCGATGGGGGTACGGGGTACGTCCTGGGCAGTACGGGCGAGCTGGACGCTGGGTTCTGATTCTTCAACCAGCGGTGCGGGAAGGGATTCTGGCACTATGAGGGCGCCGAGGAAGGGCAACGGTCGAGAAACGGCAAACCTCTTCTGAAGGCCCAGGTCAGGAAGAGCGCTCCCCGCGCAGGCGGGGGTGAACCGAGCCCCAGCCGCCATGGCGGCGGCCGGGGCCCGCCGTCAACTTAGACGTTCTGCGGCGCCTTCTCGCGCAGTGCGGACAGCCTGTCCTGGTAGACCTGTTTGGCGAAGAACGTGCCTTCTTCGTGCGTGGCGGCGCCCTCCTCGATCAGGTGGTGGGCCACGGCCTTCATCTCGGCCGCCCAGAGCATGGCGTGCTGGTAGCCGTTCTGTCCGCACTCGCGAGGCTCACCCGGCAGACACAGGGGCAGGTGTTCAGGGCCGATCTTGTTCACCGCGTGGCGCACGTATCGTGCGATGTGCAGCCACTCTTCCTCGGTCCGCGCCATCGCTCCTCCAACGCTCACATCGGGTCAGGAGTGCCGATGGTAGCCGCTTCGCCGCCCGCCTCGGCGGTCTTCGGGTCGCAGGCGGAGAAGGACGGTGGGCACGGGCCGCACGGGCCGCACATGGGCAGGAACTGGGGCGGCGTGCACGACTGGAGATCGTCGGCGGGTGCTTCCTCGATGGCCTTCCGCGCCGCCGCAGTGCCGCTGCTCGCCCAGATGTCCGCCAGCGGCTGTTCCTTCACGTTCCCGAGCGTGATGAAGCGGCCGAGGACGCACGGCCACACGCGGCCCTCGGGGCCGATGGCGACCTTGCCTCGCGCGCAGTGCCCGCACAGATCATCGACCGTGGGCCGAGCGCCGAGACTGCCCCGTCCGAACGCGCGGGTACGGTCGGTGCTCACGTTGGTCAGGCCCAGGCTTTCCAGATCGCGGAACGCCTCCTCGGTGCGCTGACCGTTCTGCACCGTGATGATGCAGCCGCGCAGCCTCAGCCCAAGTGCCTGGGCCCGTTCTTCACCGGGGCGTGCTCCCCGCGCGGGCGGGGGCTGCCACGCCCCGCGATCTCACTCTTCCTCGGGCCCATGGTCGGGCGGGAGGTGGAACGAAGCTGGGCTGAGGCGCGGGTGGTTCAGTCGTAGTGGCATCCGTCCAGCCGGGCGATCGGGCCGGTGTGCCTGTCGTTACCAAACCGGCGCACTTCCGAGCAGTGATTGATGATATTTGCCCCTGTTGGATCGGGGTACGCCTGTGCGATTCTCTTTGGTCCACCGGTGTACGGAGCCGGTCCTGAGAACGGGAAATCATGCACGGCAAGCAGGACAAATCGGTCGCCTCCCACCGTCGTAGGACGCCCACCCGGCGCCGGTTCCTCGGGCTGGTCGCAGCCGGGGCGGCCGCGGTCGGGGTGGCCGGGGTCGGCCGGGCGGCGCTTGCCGCGGACCCGGCGCGGACGTTCCAGTCGCAGGCGGAGATCGACAGTCGTAAGGAGGCCGTCGCGAAGATCCTGAACGCCGCCGACCCGACGGCCGTCGGGGCTTGGATCACCGGCACGGGGGCTGCCCCCGACACGATCAAGGCGGAGCTGGACGCGCAGGTCAACGCCCTGGCCGACGCTGCGGCAGCCGGTCTGGGCGTGGCCCGCGACACGGTCATTGTCTCCCGGGTGCGTACCGCGGCGACACAGCGCACGATATGGGACCGCAAGTACGATTTCCTGCGCACCGGTTCGGGCGGCGCCGGCACCTTCGGCATCATCGTCGACGAGGTGCGCGCCAAGTACCCCACCGAGCTGGGCACGGAACCGCAGTGGGACCCGGACAAGGACTCCCACCGCTCGGTATGGGAGGCCCTGACCTCGGAGGAACGCCAGATCGAGATACTCCGTACGTCGACGGCGCCCGGTGTCTCGCGCCACCACCTGGGCTCCGACGCGGACTTCTTCAACACGACGCCGCAGGACTGGGCGGACGGCGGCCCCGAGGCGGCCAACTACGCCTGGCTGCGCGCGAACGCGGCCGGCCATGGCTTCCTCCAGACCTATACGGCCGAGTCGACCAAGGACAAGCCGGCGATCAGCGAGGAGCGTTGGCACTGGTCCTACGCCCCGGTCTCCGAAGCGGTCCTGGACTACATCCGCGCGAACCAGGACGTGATCGGCAACTCGCTGGACACACAGTGGAGTTACGACCCCACGCGGTTCACGTACATCAGGGCGAACTGGCACAACTACATGTTCCACGTAAACGAGAAGGCGTACTTCGGCTGAGCCGCCCCGGCGCTCGTCGCGCGTCGCCGTCCAGCGGTCGGCCGTTGACCGATCGCTGGACGGTACCCGGGGCCCGGCCCACTCCGTCCCCGGTCGGGTCCAGCTCGTACGTACGGCCGCTGCTTCAACAGAGCGGTCGGGCGCTGAAGCGTTCACCGCAGATCAGGTACGCCGTGCGGCCTGTGCGCCAGGCCTCGTGGGCCGAGTGGATGCGGTCGTGTTCCGGGGCGGGGCAGAGTGTGTTCGTCTCCTGGAGCGTTGCCCATCGGTACGGAGCCGGTCCGGGGTCCGTACCGATGGGGATCTCGCCGCCCTTGAAGACGACGTCGATGCCCTCCGCCTCCGTCACGCCTCTGGGTACGTGGTCCACGACCAGGATCTCCTCCGGCGAAGTGGCCGGGAGGCCCGTTTTCCGCACCATCTCACGCATGAATGCCTCGTGCATGAACTCGTCCGTCTCGGTGTCGCCCCCGGGTAGCCTCCACCGGTCCTCGTCGTACGTGAGGAGGACGCTCAACCGGCCGTTGACGTGCCGCGTGAAGAATCCCGCAACTCCCGTACGGCGCCGGGGCGTCAGGCTCCGGTCGAGTTCGAGGCACATGCTCACCGCTCCTCTGCGGTCGAGGGGCGATGGGCGACCCCTTCTCGCGTACATGAGTTCGTCCGCACCTGGAAAACCAGGCCCTTGCCGGTCAGCGTTCTGACCACCGACCACCCCGGTGCGAGGGCGTCGAGCAACTCCAGGCCCCTGCCGTGCTGGTCCCACACCCCGCGCGAACTCCGCTCGGGCGCAGTCTCGCTCCGGTCGTGCACCTCGACCTGGACGGCCCCGTCGTACGGCGCGTGGCAGATCAGGTCGAACCCGTCGCCGCCCGCGTGCAGCACGGCGTTGGTGGCGGTCTCGCTGACCAGCAGTTTCACGGCGTCGTGGTCCACCCACGGGAACGGCGCGTACGCACGGGCCGCTATGGCACGCGCCAGGGATACGGCGACCGCCGTACAGGGGTAGCGCTCGACTGCCAGGACGTAACCATGTCGACCCATGACCATGCCTTTCGGGGCGCAGGACGAGGACTACACACCGCAGTTGTTCGTGCTCAGGGTGTGCGTGATTGAGTGTGGTGTGTACTCACGGGTGTACGCAAGCCAGTCCTTGGGATTCACTCCTGAGGGGGTGTTGTGGTTCGTCGTCGCGCTACCCTGACGGCAGGGGAAAGTCAGCAGGTGAAGCCCGTTTGGGCCGCGACTCCAAGGAGCGAAGTGTCAGTGAGCGGCAACGTCAACGCTGTTACCGCCCTTCGGGAGTTCGGTGACGAACTGCGACGCCTGCGGGTGGGGGCCGGGTTCGGGACCCAGGCGTCGGCGGCGGCGAAGCTCAAGTGCTCGCAGAACAAGGTCAGTTACGTCGAGGGTGGCAAACGGTGGCCGGACGACGACCTGCTCAGGAAGATGTTCCGCGTGTACGGAGTGGACGCGCCCCAGCAGGCCGTGATCAGGGCCGCGATCCGGGAGGGGCAGGCCCTTGATCGTCCATGGTGGGATACGGCCGCCTACCGGGATGTTTTCCCCAGCACGGCCTTCAAACTTTTCGCTTTGGAAGAAGCGGCTGAAACCATCTGGGTTCACTCCGGAAACTATGTGCCGGGACTCTTTCAGACGCGGGGCTATATCGAGGCGCTTATTGAATTCGGCCTGAAGGCCGAAAGTGCCGCGCATCGCAGAATGTTCACCGATGCCCGACTCAAGAGACAGCGGGTTCTGGTGAGGGAGTGCCCGCCCGCAGTCAACGCCGTTGTCCTTGAGGCCGCGCTTCACGTTGTTGTCGGTGGGCCTGATGTTATGCGGGAGCAGCTCGGGCAGCTTCGTGCTGCTGCTCAGCGCCCCAACGTTTCGCTTCGGGTGGTTCCCTTCTCGGCGGGCGCTGCTGCGACAATGGGGGCGCCGTTTCAGGTCTACGACTTCCCGGGAACCGAAAACCGCAGCATCGCCATTCGTGAGACTTCACGTAGCGATGAGGTTGCAGACGAAGTCGGTGAAGTTGAGCGGATGCGCGGCCAGTTCGCGGATTTGGCCGCAGTTGCTTGCAGTCCGGAAATGTCCCTGCAACTTCTGGAAGAGATCGAGAAGGAACTGTGAACCGCGAAAAAGATGACCTCTATGCTGCCCCGCTTGATGGTAAGTGGGTAAAGTCCAGCCGAAGTGGTGGCAACGGTGCCGCCTGCGTGCGCGTCATGAAGATAGAGGGTGGCGCCGCGCTTGACGATTCCAAGAGTCCCGGTCGTCCCGCTCTGCGGTACACGGATGAGGAGATGCGTGCTTTCATCCTGGCTGCCAAGGACGGCGAGTTCGACTTCCTGCTTGGTTCTTAGTGATCCGGAGGTGTCTGTGCTGTGAGCCGAGAAAAAGATGACCCCTATGCTGCCCCGCTTGATGGTAAGTGGGTCAAGTCGAGCCGAAGCGTCGGTAACGGTGCCGCCTGCGTGCGCGTCATGAAGATAGAGGGTGGCGTCGCGCTTGACGATTCCAAGAGTCCCGATCGCCCCGCCCTCCGCTACACCGACGAGGAGATGCGCGCTTTCATCCTGGCTGCCAAGGACGGCGAGTTCGACTTCCTGCTCGATAGCTGATCGGGCACGGCTGCGCAGCCGTGCAGCCGCGCAGGCCGCAAGGGGGGGATCCGTATGATGCCCCGAGGAAAAGGGAGGGCGAGCATCATCGCGGGCAAACCACGGGGTGGCGGTCGTGCGAGTGGTGGTGGGGCCGGGAATGTCTGGCTTCGGCCGGTCTCGGCGCGTAGCGAGCCGCCGTTGAGCAGGGAGCGCATCGTCGAGGCGGCGGTTGGGCTGCTGGACGACGAGGGGCTGGAGCGGCTGACCATGCGTCGGCTCGCGGAGCGTCTCGGGGTGGGGGCCACGACGCTCTACTGGCACGTCGACACCAAGGACGATGTCATCGATCTGGCGATCGACGCCATCTTCGCCGAGGCCCGGCTGCCCGAGGGGGCGGGCGGTTGGCGGGAGAGTGTGGTGGTGCTGCTCTCCGGGTGCAGGGCGATGCTCCTGCGCCATCCGTGGTCCGCCGCGCTGCCCTTGCGGCGGCGGCCCATGGTCGGGCCCAACTTCCTTGCCTGGATGGAGTTCTTCCAGGCGACGCTGGTGCGGGCCGGGTTCGGGCGGCAGGAGGTGCGGGCCGCCTGCTGGCTGCTGTACAGCCACGTACAGGGTTCTGCGGGAAGCCAGTCCAGCATTTGCTGGTCGGATGCGGAACGTACCGCTGCCCAGGAGCGGTTGAGCGCGCACCAGGACCGGTATCCGACGCTCGCGGCGGGTGACTACATGCTCGACGACGCCTGGGAGCAGAACTTCCGGCTCGGCCTGAAGTACGTACTCGACGGCCTGGAAGCCCAGGTCGCGGCTGTCGGGTGAGACAGCCGCGACCCTGGAAGCCCCCTGCGCTCAGCGGTTGTTGCCGAGGTGCAGAGCCTCCTTCGCGAAGACCTTGAGGTAACTCGGCACGCCCTGCGTGGTGATGACCTCGACCACGGAACCGGCGTTCCGGCTGTCCGCCGTCATCCGTACCAGCGCGTCCGCGAGGTCCTTCCGCGAGGTGAACCAGCCGGGGTGCCGGCGCTCGCTGACGATGTAGTCGGTCGTGACCGTGGCGTCGAAGAGGCCGGCGGGGCGGATGACCGTCCAGTCCAGGTCGCTCGCCCGGACCAGCTCCTCCATGCGGCCCGCGTCCTCGTACAGCGTCCGTCCCATCTTGAGCAGCAGTGGCACGATCACCTTCCGGAACATCAGGGACTCGCCGGGGGCGTCCTCGTAGTTCACCCCGATCGAGCTGACGCAGACCAGGCGCCGGACGGCGTGGGAGCGCATCGCCCCGATGATGTTGGCGATGCCCTCCGAGTACACGGTCACGGGCTCCTTGGTGTACGGCACGCCCACCGTGGACATGACCGCGTCGTGACCGGCCACCACGCGGTCCACCGACCCGGCGTCCTTGACGTCCGCCTCGACCACCCGCAGTTCCGGGCCGCTGAGTGGAAACGCGTCCGGTCGGCGCGTCACCGCGGTGACGGAGTGGCCCTCGGCCAGCGCCTGTTCGGTGGCCAGTTGTCCGGTCGGGCCGTTCGCGCCGAAGATGACCAGTTTCATGTGTCCTCCTGTGCGGAGCCGTTGATTCATCACGCACAAGGCGAAGGTACAGACCTCACTCGAACATTGGTCTAGTAGCCCGTACGTTGATCCGGTGCCAGATCAATGTACCAACGGAGCAAGGGAGTTCAGCGGCCAGGGCGGGGAGAGGGCGCCGCTCCGGGATTCCTGCGGCCTACGCCTGCGGCCCGCTCGTACTGTTCCTGCTGAAGACCGTCAGGTGTCCGTAGTCGGTACGTGTCACGGCGTCGGCCCCTGAGGGCGGCGCACCCAGGTCCGGGGTGATCGCGACGCTGTCCGGGAAGGGCTGCCCGGACGGCCAGGCGTGGTCGACGACGAGCGCGTCCCAGGCGTCGGGTGAGGTGCGTCCCGCGCGGTCGAGAACGAAACCCCGGCAGTCGTCCCGGAACGAGTCCAACGCCTGCACCAGCGCGGCCACCACCTCCTCGCGCTCCGGCTCCAGCAGGCCGGTGAGGTCATGGACCACCGCTGTCGTGGTGTCGTCCAGCCGGCGGACCCGAACGACCGGGGAGGTATCGGTATCGAACCACAGGTGGAGGGCGACCTCTCCGTCGCCGGGGTCGGCCAGGAGAGCGACCACATCGGGCTCGCTACGCATGGACCGGGAGAACTCATTGCCCTCGCGGGTGCCGGAGAGGAACATGTCATCGGTAAAACGGTCACGCGGGTCCAGCCCAACAGACTTCAGGGCTCTCAGCAGACGGCCCCAAGTCTGCACGGTCAGATCCGACAGATACCAGGAGAAGAAACCTGTAATTTCCGTACTTCCCCTGGCGGCTTGAAAAGCGGACGGACCGAAAACATCATTAAAAATTTCCACGACACGAGCATGCGGAACCGTGGGGGGAGTGTAATTCGAGGCGCGGATATCCGTCAGGAAATCTTCCGGCAATTCCACATGATATCGGCGGACGTAATATTCGAGTTCGACAGGCCATAGCCAGGTGCCATCGGTGACAAGCGATCCGGCTCCAGGGATCCATTCGTCATCCGAAATTACATCACGGTCCGCTCCCATGGTGCTATAAATCTCGACACTTGACGACATGTATTCCAGGGTCTGCGACTCGTCGTGTAGTGCATGAGACCGAACATCGTCATGAATGGATGGGGCCGAGTCGTCCGGATTCTGCGGATTGAACTCTCGGTAGAACCCGATTCGCTTGATCATCACGTTTCCGTTGTTTGTCATTTGGTCATTGGTAGGAAGATGCGCCAGTACCCATTTTCGCCGATGCTGGGTATCTGATTCGTGCCGCCCTCGGCGGATGTCCCCACTTTATTGGTCGGAGCCGTCACCGGCACCCCCAGGTCGTTGGCCACACTCTGGCCGAGCGGAAGTTCTACGGAGTTCGGGGCGGCGTAGCCGGAGTGGCACGAGATCAGGCGTACCGGGCCGCCATCGTAATTCGGATTGCTGCGGATGGCGTCCGAAATGTGGGTCGGGTGCACTTGGAAATCCATGAGAATCTTTCCCGAACTGTTCACTCGGCCAGGCAGGAACACTCCCGTGTTCGTGCCATGAATAACGACGTCATGTTTTCCTGGTAGGCGGGCGACGCGGCGCATGTTGGCCAATGTTTTTCCATCGCATCCGATGGTTGTGACCTGTTTTCTGAAGTAAACGGGATCCCCTGATATGAGCGCGTGATCGCCCGGAATTTTCGGCGGAACGGGTGTTGTCGATGCCTCGCTCCGAAACAGGTCCCACGTGCGCCGTTTCCCCATGTCGTCGAGTACAAGGGAGGTGCGGCCGATTCCCGCGAGGTTCGGGTTCGCGATTCCGATGGGGATTTCCTGCGCGAGGAGGTTGGAGAGGCCCCCCGCTTCACCAGCGGCACGTGAAAAACCGGCCGCACCCCCGAACGCCCCGCCGAACGCACCGCCGTAAATGCCTGCCTGCTCCACCGAGTCGAGGCTGAAGCCGTCCTGGAGGCCCGTCGCCATTCTGAGCGGTTGAGCGACCGCGAGGTCGACGGTGATGCCCTCGATCGCGCCGAAGGCGATGCCGGTCAACGTGGTCGCGTCCTGCTGAAGACCGTCAGGTGTCCGTAGTCGGTACGTGTCACGGCGTCGGCCCCTGAGGGCGGCGCACCCAGGTCCGGGGTGATCGCGACGCTGTCCGGGAAGGGCTGCCCGGACGGCCAGGCGTGGTCGACGACGAGCGCGTCCCAGGCGTCGGGTGAGGTGCGTCCCGCGCGGTCGAGAACGAAACCCCGGCAGTCGTCCCGGAACGAGTCCAACGCCTGCACCAGCGCGGCCACCACCTCCTCGCGCTCCGGCTCCAGCAGGCTGGCGAGGTCATGGACCACCGCTGTCGTGGTGTCGTCCAGCCGACGGACCCGTACGACTGAGGAGGTGCTGGCGTCCAACCACAGGTGGAGGGCGACCTCTCCGTCACCGGGATCGGCCAGGAGTGCGGCCACATCGGGTGCGCCGCTCACGGGCCGTGGGTACTCATTCTCTCCGGGACCGGAGAGGAACATTTCGTCGGTAAGCCGATTATGGGTGTTCAGTCCAACGGACTTCAGCGCCTCCAGCAGCCTTCCCCAGTGCTGGGTATTCAGATCGGACATGTACCAGGAGAAGAAACCCGGATTTTCCGCATCGTTTCTGGCCGCTTGAAAAGCGGACGGGCCGAAAACGTCATTATAAATCTCCGCGACCCGGTCGTGCGGAACCGTGGGTGCGCTGTAATTCGAGGAGCGGACATCCGTCAGGAAATCTCCCGGCAATTCCACATGGTAGCGGCGGACGTAATATTCGAGTTCGACAGGCCATAGCCAGGTGCCATCGGTGACAAGTGATCCGGCTCCAGGGATCCATTCGTCATCCGAAATGACATCACGGTCCGCTCCCATGGTGCTATAAATCTCGACACTTGACGACATGTATTCCAGGGTCTGCGACTCGTCGTGTAGTGCATGAGACTGAACATCGTCATGAATGGATGGGGCCGAGTCGTCCGGATTCTGCGGATTGAACTCTCGGTAGAACCCGATTCGCTTGATCATCATGTTTTCCGCTATCTGTCATTTGGTCATCGGTAGGAAGGTGCGCCAGTATCCGTTATTGCCGATGCCGGGTATCTGATTCGTGCCATTGTCGGCAGATGTTCCAACTTTATTGGTCGGAGCCGTCACCGGCACCCCCAGGTCGTTGGCCACACTCTGGCCGAGCGGAAGTTCTACGGAGTTCGGGGCGGCGTAGCCGGAGTGGCACGAGATCAGGCGTACCGGGCCGCCATCGTAATTCGGATTGCTGCGGATGGCGTCCGAAATGTGGGTCGGGTGCACTTGGAAATCCATGAGAATCTTTCCCGAACTGTTCACTCGGCCGGGCAGAAATACCCCTCTGTTCGTACCGTGAATGACGACGTCATGTTTTCCGGGAGCAGGGGCGACGCGGTATGCGTTGGCCAATGTTTTGTCATCGTATCCGATGGTAGTGCTCCGCTTGTTGAAGTAAACGGGATCCCCTGATATGAGCGCGTGATCGCCCGGAATTTTCGGCGGAACGGGTGTTGTCGATGCCTCGCTCCGAAACAGGTCCCACGTGCGCCGTTTCCCCATGTCGTCGAGTGCAAGGGAGGTGCGGCCGATTCCCGCGAGGTTCGGGTTCGCGATTCCGATGGGGATTTCCTGCGCGAGGAGGTTGGAGAAGCCCCCCGCTTCACCAGCGGCACGTGAAAAACCGGCCGCACCCCCGAACGCACCCCCGAACGCCCCGCCGTAAATGCCTGCCTGCTCCACCGAGTCGAGGCTGAAGCTGTCCTGGAGGCCCGTCGCCATTCTGAGCGGTTGAGCGACCGCGAGGTCGACGGTGATGCCCTCGATCGCGCCGAAGGCGATGCCGGTCAACGTGGTCGCGGTGATGGTGGCGACAGTCGCGGATACGGTGACGCCGAGCCCGGCGGCGATTTCGATGATGGCCGCGGTGGCGGCCGCGGAAGCCGCGGCGGAAGTGCCGAAGGTGAACACCGCGAGCCCCACACCGGCGGCGATGACCGCGGCCGCGATGCCGATCTCGGTCCAGAGAAGCTCAATGGCCTCGTCGACGGCGTCGGCGAATTCTTCGAGCGCCTTGGCCATGGCTCGGGCGGCGGTGGCCGTGTCGTCCAGCCACCCCACGCCTTCGCTCTTGTGGTAGCGGGCCCAGAAGATCTGGAACGCGTCGACCGCCTCACCCTTGTTGTTGAGGATGATCGAGCCGGCTTTGCCGTTGACCGGCCCGATGACGTCGTCCACCGCGTCGGCGAAAGTCCGCCACGCCTTCGCAGCCGAACGGAGAGTGCCGGAGTTGGCATCCGGCCACCACATGCCGGCCTTCAGGAGAAGGTCCTTGGCGATGTCCTCGACGCTCACTCGGGGTCCTTGTCCCCGTCCGCGCCGGCCACCGCCACCTTGGTGAACATGCCTTCGACGAGCTTGTCGTCGTCCACGTAACCGTCGGCCATGTCGGTCATGGCGGCGTGGATGCTCCGCAGACCGAGCACCAGGATGCCGACGCCTTTCTCTATCTCCGTGCGCTTCGGCGAGTACGCGTCCCCGAACTTCTGGCCCTGTTCGTCGTCTCCCCAAGGCGAACCCAGCGCGTCCAGCGACTTCTTGAGTGCCTTCGCCGCATCACCGAGAGCCTTGCTCTGCTCCTGGAACGTCGGCGCCGCCTTCTTCAGGTCCTGGGTCGAGATGTCCAGGACCTTGCCCTTGTCGCTCATGGCTTCCTTCCCCGTTGCCATTCGGAAGGTCACGACGCTACTCGATCAGCCACGGAGGGAGCCGTCTGCCGATGGGATCTGCCCAGGACCCGTTGTGGCTTCGGTGAACCGCGAGCTTCGCGGTCGGCGGCCTC
The DNA here is from genome assembly GCF_044752945.1 of Streptomyces sp. NPDC088554. Taxonomy (NCBI): domain Bacteria; kingdom Bacillati; phylum Actinomycetota; class Actinomycetes; order Kitasatosporales; family Streptomycetaceae; genus Streptomyces; species Streptomyces sp. NPDC088554. The sequence goes on along the minus strand of NZ_JBIVMF010000024.1, from coordinate 56,652 downwards.
GTACTGGCCGACCACCGTGGTCCTGGTCCACCGCTGGTCGATTCGGCAGGAAACCGGCCGCACCCGCACCCCCGGTGTGCGGCACCGTTCAGGCACGCTCCCCGCCTCAGATCCCCGCCGCCTCCGCCACGTCGTGCTTCAGCGCCGCCAGCAGCTCCGCGCCCGTGGCGCGGGCCGCCGGGAGGGTGGTCGCGTCGGTGACCGGGACCACGGCTTCCAGGTAGCACTTGAGCTTGGGCTCGGTGCCGCTGGGCCTGACGATCACGCGGGCCCGGTACGCGCCGTCGAGGTGGTAGCGGAGGCCGTCCGTGGGCGGCAGGGTCCGCGTACCCTCCGTCAGGTCCTCCGCCGAGACGACGGTCAGCCCCGCGAGGAGCGTCGGCGGGTGGTCGCGCAGGCGGCGCATGGCGGCGGCGATCAGGGAGAGGTCCTGGACGCGGACGGAGAGCTGGGCCGTGGCGTGCAGGCCGTGGGCGACGGCCAGGTCGTCGAGGAGGTCGGTCAGCGTGCGGCCGGACTCCTTCAGCTCCGAGGCGAGTTCGGCGACCAGCAGCGCCGCCGTGATGCCGTCCTTGTCGCGGACGCCCTCCGGGTCGACGCAGTAGCCGAGCGCCTCCTCGTAGCCGTACCGCAGCCCCTCGGCGCGGGCGATCCACTTGAAGCCGGTGAGGGTCTCCTCGTACCCGAGACCCGCCTTCCGCGCGATCCGGCCGAGCAGCGAGGACGAGACGATCGACTGGGCGAAGACGCCGGTCGCGCCCTTGCCGACGAGGTGCGCGGCCAGCAGCGCGCCCACCTCGTCGCCGGTCAGCATCCGCCAGCCGGAGTCGGCGTCCTCATCGGGCACCGCCACCGCGCACCGGTCCGCGTCCGGGTCGTTGGCGATGATCAGATCGGGCTGGACCCGGCGCGCCGTGGCGAAGGCCAGGTCCATCGCGCCGGGTTCCTCGGGGTTGGGGAAGGCGACCGTCGGGAACGCCGGATCGGGCTCGGACTGCTCCGGTACGAGTACGGGCGCCGGGAACCCCGCACGGGCGAAGGCGGCGAGGAGGGTCTCCGTACCGACGCCGTGCAGCGCGGTGTGGACGACCCGGGCGGTACGGGCGGTGCCGGGCGTCAGCACCGCGTCCGTACGGGCCAGGTAGGCCGTCAGGACCGCGTCGTCCAGCGTCTGCCAGCCGCCGTCGGGCCGGGGGACGTCCGCCAGCGCGCCGACCGCGTCGATCCCGGCCGCGATGTCGGCGTCGGCGGGCGGCACGATCTGGGAGCCGTCGCCGAGGTAGACCTTGTAACCGTTGTCCCGGGGCGGGTTGTGGCTGGCGGTGACCTCCACTCCGGCGACGGCGCCGAGATGCCGTATCGCGAAGGCGAGCACCGGCGTCGGCAGCGGGCGGGGGAGCAGGGCGGCGCGCAGCCCCGCGCCGGTCATCACGGCGGCGGTGTCGCGCGCGAAGTCGGCCGACTTGTAGCGGGCGTCGTACCCGATGACGACGAGCCCGTCGCCGTCCCCCCGCGCCTTCAGGTACGCGGCGAGCCCGGCGGCGGCGCGGATGACCACCGCGCGGTTCATCCGCATGGGCCCGGCGCCCAGCTCGCCGCGGAGCCCGGCCGTACCGAACTGGAGCGTGCCGGAGAACCGCTCGGCGAGCGCGTCGAGATCCCCGGCGTCGACGAGCGCGCCCAGCTCCTCGCGGGTCTCGTCGTCCGGGTCCTCGGCCTGCCAGGCCCTGGCCCGCTCGATGAGGGCCCGCTGCGTCGTCGTCACGTCCTGCATGGTGAGGTGCCTCCTGCGCCCGCTGCGTGGTGGGGATCGGTGTGGTGCGCGTACTCAGCCGCGTGGTGGCCTGCCGGCCGGTGCCCGCGCCCCGTACGTCGGACGCGGGCCCGTGCTCAGATGCGGTCCAGCACCCTGGCCAGCAGGGAGCCCATCCGCGTCGCCGAGTCGCGGCCCGCCCGGAGGACCTCCTCGTGGTTGAGGGGCTCGCCCGAGATGCCCGCCGCGAGGTTGGTGACCAGCGAGATCCCGAGGACCTCGGCGCCCGCCTCGCGCGCCGCGATGGCCTCCAGGACGGTGGACATGCCGACCAGGTGGCCGCCCATCGCGCGGACCATGTTGATCTCGGCGGGGGTCTCGTAGTGCGGGCCGGTGAACTGCGCGTACACGCCCTCTTCGAGCGTCGGGTCGATCTCCTTGCACAGCGCGCGCAGCCGCGGCGAGTACAGGTCGGTCAGGTCCACGAAGTTCGCGCCGATGATCGGGGAGACCGCCGTCAGGTTGATGTGGTCGCTGATCAGCACGGGCTGGCCGGGGCGCATGCCGTCGCGCAGACCGCCGCAGCCGTTGGTCAGGACGATGGTCTTGCACCCGGCGGCGACGGCGGTACGCACCCCGTGCGCGACGGCGGCGACACCGCGGCCCTCGTAGTAGTGCGTACGGCCCAGGAAGACCAGCACGCGCTTTCCGGCGATCTCGTACGAGCGGATGGTGCCGCCGTGGCCCTCCACGGCGGGCGCCGGGAAGCCCGGCAGCGCGGTCGCCGGGAACTCCGCCTCGGGCCGGCCGAGCGCGTCCCCGGCGGGGGCCCAGCCGGACCCCATCACGAGGGCGATGTCATGGGTCTCGGCGCCGGTCAGCTCGCGCAGCCGTGCGGCGGCGGCGTCGGCGGAAGCGAGGGGGTCGGCGGGGTCGCCGGCGTTGGCCTGGATAACAGATGCGTTCACGCGCATGAGGGTAGCCGGTTGTTTCCTACGCGCGTAGACCATGGGCCGAATGGTCCCGACATCGTTGCATTGTCGTTTCCGCCGCGGCTTGTGCCGGTGTCTCCGCGGGCCCCCGGGCCCGTCCGGCAGTCCCCGGGGCTCGTCCGGCGACCCCCGCCGTCCCGCCGTCCGTTCGCGCCGCGCCCGTTCAGCAGGGGCGCTTGCGCAGCTCCATCACGTAGTCGTGCGGCGCGCCCGCGGACTCCGCCGCGTCGGCCAGCTCGCCCAGATAGCGGGCGGAGGGCAGGCCGCCCTCGTACCCGTTCAGTACGTACAGCCAGGCCGGCTCCTCGCCGTCCAGGGTGTGTACGCGTACCCGCATCCGGCGGTAGATGTCGAGGCCGACACCCTCCCAGCGGTCCATCGAGTCCTCGTCCATCGGCGCGATGTCGTACAGCGCGACGAAGACCTGGGAGCGAGGGGCCTCCACGAGGGTGACCAGCGCACCCTCCCAGCCCATCTGCTCACCGCCGAAGGTGAGCCGCCAGCCGTTGAGCCAGCCGGTGCCTCGCAGCGGGGAGTGCGGGGCGCGGCGGGACATCAGCCGCGCGTCGAGGTTGCCGGCGTACGCGGCGTAGAGCGACATGCTGTCGAGGGTACGGGAGGTACGGGCGTGACCGCCGGTGCATCCGGCAAGGACCGCGCGCGGCCCTTCGGCGCGCGGCGGGTCGGGCCGTGCCCGGCGGAACGCGCGGGAGTCGGCCCGGGCCGGGCGGGTGGCGCCCCGGATGGAGGGCCCCGGGGCGAAGCCGCTTGAAGCGTGCGGGACAATGGAGTACGACTGCATCCCCCGGGGAACCCCCGGAACCCCGGCCGGGGTGGCAGACGGGCCGGGTAGACAACGAGGCGGACTTTTTCGTGACCCGGATCGTGATCATCGGCGGCGGACCCGGCGGCTACGAGGCGGCCCTGGTGGGCGCCCAGCTCGGCGCCGAAGTGACCGTTGTCGACTGCGACGGACTCGGCGGGGCTTCGGTGCTGACCGACTGCGTACCGTCGAAGACCCTCATCGCGACGGCCGAGGTGATGACCACCTTCGACTCCTCCTACGAGGAACTGGGCATCATCGTCGCGGACGACACTCCCTCCGAGAAGGGCGCGCGGGTCGTCGGGGTCGACCTCGGCAAGGTCAACCGACGGGTGAAGCGGCTCGCGCTCGCCCAGTCGCACGACATCACCGCCTCCGTCACCCGGGCGGGCGCCCGGGTGATGCGCGGCCGTGGCCGGCTCCAGGGGCGGCAGGCCGTGGACGGCTCGCGCCAGGTGATCGTGACCGCGGCGGACGGCAGCGAGGAATCGCTCACCGCCGACGCCGTACTGATCGCGACCGGCGCCCACCCGCGCGAGATCGTGGACGCGCAGCCGGACGGCGAGCGCATCCTGAACTGGACGCAGGTGTACGACCTCGACGAGCTGCCCGACGAGCTGATCGTGGTCGGCTCCGGTGTCACCGGCGCCGAGTTCGCCGGGGCGTACCAGGCGCTGGGCTCCCGCGTCACGCTCGTCTCCTCCCGTGACCGTGTGCTGCCCGGCGAGGACCCGGACGCCGCCGCCGTGCTGGAGGACGTCTTCCGGCGGCGCGGCATGAACGTCATGTCCCGCTCCCGCGCCGAGGCCGCGAAGCGGGTGGGCGACCGGGTCGAGGTCACCCTCGCGGACGGCCGGATCATCACCGGCACCCACTGCCTGATGGCGGTCGGCGCCATCCCCAACACGGCCGGGATGGGCCTGGAGGAGGCCGGCGTCCTGGTCAAGGACTCGGGCCACATCAGGACCGACCGGGTCTCCCGTACCTCCGCGCCCGGCGTCTACGCGGCGGGCGATGTCACCGGGGTCTTCGCGCTCGCCTCCGTCGCCGCGATGCAGGGCCGGATCGCGATGTACCACTTCCTCGGTGACGCGGTCGCCCCGCTCAACCTCAAGACGGTCTCCTCCAACGTCTTCACCGACCCGGAGATCGCCACCGTCGGCTACAGTCAGGCCGACGTCGACGCGGGCAAGATCGACGCCCGGGGCGTCAAGCTGCCGCTCCTGCGCAATCCGCGCGCCAAGATGCAGGGCATCCGGGACGGCTTCGTCAAGATCTTCGCCCGGCCGGGTACGGGCATCGTCGTCGGCGGTGTCGTCGTCGCCCCGCGCGCGAGCGAGCTGATCCACCCCATCTCGCTGGCCGTCGACAACAACCTGACGGTCGAACAGATCGCGAAAGCCTTCACGGTCTACCCGTCGCTGTCCGGGTCCATCGCGGAGGTCGCCCGGCAGCTGCACACCCGTAAGACCGGGGAAGAGGGCTGAGAGCCTGCCGGGTGAGGTAGGGCTTGCGGGGGTACCGCAAGCCCTTTCTGCCCTTTTCCATGGGGGGCTGTTGGCGTTGAGGGATCGCCTTATACCACCCTGGATGTTCGTTCGTGTGCAACTTCTGTTATTCGCCGCAAACTGCTGAAAGCTGACGGCTGTTGGGGTTACTGTCAGTTTCGTGTTCGCTGCAGAACGTCGCCAACTGATCCTTGAAATGGTGCGCGCCAACGGAGCCGTGTCGCTCCGCGAGCTCGCCCGCGTCGTCCAGACCTCCGAAGTGACCGTCCGGCGGGATGTGCGGGCGCTGGAGGCCGAAGGACTCCTCGACCGCCGGCACGGTGGTGCGGTGCTGCCGGGTGGATTCACGCGAGAATCCGGCTTCCCGCAAAAATCCCATCTCGCCACGGCGGAGAAGACCGCCATCGCCGACCTCGCGGCGAGCTTCGTCGAAGAGGGCGAAGCCGTGGTCGTCGGCGCCGGTACGACCACGCAGGAGCTGGCCCGCCGGCTCGCGCGGATCCCCGGGCTCACCGTCGTCACCAACTCCCTGCTGGTCGCGCAGGCGCTGGCCCATGCCAACCGCGTCGAGGTCGTCATGACCGGTGGGACGCTGCGCGGCTCCAACTACGCGCTGGTCGGCAGCGGGGCCGAGCAGTCCCTCCAGGGGCTGCGCGTCACCCGCGCGTTCCTCTCCGGGAGCGGGCTCACCGCCGAGCGCGGGCTCTCCACCTCCAACATGCTCTCGGCCAGTGTCGACCGGGCGCTGGTGCAGGCCGCGGCGGAGGTCGTGGTGCTCGCCGACCACACCAAGCTCGGCACCGACACGATGTTCCAGACGGTGCCGACCGATCGGATCAGCCGTCTGATCACCGACGATCCCCCCGCGCACGACGAGCGGGCCGCGACGGAGCTGCAGGCCCTGGCCGATCAGGGCGTACAGATCTCGGTGGCGGGCGCGACGGTGTCCGGTACGGGTGCCGGGCCCGAGGGGCTTCCGCCGGGCGGCCGCGCCCGCCGTGACGTCCCGCTGCCGGGCCAGCGGCGTACGCACTCGGGCACCGGGGTCCCGGGGCCCTCGCTCCGCAGCGCGACCCCGCTGCCGGAACCGGGCGCGGGTGCCGCTCGGGTCTCGGACCTGCGGCGGCGGTCGTAGGAGCGGCTCGCTCGGGGAGGGGGCGCGGTGTCCGCCTGTACGGGGACGGCGCCCCCTGCGCCGCTGGAATGCCCTGGCGCTGTGACCGGAAAGGTCTGCCGGTGAACCCTTTCCGGCCACAGCACTAGCCGGTGGGGGCGGGCCTCAGTCCCGTCCAGGTCAGCCTGAGGAGCCGGTCGGCCAGCAGGTCGTCGTCGGGGGACTGCTCCGCCGCCAGGGCGATGGCGTTGGTGAGCTGGAGCAGGTCGTCGATGGAGACCTCGGGCCGTACATGACCGCTCCGTTGCGCCCGTACGAGAAGGCGCTCGCCCGCCGCGCGCATGGGCACGCTGCACTCGGACAGGGCCGAACTCGCGTCGTGGGACGCGGACATCAGCGCGCGGGAGAGACCGCGGTACTCACCCGCATGAGTGATGATCGCGCGCAGCCACTCCAGCAGCGCGGTACAGGGCTCGTTCGAATCCGCCAGTTCGCGGGAGCGTTCCAGCAGGGAGGTAAGCGCTTCCTGGAAGACCGCGCTGAGCAGCGCGTGGCGGGTCGGGAAGTGGCGGTAGAGCGTGCCGATGCCGACATGGGCGCGACGGGCGATGTCTTCCAGGGAGGCGTCGGTGCCGTGTTCCGCGAAGCTGATGCGGGCCTCGGCGAGCAGCCGCTCGTGGTTGCGGCGCGCGTCGGCGCGCATGGGCCGGGGTGGTGCCTGTGCCGTACTCCGAACCATTGCACAGTCCCTTCCCTGGTTTCCGGACCCGTGGCGTCAAGGATGCCACTGAGCGGGGACAGGGGCCGGGCCCCACCTGGGGAGGTGGGGCCCGTGCGCGGTGTCAGTCCTTGATCTCGCAGATGGTGGCGCCCGAGGTGAGGGAGGCGCCCACTTCGGCCGCGAGGCCCGTGATGGTGCCGGAACGGTGGGCGTTGAGGGGCTGTTCCATCTTCATGGCTTCGAGGACGACGACGAGGTCGCCCTCCTTGACCTCCTGGCCCTCCTCGACGGCGACCTTGACGATGGTGCCCTGCATCGGGGAGGCCAGGGTGTTGCCGGAGGCGGTGGAGGCGGACTTCTTGGCGGCGCGGCGCTTGGGCTTGGCGCCCGCGGCGAGGCCGGTGCGGGCGAGGGACATGCCCAGGCTGACGGGGAGGGAGACTTCGAGGCGCTTGCCGCCGACCTCGACGACGATCGTCTCGCGGTCCGTCTCGTCGTCCTCGCTGTCACCGTGGACGGTGTGCGGCGGGATGTCGTTGACGAAGCCGGTCTCGATCCAGCGGGTGTGGACCGTGAACGGGTCGGCCGTGAAGGCGGGGTCGGTGACGACCTTGCGGTGGAAGGGGATGGCGGTGGCCATGCCCTCGATCCGGAACTCGTTCAGGGCGCGGGCGGCACGCTGGAGGGCCTGCTCGCGGGTGGCGCCGGTGATGATCAGCTTGGCGAGGAGGGAGTCCCAGGCGGGGCCGATGACCGAGCCGGACTCGACGCCCGCGTCCAGGCGGACACCGGGGCCGGTGGGCGGCGCGAAGGTGGTGACCGTACCGGGGGCGGGGAGGAAGCCGCGGCCCGGGTCCTCGCCGTTGATACGGAACTCGAAGGAGTGGCCGCGCACCGGCGGGTCGTCGTAGCCGAGGGCCTCGCCGTCCGCGATGCGGAACATCTCGCGGACGAGGTCGATGCCGGTGACCTCTTCGGTCACGGGGTGCTCGACCTGGAGGCGGGTGTTCACTTCGAGGAAGGAGATGGTGCCGTCGGTGCCGACGAGGAACTCGACGGTGCCGGCGCCGACATATCCGGCCTCGCGGAGGATGGCCTTGGAGGCGGCGTACAGCTCGGCGTTCTGCGCGTCGGTCAGGAAGGGCGCGGGGGCCTCCTCGACGAGCTTCTGGTGGCGGCGCTGGAGGGAGCAGTCGCGGGTGGAGACGACGACCACGTTGCCGTGGGTGTCGGCGAGGCACTGGGTCTCGACGTGGCGCGGCCGGTCGAGGTAGCGCTCGACGAAGCACTCGCCGCGGCCGAAGGCGGCGACGGCCTCGCGGACGGCGGAGTCGTACAGTTCGGGGATCTCTTCGAGCGTACGGGCGACCTTCAGACCGCGTCCGCCACCGCCGAAGGCGGCCTTGATGGCGATGGGCAGGCCGTGCTGCTCGGCGAAGGCGACGACCTCGTCGGACCCGTTCACCGGGTCGGGCGTACCGGCGACCAGCGGGGCTCCGGCGCGCTGGGCGATGTGGCGGGCGGCCACCTTGTCGCCGAGGTCGCGGATGGCCTGCGGCGGCGGGCCGATCCAGGTCAGGCCGGTGTCGATGACCGCCTGGGCGAATTCGGCGTTCTCGGAAAGGAATCCGTAGCCCGGGTGGATGGCGTCGGCTCCGGAGTCCTTCGCGGCCTGGAGGACCTTGGCCATGTCCAGATAGCTGGCCGCCGGAGTGTCACCGCCCAGGGCGAACGCCTCGTCTGCCGCGCGGACATGCAGGGCATCCCGGTCCGGGTCCGCGTAAACGGCTACGCTCGAAATTCCGGCATCCCGGCAGGCACGGGCAACGCGGACAGCGATTTCGCCACGATTGGCGATGAGCACCTTGCGCACGATGGCTCCCTCCTTGAAACAAGCTGAGTTTAGGGACTGCCGACACGCCCCTCTGGGCCGTCCCGCCATGGTGTGCTCGACCGCGCGAAGCGCTACCGAGCCCTGCCTGCGGCGCGAAATCCCTTGTGGCACCACGGTACGCCGCGATCCTCAGTCGCACAGTAGCGTCCGGATGTGGTCCAGCTCTCTGTCCGAGTGCACCTCGGTGGATCACGATTCTTTGTGGAATCCCTACGAAACGGGCGGATGAATCTTTGCCGTCGCGCCGATCCTTGCCCCGGGGTTCACCGATGTGCGGCGGCCGCGTTCACGCCCACAGGTCGGTGATCGTGATTCCGTGCTCGCCCAGCAGCCTGCGCAGCAGGGGCAGGGACAGTCCGATGACATTGCCGGGGTCGCCGTCGATCGAGTCGACGAAGGGCGCGGAGCGGCCGTCCAGGGTGAAGGCGCCCGCGACGTGCAGGGGTTCGCCGGAGGCGACGTACGCGGCGATCTCGGCGTCCGACGGCTCGCCGAAGCGGACGGTGGTGGAGGCGGTCTCGGCGGCGCGGCGGCCGGTCGCCGTGTCGATCACGCAGTGGCCGGTGCGCAGCACGCCCGAGCGTCCGCGCATCGACTTCCAGCGGGCGGTGGCCTCTTCGGCGTCGGCGGGCTTGCCGAGCGCCTCGCCGTCGAGTTCGAGTACGGAGTCGCAGCCGATGACCAGCGCCCCGGCCGTTTCGGGGAGGGCGGCGACGGTGGCCGCCTTGGCCTCGGCGAGGACGAGCGCCAGCTCGGCCGGGGTGGCGGCGGTCAGCGCGTCCTCGTCGACACCGCTGACGATCACCTCGGGGGCGAGTCCGGCCTGCCTGAGCAGTCCGAGACGGGCGGGGGAGGCGGAGGCGAGGACGAGCCGGCGGCGCTGATCGGTCATGCGGGCCATCGTAGGCGGCTCGGCGGGCGGGGCTCAGCGCAGTCCGAGGATGATCACGATCGCCACGGTCGCCAGCGCGATCAGCACACCCGCGCGGCGCATCATGTGCTGCGCCTCGCGCAGTTCCTGGGGGGGCTGGTTCTCGGGGTCGGACCACAGCATGTCTTCGATACTCCGGCGGGTGCGGCCCCGGCGCCTGAGTACGTGTACTCAGGCCGGGGCGGTAGCGACTCAGACCAGCGCTGTGGCCGGAAGGTTCACCGGCTCGCGGCAAACCTTTCCGGTCACAGCACTATGCGGAAACAACTCTGCGTATGAGTTGAAGGATGTGCTCGGGGGGACCGGCCCGCATGCTGGTGGCACGGGCATCGGGGAAAGCGGCCCGGGCGAGGCGGGCCAGCGAGTCGCCGGGCCACACCTGGACGAAGAGGCGGACGCCGCGCTCGTGGAGGACGCTGGTCGCGTCGTGCCAGCGGACCGGGTGGGCGACCGAGTGGACGAGGTCCTCGCGTACGGCGTCGGCGCTTCGCAGCGTGCGACCGCCGCGGTTGCCGGCCCAGGGAATACGCGGGCGGGTCAGGGGGAGGCGGGACAGGACCGCGGCCAACTCCTGTTCGGGTCCTGCCATCAGGGGGCAGTGGGAGGGCACGTCGACCGCGAGGCGCCGCGCCTTGGCGGCCCCGTTCGCCAGGGCGAGGGCCAGGAGGCGGTCGACGGACGGGTCCGCGCCGGACACGGCGATCTGCCGGGGAGCGTTGACATTCGTGGCGTACACCGGCTGGGCGGGCCGGCCGGCCTGTTCGGCGAGCCGGGTCACGGTCCGCTCGTCGAGGCCGAGGACGACGCCCATGCCGTACCCGTGCGGGTATGCCGTCTCCATGGCGTGCCCGCGCGCCCTTACGGCCGTGACCGCGTCCGGCAGGGCCAGCGCGCCGGCGGCCACGGCGGCGGCGAAGGAACCGATCGAGTGGCCGGCGACGTAATCCGGGCGGGCGCCCAGGGCGTCGAGGGTGCGCCAGGCGGCTACTCCGGAGGCGAACAGCGCGAGCTGCACCGAGGCGTTGGAGCGCAGGGCCCGCTCGTCGTCGTGGGCGCGGACGTCGTGGCCGAGTACGGCCGAGATCTCGTCCAGGACGGCCGCCGCGGAGGGGTGGGCGGGCAGGTCGTGGAGCATGCCGGGGTACTGCTCGCCCTGGCCAGGGAAGAGGAAGGCGCTGCTCATCGTGGCTCCGGCCGCGCAGTGGCCGGGCGGTGCCAGGGATCCGCGACCAGACACGGGCCTACGTCCGTGCGCAGCAGGACCTCGCCGGTGTGGCGTGCGTACTCGGCGGCCGCGAACCCGCCCCAGGGGGACTGGAGCTGTACGTCGACGCGGACCGGTAGGCCGGACAGCGTCCGGAGCAGCCCGGCCACGGCGGCCGGCGGTACGGGGCGCGGTACGCGTACGACGAGATCCAGGTCGCTGCCCTCGTGGGCGGCGGGGTGACCGGTGGCGAGTTCGAAGCCGGCGCTGCCGCCGGGCCCCCACGCGGGCGCCCAGGCCGGGCGGGACAGAGCCGCCAGGTCGGTGATCGCGTGGAAGACCGGCAGATCGCGCGGGGCCGCCCCGGCCGCCAGGTCTTCCGGGCGGACCGTTTCGCGCACCGCCTCCGGCGGGAGGTACGCCGCCCAGCGCTGCCCGCGCCGCGGGCCGCGCACCCCCACGGGCACCAGGGCGCGGGGACGCGGCGCCCGGCGCACCACGACCCATGGCGTACGTTCCAGGCACGCGTGGACCCAGGCGGGCGGCGACTGCTCGCCGCACGGGGCGGGGACGAGCTGTTCGGGGCGGGCCAGGCGCAGCAGGTCGTGGGGCCGGGGCCCCGGCCCCACGACGTACGTGGGGCCGGGGCGGAGCGCGCAGGCGCTGGTCTCGGGCACGGTCAGTCCCGCCAGGCGGCGGCCAGCCGCCGCCGTACCTCGATCGAGGCGGCGCGGGCCCGCACCGCCTCGGGCGAGGCCAGCCGGGTGGACAGGTCACGAGGGCCCCGGCGGGCGTCGGCCACCGCTTCGGCCAGGGCCGCGCGCACCGCGGCGGTGTCCGCGTCGCCGGGCAGCAGCCGGTGCAGAGCACCCAGTTTGGCGAAGGAGGCGCCGTCGTAGGCGGTGGCCGGCACCTTCTCGGCCGCCGCGTCGAGTTCGGCGATCGTGCGGCGGGTGATCCGGGCCGCCGACTGCTTGCTCATGACCTGCACCTGGACGGCGTCGTCGTCGAGCGCGACGAGGCGGTTGGCCTGGAGACCGTGGGAGAGGAATCCGCCGGATATGGCCTTGCCGACGAGGAAGGCCACGACCGGGTGCCCGGCGAGGCGGGCGGTGGCGTACGCGCCGGCGGCTCCGGCGAGCGCCTGGTGCAGGCCGACCAGTTCCTCGCGGTAGCCGTACGCCTGGCTGGGGACGTCGACCACGGCGATGATCGGCCGCCCGGCCGCACGGTCCGCGTCGGCGGCGACGGTCCTGCGGATCTCGGCGGCGAGGTTCCATGCCTCCTCCAGACCGACCTCACCCTGGCGGGCGCGGGGGAACTTTCCGTCCGGGTCGGGGACGACGGCCAGGAAATGGGCCTCTTCGCCGCCGAGGCCGGCCCCGGCGGACAGGAGGGAGCCGACCGGACCGGTCGTGGCGCCGGTGAGCCGTTCGAACCACTCACGGCCCCGGGAAGGGGAATGCGCGATGGTCACTTGGTCTGTCCCTTCGTCTTGTCCCGCAGGTCCTGCGGAGTGAGCCGGTCGGCCGGATCGAGAGAGTCGAGCAGAGCGAGCGCCTCGTCGACCCGGGCACTGCGCGGTGGGCCGGCACGACCGGGTTCGAACGCGAGGCGTACGGCGTCCCGCACCGCGGCCGTGTCGTCGTCGACCAGCAGGTCGGCCAGCCGGGCCGCGGTGCGCTGCTCACCGCCGATCACGGACCAGACCATGGCCCGGTCCCTGGAGTCGAGTTCCTCGACACCGGCCTCCTGCTCGATCACCTCGGGGCCGTTGAGACCGAGGCGGCCCTGCCGGGTCATCACGAGGTCGGTGCAGAGTCCGGCGGCGATGCCCATGCCGCCGAAGCAGCCGACCATGCCGGCGACCACGCCGACGACCGGCGTGTACTGGCGCAGGCGCACGATCGCGGCGTGCAGGTCGGCGATGGCGAGCAGCCCGAGATTGGCTTCCTGGAGGCGGATGCCGCCGGTCTCCAGCAGGAGCACCGGGCGGATGGGGGCGCCGTTCTCCCAGTCCTGGGCGGCGAGTTCGAGGCCGGCGGCAAGCTTGGCGCCGTTCACCTCGCCGATGCCGCCGCCCTGGAACCTGCCGTCGACGGCGACGACCACGGCCCGCTCGCCGCTGATCGTGCCCCGGGCGACCACGGCGCCGTCGTCGCTCTGCGGGACGATGCCCTGCGGGGCGAGGTGCGGGGATTCCAGCCGGTCGAAGGGACCGAGCAGCTCGCGGAAGGTTCCCCTGTCCAGGACCGCGTGGGCCCGTTCGCGGGCGGACAGTTCGGTGAACGCGTCGGCGAGAACAACGGCTGAGGTGCTCACTTGGCGGCCTCCACGGCCTGCGAGAGGCGGAGTGCGACGGTGCCGGGGGTGGCGCCGAAGTCGTTGATCTGGACCTTGGCGGCGATGTCGGTGCGGGAGAAGAAGCGCTCCAGGACCGCCTGCCAGATGGCGCCGAACCCGTCGACGCTGGTGCGCAGGTCGACGGTTACCCCGTCGGCGGCGGGCTCGATGAGCACTTCGAGGTCGCCCGAACCGACGACACCGACGTGTGCGCGGCGAGTGGCCGGGGTGGCCCCGGGGAAGGTGTGGTTGATCTGTTCCATCATCAGCTCCGGTGAGGAGAAGGCGAGTCGAGGGAGTCCAGGTACAGGCCGGCGGCGAGCAGGTCGGCGCTGCCGCCGGGGGAGAGCCGGCGCTCGGCGAGCGCGGCGTCCAGTCCGGCGAGGCGGGCCCGGCCGGCCGGGGTGGCGGTGCCGCCGGCGCGCAGGACCTCGCGGGCTCCGCTCCGGGCGAGCGCGAGGCCCGCACGGCCGCCGCGGTGCAGCAGGCAGGTGTCCTCCAGCGAGGCCACCACCGCCATGAGCGCGTCCAGCCGGGCCTGGGTCTCACTGGCGCCCCGCTCCCGCGCGCGGCGCAGGGTGGTGTGCGCGAGGCGGGCGTGCGGGAAGCCGTCGGTTGCTTCCGTACGGGCTCCGCCGCCGCCGTAACGCAACCGGGCCAGCGCTCCGTGGCTGAGCGCCGGGGCGGGCGCGGCGGGGTCGGGATGGGCGGCGATCGACGCGGCGGTACGGCAGACATCACCGGACCCGGTCGCGGCGGCACCGGTCAGCAGCCCCAGCGCCCAGATCGCGCCCCGGTGGGTGTTGACCCCACCGGTGACCCGGAGCATCCGGGCCTCGGCGGCCCGCCCGATACGGGCCAGCTCGCCGCGCAGCTCGGGGCCCGGGACGCCGATGCGCCGGCCGGCCTCGGCCATCTCCGCGAACCTGTCGCGCAGACTCTCGGCGGAGCCGAGCAGCAGGTCCAGATCCATGTCGTCGTGGGCGCCGGAACCCCGCCCGTCCACCAGGCCGGGCTTGGGGGTGAGGGTCGCTTCATCGACAAGCGCCCGTACCGCCTTGCCGGCCAGGACGTCCGGCGACGCGACCGGGGTCGCGACGGCGGGCGCGAGAGGGACTGTCATGGCGGCGCTCACCAGCTCCGGAACTTCGTGGGCGGGCGGTACAGGCCGCCCGACCATGTCACGAGGTCGTCGATGGACTTGGCGGCGAGCAGGGATCGCTTGGCGTCGGCCGGGTTGACCTTGAGATCAGCGGGTGTGGCGATGAGGCCGTCCCGCCTGAGCCGCTCCTCCCGCCGCGGATCATGCCTGCCCGCGATGGGGCTGACGCCGGCCACCGCGGCCAGCGCTTCGCGCCGTTCCTGGAGGTCACGCGCCTTGTAGAGGTAGGCGATGCCTTCCTCGGTGATGACATGGGTGACATCGTCGCCGTAGATCATCACCGGGGCGACGGGCAGGCCGGCGGACTTGCCGACAGCCACCGCGTCCAGGGAATCGACCAGCTTGGGGACGCCCCCCTTGGCGTACGTCTCCACGATCTGCACCACCAGTTTGCGGCCGCGCACGATGTCGCCCTCGCCGCCTGCCAGGTCCAGCCACGCGGGTGAGGCGTGGCGGCGGCCCCGTGCGTCCGCGCCCATGTTGGGGGCGCCGCCGAAGCCGGCGAGACGGCCGTGCGTCACGGTCGAGGAGTTGCCGTCCTTGTCGATCTGGAGGGAGGCGCCGATGAACATGTCGGCGGCGTAGTGGCCGGCGTTCTGGCCGAGCATGCGGTTGGAGCGCAGGGTGCCGTCGGGGCCGGTGGCGAAGATGTCCGGGCGGGCGGCGCAGTACCGCTCCATGCCGACCTCGCCCCCGAACGCGACCACCGACTCCACCCAGCCGGACTCGATCGCCGGAATGAGGGTGGGATGCGGATTGAGCACCCAGTTCTTGGCGATCTTGCCGCGCAGGCCGAGGGATTCGCCGTAGGTGGGGAGCAGCAGCTCGATGGCGGCGGTGTCGAAGCCGATGCCGTGGTTGAGACTGGTGACCCCGTGGCGTTCGTAGACGCCGCGGATGGCCATCATCGCCATGAGGATCTGGACCTCGGTGATGTGGCGCGGGTCGCGGGTGAACAGCGGCTCGATCTGGTAGGGCCGGTCGGCGGGGATGACGAAGTCGACCCAGCCGCCGGGGATGTCGACGCGGGGCAGGTCCTTCTCGCTGTCGACCACTTGGTCGACCTGGGCGATGACGATGCCGTCGCGGAAGGCCGTGGCCTCGACGAGGGTCGGGGTGTCCTCGGTGTTGGGACCGGTGTAGAGGTTGCCGTTCCGGTCGGCGGCGTTGGCGGCGACGAGAGCCACCTTGGGGATGAGGTCGACGAACAGCCGTCCGTACAGCTCGACATACGTGTGGATCGCGCCCACCTGCATCTTGCCGTCCGCGAGCAGCTGGGCGATCCGGGTGGACTGGGCCCCGGCGTAGGCGAAGTCGGCCCTGCTCGCGATGGAATCCTCGAACAGGTCGAGGTGCTCGGGGCGGGAGATCGAGGAGATCAGCAGGTGCAGGTCGTGTATCCGCTCGGGGTCGACGCGCGCCAGGGAACGGGACAGGAAGTCGGCCTGTTTCTGGTTGTTGCCCTCCAGAATGACCTTGTCCCCGGGTTCGAGGAGCGCTTCCAGGATGTCGGTCGCCCTCCCGGTGGGGACGATCTTGCCCGAGGCGAGGGGGGCGGCGCGGGCCAGGCGGCGGGCCTTGTCCGTGCGGCGGGTGTCCCAGGCGCGGGAGCCGGGGTCGTACGACATGGGAAGTCCTTTCGGTACGGGTCGTGGGGGTTGTCGGAAGAAGTGGCCTTACCCGCGCCAGGGAAGGAGGCTGATGACCACGGAGAGTGAGACGATCCCCGCTCCGGTCGAGAGCATCAGTGTGGAGCCGGACACTTTGGGCCGCACGCCGAACGGAGCGCCGAAAACCAGGCCGAAGAATCCGGAGGGGATCGAGGTGAGCAGGACCGCCTCGGCGGTGTTGAGCCGGTCGAGACCGAAGAGACCGCAGAGCCCCCAGACGAAGAGCGGCATGAGCGCGTTCTTCATGACGATGCCGTAGGCCACATCGGGGCCGAAGGTCACCTTCTGCGCGGAGAGCATCAGGCCGGTGAGGAACAGGGCCGCGCCGGCGCCGACGACGCCGATGGGGGTCAGGGCCGTCTGGACCAGATCGGGCACGTGGACGTCGGCCAGGACTAAGGTGAAGGCCAGCACGGGGGACCAGAAGATGGGTTTGCGGACCGACTTGCCCAGCGCGGCGCAGAAGCGGGAGAGGGTCGAGCCGGGGGCGTCCGGGCCGAGCTTGGCGTCCTCCAGCAGAGCGATGGTGAGCGGGGAGATGGTCATGGCCCCGACCGCGATGCCGATCGCCACGGCGATGGCTCCCTCGTCGCCGAAGACGGCGGAGGACAACGGCAGGCCGATGGAGGCATAGTTGGGGAACGCGGTGGTCAGGGACTGTACGGCGGCCGACGCCTTGTCCAGTTTGAACACCTTCAGCTGTAGCTGAAGCGTCACCACGTACACGGCGACCATCGCGATGACGAGGACGGCGATGAAGCCGCCGTGCGAGGTGATGTCGGAACGACTCTTCGAGGAGATCGAGACGAACAGCGCCGCCGGAACGGCGAACATCATCACCATGTGATTGATGGAGGAGACGTTCTGGTTGTCGACGATCTTGCGTTTACCCGCGCCGTAGCCGAGGGCCAGGGCGAAGAAGACGGGCAGCAAGGCCGTTGCTATCTGGTGGGCCATGCGGCCAACCGTCCGCCCAACCATGGGCCATGATCCAATGCCGTGCTGGTCACGATTGCCTTCAGAAATGCATCGATCCCCTCTGATCTGCACGAGCGTCCTCCGAAAGGCAGGAAACCGTGAGCGACAGCACACCGTCACGGGGCCGACGAACGCCACTGCCGAGCGCGGTCGCTCCCGTACTCGCCCAGTTCGTGGCCGTCGGCCGCAGGGAGCACCTCACCCGCGCGGCCGAGGAGCTCGGCATCAGCCAGCCCACGCTCTCCCGGGCCATGAACCGCCTGGAAGCGCAACTCGGCGTGCCGCTCTTCCGGCACACCGGGCGGCGCATCCGGCTCACCGCGCACGGCCGGCATCTGCTGGCCCGCGCCGAACAGGCCCTGGAAGTACTGGAACTGGCCGGTCAGGAGGTGGCCGCCGAGGCCGACCCCGAGTACGGGCAGGTCTCCCTCGCCCACCTGAAGTCCCTCGGGACCCGGACCGTTCCCGCGCTGTTGCGCGCCTTCCACAGCGCCCACCCGCATATCCGCTTCCGCCTCACCGAAGCGCCGTCGGACAGGATGATCGAACTGCTGCGGGCGGGTGAGGTCGATCTCTGCCTCATCGCCCCGCTGCCCGAGGATCCGGAGATCGACGCCGTCCCCCTCCTGCAGGAGGAGATCCGGCTCGTCGTCGCGCCCGGGCACCGGTGGGCGACGCGGAAGTCCGTTCGTCTCCCGGACGCCGCCGCCGAACCCTTCGTCGCCCTGCGCCAGGGGTACGGCAGCCGGCAGATCGCCGACGCGCTGTGCCGGGCCGCGGGATTCACCCCGCGCATAGGCATCGAGGCGGACGCTCTCGGCACCGCACGCGGCCTGGTCGCGGCCGGGCTGGGCGTCGCCCTGCTGCCGTACGAGGGATCACCGCACTCCGGCACCGTCGAGATACCCCTCGCCCAGAGCCCGGACCAGGTCCTGGGCGCCAGCCGCACCCTCGCCCTCGCCTGGCCCGCCCATGCCGTCCAGCCGGCCGCGGTCTCTCTGTTCCGCGGGTTCCTGACCGCGCGACGGGGGCGTCTGGCGGAGATCGTAGGCCCGGCCACGGCGGACAGCGCCACGGAATACCGGGGCTGACGGCACCCGGGCTCAGACGCCGACCGCCGGGCGGCGGCGGGGGTGGGGGAGGCCGGGGAAGCCCGAGGAGCGGCGGGGGGCCACGGGCGGGAGCCGGATGACGGCGTTCAGGCCGCCGCTCGGCGCGTCGGTCAGCAGGGCCTCGCCGCCGCTGGCCAGGGTGAGGCGCTGGACGAGGGCGAGGCCCAGGCCGGTGCCGCCCTTGGGGGCGTCGGGGGCGCGCCAGAAGCGGTCGAAGGCGCGGCGGCGCTGCTCGGGGGTCATACCGGGGCCCTCGTCCATGACCTGTAGCTCGACCGTGCCGGTGTGCGGACGGCGTACGACGGTCACGGTGGAGCCCATCGGGGAGTACCGCAGCGCGTTGGAGAGCAGGTTGTCGAGGATCTGCTCGACGGCCCCGGGCACGGCCAGGGCGGCGCCGACCGGGTCGCCGACCAGGAAGAGGCGTACGCCGTACTGCTCGTACAGCCCCATCCACGCGAAGACGCGCTCCTCGGTCAGCCGGTCCAGGTCGCAGGGTTCCGGGGTGAGCGCGGTCTCCTCCATCCTGGCCAGGGCGAGCAGGCCCTCGACCATCCGGGCGAGCCGTTCGGTCTCGGTCATCGCCGCGTGGAGGTTGCCGCGCAGATGCGGCGGTACGTCGATCTCCAGGTTGTCCAGCCGCAGCCGCAGCGCCGCCAGTGGGGTCTTCAGCTGGTGCGAGGCCTCTCCCGCGAAGGCGCTCTGGGAGGCGAGCAGTTGCTCCAGCAGGGCGGCCGTGCGGTTGAAGGTGGCGGCCAGGCTGCGCACTTCGGGCGGGCCCGTGGTGACCGAAGCGGGGGTGACGAGGCTGCCACTGGCCAGGGTGTGGGCGGCGCGCTCCAGCTCCAGGATGGGGCTGCCGATCCAGCGGGTCAGCGCCATGGCCATCGTCGCGGCGGCGACCAGCACGCCGAGCCCGCCGAGGCCGAGCCCCAGCCAGACCCGGTGGACGTCGCTCGCGATGGCGTCGGTGGGGATGCTGAGCCGTACGGCGCCCCGGAGCCCGCCGTCGTGCTTGACGGGGACGGCGACGGAGAGCCACTGCACACCGCCGACGCTGGAGGTCCGTACATCGGCGCCGTCCCCGCCGCGCAGCGCGTCCGCGATCTCGGGACGCGCGCCGAGACCCGTGCGGTCCTCGGTGGTGAGCCGGTGCGAGGCGACGAGCAGGGAGCCCTTGTCGTCCACGACCAGGATCTGGCCGCCGATCCGGGTGGCGCAGGCGGCGACCTGCGAGATCAGCTCGCCCGGCCGGCCGTACGCGAGGGAGAGCGCGGCGAAGTCGGCGACGGCCTCGGCTTCCTGGTGGGCGGCGTTGGTGGCGCGGTCCCGCTCGGCGCGGCTGTAGACGTAACCGAGCGGGATCTCCAGGCAGACGAGGACGAGCGCCGCGAGGGTCAGATAGCTGAGCAGCAGCCGGCGCGTCATCGCGGCCCGTCACCACCGGTGCGTACGGCGAGCCGCAGCCCCACCCCGCGCAGTGTCTGGATCCAGGCCGGATCGCCCAGCTTGCGCCGGAGGGTGGCGACATGGACGTCCAGGGTCTTGGTCGGGCCGTGGAAGTTCGGGTCCCAGACCCGGTCGAGGATCTGCTGGCGGGAGTAGACCGCCCCCGGATCCTCCGTCAACAGCGCCAGCAGGTCGAACTCCTTGGGCGTGAGCGGGATCTGCCGCTCCCCGACCCAGACCTGCCGGGTGCGCCGGTCGACGATCAACGCCCCGGTGGGCGAGGCGGGTCGGGGCTCCGGCTCCGGTTCGGGCTCGGGCTCCGGTTCGGGTTCCGGCCAGGCCGGTGGCGGTACGGCGGTCTCCTGCCAGGACGGGGGCGCGGGGGCCTCCTGCCGGACCGGCGGCGGCGCGGGGACCTCCTGCCAGGTGGGCGGGGGCGGCTGGCCGACGGATGTGGGGTACGGGAAGGGATCGGGCGCCGCCTGGTAGCCGTACCCGCCGGCGAAGGCGCCCGCCGTGAGGGGGGAGTTGGTGACCTCCACGCCGATCGGCGCGGGTACCCCGGCGAAGGCGCCGGCCGGGACGGTCGGAATGGTGTCGGCCCAGGCGCCGCTGCGCCGGGTGACGGCGCGGATGCGGGCGATCAGCTCCCGGACGCTGAACGGTTTCGCCAGATAGTCGTCCGCCCCCAGCTCCAGCCCCAGCACCCGGTCGGCTTCCGTGCCGCGTGCGGTGAGCATGATGATCGGTACGTTGGAGACCTGGCGGATGCCCCGGCAGACATCGACACCGTCGATGTCGGGCAGTCCCAGGTCCAGCAGGACGATGTCGCCGTACGGACCTCGCAGCCCGGCGGTGCCGGTGGACACATGGCCCACGGTCACTCCGTACCGGCCGAGGCCCTCGATCAGGGGTACGGCGATCGTCTCGTCGTCCTCGATGAGCAAGGCCCGAAGGGTCATCAAATTCCGTTTCTCCGCGAACCCGGACAACACGAATTCCCGGAATTCCGCACCCGGGACGCACACCGTACAGGGAATGAATTGAGTGCGCCCGACTTTACCTTCGGTGGGATCCAGGTCACAGGGGGAAGTTGAATTCTTGCCCGAACTTAGTGTTCTTCTAACCTTCGTCTTGCCCTGCCCTCTCTACGGTATTGACCACGGCACTCGGCCACCACCACCTGCTGGGGAGGCACCATGAAGGCTCTTCTCGAACGCGCTCGTTCGTTCCGGCGCAGGGTAGATTTCGAGAGCGACACGTACCGGAAACTCGCCGATGGGCAATTCCCGGAGGCGCTCTTCGTCGCCTGTTCCGATTCCCGTGTCATACCCGCACTGATCACGGGTGCACGGCCCGGCGAGGTATTCGAAATGCGGAATGCGGGCAACATCGTGCCGCCCCACCGGTCGCAGGTCGTCTCCGGTGAGGCCGCCACCATCGAATACGCGCTGGAGGTGCTCGACGTTCAGGACATCGTCGTCTGCGGGCACTCGCACTGCGGGGCGATGGGCGCGCTGGCCTCCGGACAGGACCTCTCGGCGCTGCCCGGCGTGGGCGCCTGGCTGGAGGTCGCCAAGCCCGCGCTCGCCTCCGTACTGGACCGGGACGGGACCGGCGGGAGCGACAGCGCGCTGCTCACCGAGCTGGCGCAGCTGAACGTACGGGCGCAGCTCGCCGCCCTGCGCGAGTACCCGGCGGCGCGCCGTCGGCTGGCGGAGGGGCGGCTGCGGCTGCACGGCTGGTACTACGAGGTCGACACCGGCGAGCTGTGGGAGCTGAACCAGGGCGACGACAGCTTCCTGGTGCACGCGTGCTGAACTCCGGTCAGAATCCGAACCCGCGCTACACCGGCCACCCGGGCCCGGTCGGCGGTGGCCGCCACCGGGCCGGGATGCAGGGAAGAGGCCCGAGCCGTACGCACCCGACGCAGCCCTCCTTCGAACCCTTCGAACCGTACGAGCCCTTCCAACCGTACGAACCGTACGAGTCGTACGGCGCGCCCCCGCCCCCCGCGCGCCCCCCGGAACCGCCCGCGAGGAAGCCGGCCGGCATGGAGAAGCCGGCGGGTACGGGCAAACCGGGCGGTACGAAGAAGTCCGGCGCCCCCCAGAAGGTCGATCTCGCCACCGAGATCACCGCCTCCTTCGTCGTCTTCCTCGTCGCCCTCCCGCTCTGCATCGGGGTGGCCGTCGCCTCCGGCACCCCGGCCGAACTGGGCATCATCTCCGGTGTCGTCGGCGGACTCGTGGTCGGCATGGCGCGCGGCTCCACGCTCCAGGTGAGCGGACCCGCCGCCGGACTCGCGGCGCTGGTCGCCGAGGCGGTGCTCGAGTTCGGGATCGCCACGCTCGGCGTGATCGTGCTGGCGTCCGGGGTGCTCCAGATCGGTCTGGGACTGATCAGGCTCGGCCGGATGTTCCAGGCGATCTCGATCGCGGTGGTCCAGGGCATGCTGGCGGGCATCGGGCTGCCCCTGATGTTCAGCCAGATCTATCCGATGGCCGACGCCAAGGCCATCGGCGTACCGATCGACAACATGCTCGGCGTCCCCGGGCTGATCGTGGGCACGCTGGCCGATCCGCAGAAGGCGATCGCCGCCGCGCTCGGCATCGGGACGGTCGTCCTGAGCTTCCTGTGGAAGAAGGTGCCGGGGCCGCTCAGGAAGATGCCGGCCGCGCTGGTCGCGGTGGCGGGTGGGATGGCGGTCGCGTCGCTGCCCGGGGTGGAGATCACCACGCTCCAGGTGGGCAACCTGCTGGCCTCCGTACAGCTGCCGGGCGTCTCGGAGTTCGCGATGCTCGCCAACGGCGCGGTGCTGACCACGGTGGTGACGTTCACCATCATCGCCTCGGCGGAGAGCCTGTTCACGGCCGCCGCCGTGGACCGGATGCACAACGGCGAGCGCACCCGCTACAACGCGGAGCTGATCGCCCAGGGCGCGGGCAACACGATCTGCGGCCTCCTCGGCGCGCTGCCGATGACGGCGGTCGTCGCCCGTAGCTCCGCCAATGTGCAGGCGGGGGCCAAGACCCGGCTCTCCCGCACGCTGCACGGCCTGTGGCTGCTGGCCTTCGCGCTGCTGCTGCCGAACGTCCTCGCGCTCATCCCGATCTCGGTGCTGGCCGGGGTGCTCGTCCACAGCGGATGGAAGCTGTTCGCGCCGGAGGAGTTCCCGAAGATGTGGCGCCAGGACCGGGGCGAGTTCGTGGTGATGACCCTGACCACGGTCGTGATCGTCGCCACCGCCCTGCTCGAAGGCGTCCTCGTGGGGCTGGCGGCGGGCATCGGCCTCGCGGCCCTGCGGATGTCGCAGACCTGGGTACGTACGAGCGTCGAGGGCGACACGGCCAAGCTGGTCATGGCGGGCAACGTCACCTTCCTGCGGCTGCCCAAGCTCATCGACGCCCTGGAGGAGGTCGCGAGCGCCGGTACCGAACGGATCAGGCTCGACCTGACCGGGGTGACGCACTGGGACCACGCCTGCCGCAGCCAGGTCGACGAGTTCGTCGCCCAGCAGCGCTCCTCGGGCGGGATCCGCGTCGAGCTGCTGCGCCCGGACACCCCCGGCGCACCGGTTCCGGCGGCCCCGCAACCGTCCGCGTCGCCGGGCCCCACGGCGGAGTGGTTCTACCTCGACCCCACCCCGATGGAGGAGTTCACGCCCGCCCGGGACCGGGCCGGAGCACGCATGCGCTGACCATTTCCCTCCCCCCACCGAGGACGCCGCCCGGATCCCCCGCCGGGCGGCGTCCTCCCTTTTTCCGGGCCCGGCCGGTACGTACGCGCTCAGCACAGGCCGGTACGTACGCCTCAGCCCGGCCAGTACGTACGCGCCCACGCCCGGGGCCCCGGCGCGGGCACCGGGCGGCGGGCGATACGGGTGGGGGACGACCAGCCGGCGGGCGCGGCGGGCGCGGGCTCCGGAGCCGCCGCGGCGGCGGCGCGGGCCTGGACCACCGCGAGGGCGGCCGCCAGCTCCTCGGGGGTGGGATTTCCTCGTACGACCTTGATCATCGCCAGCTCCTAGAGGGGGATGTTCCCGTGCTTCTTCGGGGGCAGGCTCTCCCGTTTCGTACGCAACTGGCGCAGCCCCTTGACGATATGGGCCCGGGTCTCGGACGGCATGACGACCGCGTCGACATAGCCGCGCTCGGCGGCCACATACGGGTTGAGGAGCGCGTCCTCGTACTCCTCGATCAGCTCCGCGCGCTTGGCGTCCTGCGCGTCCGCGTCGCCCGCCTCGGCGATCGTGCGGCGGTGCAGGATGTTGACCGCGCCCTGCGCGCCCATCACCGCGATCTGCGCGGTCGGCCAGGCCAGATTGAGGTCCGCGCCCAGGTGTTTGGAGCCCATCACGTCGTACGCGCCACCGAACGCCTTCCGCGTGATGACGGTGATCAGCGGGACCGTGGCCTCGGCGTACGCGTAGATCAGCTTGGCGCCGCGCCGGATGATGCCGCCGTACTCCTGGTCCAGACCGGGCAGGAAGCCGGGGACGTCGACGAAGGTGAGCACCGGCACGTTGAAGGCGTCGCAGGTACGGACGAACCGCGCCGCCTTCTCCGAGGCGTTGATGTCCAGACAGCCCGCGAACTGCATCGGCTGGTTGGCGACGATCCCGACCGGGAAGCCCTCCACCCGGCCGAAGCCCGTGATGATGTTGGGCGCGAACAGCGCCTGGGTCTCCAGGAACTCGCCGTCGTCCAGCACCCGTTCGATCGCGGTATGCATGTCGTACGGCTGGTTCGCGGAGTCCGGGATCAGCGTGTCCAGCTCGCGGTCCCCGTCCGACGCCGCGAGATCGGCCTCCTCGGGGAAGGCGGGCGGCTCGGAGAGGTTGTTCGACGGCAGGTACGACAGCAGGGATTTGACGTACTCGATGGCGTCCTTCTCGTCGCCCGCCATGTGGTGCGCGACCCCGGACGTCGTGTTGTGCGTACGGGCTCCGCCCAGCTCCTCGAAGCCCACGTCCTCACCGGTCACCGTCTTGATGACATCGGGGCCCGTGATGAACATGTGCGAGGTCTGGTCGACCATCACCGTGAAGTCCGTGATCGCGGGCGAGTAGACGGCGCCGCCCGCGCACGGCCCGACGATCAGACTGATCTGCGGCACCACGCCCGAGGCGTGCACATTGCGCCGGAAGATCTCGGCGAACAGCCCGAGCGCGGCCACCCCCTCCTGGATCCGGGCGCCGCCGCCGTCGTTGATGCCGATCACCGGGCAGCCGGTCTTCAGCGCGAAGTCCATGACCTTCACGATCTTCTCGCCGTACACCTCGCCGAGCGAGCCGCCGAAGATCGTGAAGTCCTGCGAGTACACACAGACGGGACGGCCGTCGACGGTGCCGTAACCGGTGACGACACCGTCCCCGTACGGACGGTTCTTCTCGATGCCGAAATTGGTGGAACGGTGCCTGGCGAACTCGTCCAGCTCGACGAAGGACCCCTCGTCGAGCAGCAGGTCCACCCGCTCGCGGGCGGTCAGCTTGCCCTTCGCGTGCTGCTTCTCCACGGCGCGCGCGGAACCGGCGTGCGTGGCCTCGTCGATACGGCGGCGGAGATCCGCGATCTTGCCGGCGGTGGTGTGGGCGGCCTGGGCGTCGGACATCGTGATGCGGCTCCCTGCGGGTTACGGATGCGGGTGCGGGGGGTCTGTGATCCGTAGCGTATCGGCGGTGATCCCGTTCGGCGGTGCGGTGTTTGCCACACCTAAAGTGGTTTGCATGACGGAGCACAACACATCGCCCGGCCGCTGGTCCGACCTCGAACGCCCGCCGCTGAACGCGCCCGCGCTGCGCCGGGGGCTGATCGTGCCGGACGGACTGTGGACCTCCTGCGACGTGGTCACCGCCACCGGGTCCACCAATTCCGACCTGGCGGCGCGGGCCGCGGCGGGCGTCGCCGAGGGCGCCGTACTCGTCGCCGAGGAGCAGACCGCCGGACGCGGCAGGCTCGACCGGAGCTGGACGGCGCCCGCCCGGTCCGGGCTCTTCTTCTCCGTACTCCTGCGTCCCGCGGTCCCCGCCGAGCGGCTCGGCTGGCTGCCGCTGCTCACCGGCGTGGCCGTCGCGACCGGGCTGGCGCGGGCCGCGGGCGTGGACACCGCCCTCAAATGGCCCAATGACCTGCTGGTGACCGTCGACGGCGAGGAACGCAAGGCGGGCGGCATCCTCGCGGAGCGCGCCGGGGACGACGCGGTCGTCGTCGGCGTCGGCCTCAACGTCTCGCTGCGGGAGGACGAACTCCCCGTCCCCACCGCGGGCTCGCTCGCCCTGGCCGGCGCGGTCTCCCTCGACCGTGACACCCTGCTGCGCGCCGTGCTGCGCTCGCTGGAGCGGTGGTACGGCGACTGGCGCGCGGCCGACGGCGACCCGGCGCTGTCGGGGATCCAGGAGGCGTACGCGGCGGGCTGCGCCACGCTGGGCCGGCCGGTACGGGCCCAGCTGCCCGGCGACCGCGAGCTGCTGGGCGAGGCGGTGGCGGTCGACGGCGACGGCCGGCTGGTGCTGCGCACGGCGGCGGGCGAGCGGCACGCGGTGAGCGCGGGGGACGTGGTGCACCTGCGCGGGACCGGCTGAGGGCCCGCTCCCGGCCTCGGGCTCGGCGTCGCGTTCCGCCTCCGGAGGGCGAAGCGGACGCCGAGGCGGAGCGAGGGGGCGCACCGGACCGCGTCCGCACGCCTGGTCGAAGGCCAGGGGACGGGGTCCGAACGAAGGCGATACGTGAGCCAGCGCACATCTGCCGTATCGTGGAGGCAGTCTTAGACGGATCGGGCTGGGCAGTGCGCAGGGAACGGGCAGGAGGCGGCTGGTGACGGTCGATGATTCGACGTCCGGCGAGGACGCGCCGCCACCGTCGGACACCTCCGGATACCCGACTCCGCACCATGTCGTCGACCACACGGCCGAGCCGACCGACGACCCGCTCGCCATCCGGCTGGAACAGCTGATCCTCGGTGCGGAGCGCCGCTACACCCCCTTCCAGGCGGCCCGTACCGCCGGAGTCTCGGTCGACCTCGGCTCCCGTTTCTGGCGCGCGATGGGCTTCGCCGACATCGGCCAGGCGAAGGCGCTCACCGAGGCCGACGTCCTCGCGCTGCGGCGGCTCGCCGGTCTGGTGGAGGCCGGGCTGCTGAGCGAGCCGATGGCGATCCAGGTCGCCCGCTCGACCGGCCAGACCACCGCCCGGCTGGCCGAATGGCAGATCGATTCCTTCCTGGCCGGGCTCACCGAACCGCCCGAGCCCGGGATGACCCGTACCGAAGTCACCTATCCGCTGATCCAGCTGCTGCTGCCGGAGCTGGAGGAGTTCCTCGTCTACGTCTGGCGGCGCCAGCTCGCCGCGGCGACCGGCCGCGTCGTCCAGGCCGCCGACGACGAGGAGATGGTCGACCGGCGCCTCGCCGTGGGCTTCGCCGACCTGGTCGGCTTCACCCGGCTGACCCGCAGGCTGGAGGAGGAGGAGCTGGGCGAGCTGGTCGAGGCGTTCGAGACGACCTCCGCCGACCTCGTCGCCGCACACGGCGGCCGGCTGATCAAGACCCTCGGCGACGAGGTGCTGTACGCGGCGGACGACGCCGGTACGGCCGCGGAGATCGCCCTGCGCCTGATAGAGACCATGGCGCACGACGAGACGATGCCCGCCCTGCGCGTCGGCATCGCGTTCGGCACGGTCACGACCCGGATGGGCGATGTCTTCGGTACGACGGTGAACCTGGCCAGCAGGCTCACCTCGATAGCGCCCAAGGACACGGTCCTGGTCGACGGCGCCCTCGCCGAGGAGCTGATCCGCACGGGCGAGGCCCCCGCCTCCGAGGCCCAGGCCGCCGCCGAGGCGGCGGTACGGGCCGGGAAGGAGGGCGGCACCCCGCCCTCGTACCGCTTCGGCCTCCAGCCCATGTGGCAGCGCCCGGTGCGCGGCCTCGGCGTGGTCGAACCATGGCTTCTGGGCAGGCGCACCACTTAGGGGCTGTCCGACAGATTTCGCCTGGCTCGCGACGCCTGGCCCGTACTCCCCCCCGCTCCCTCCGCCGGACTCCGTCCGGGGGTACCCCCACCGCCTTGCGATCGCCCGCACCAGACGCCGCGAGCCCTGCCCCAAGGGGGCGGACGGCGCTGTGGGCCGGACAGCCCCTAAGATCAACCCCCGGTGAACCACCGTTGACCGGGAGGGCGTCATGACCGCGTTCGGGCAGTACATCACCGTACGGAAACACGAGCACGTGGCCGAGCTGGTCCTCGACCGGCCCAAGGCGATGAACGCGGTCTCCACGGAGCTGGCCCGCGACCTGGCGGCGGCCTGTGCGGCGCTGGGCGAGGACCCCGCCGTACGGGTCACGGTGCTGACCTCCACCCATCCCCGGGCCTTCTGCGTCGGCGCGGACCTCAAGGAGCGCAACGCCCTCTCGGACGCCGAGCTGGTACGTCAGCGGCCGGTCGCCCGGGGCGCGTACACCGGCGTGCTGGAGCTGCCGATGCCGACGATCGCCGCCGTGCACGGCTTCGCGCTCGGCGGCGGCTTCGAGCTGGCGCTCGCCTGCGACCTGATCGTCGCCGACCGCACGGCGGTCGTCGGACTGCCCGAGGTGTCGGTCGGGGTGATCCCCGGCGGCGGCGGTACGCAACTGCTGCCGCGCCGGGTCGGTGCCGCGCGCGCCGCCGAGCTGGTCTTCACCGCACGCCGGGTGGAGGCTGCCGAGGCGGCCGGACTCGGCCTGGTCGATCTGCTGGTCGACGAGGGGGCCGACCGTGACGAGGCGCTGGCACTCGCCGCCCGGATCGCCGCGAACTCGCCGGTCGGCCTGCGGGCCGCGAAGCGCGCGCTGCGGCTGGGACACGGGCTCGACCTGCGGGCCGGTCTGGAGGTCGAGGACGCCGCGTGGCGGTCCGTCGCCTTCTCCGGCGACCGGGCGGAGGGCGTCGCGGCCTTCAACGAGAAGCGGAAGCCGCAGTGGCCGGGCGAGTGAACGTCTCCCGTCTCGCATGATCAAAACCTCCCAAACCGCCCTAAGCTGGGGTGATGGGAGTGGATGGGCGACTGCGCGCCATAGTGGCACTGTCGCAGGCGATGGCCGCGGCGCCTACGGCGCGCGAGTCCTGGCGGGCGGCGGCGCGGGGCGCCTGCGCGGCGCTCGGCGGGACCTTCGCGGCGCTGTCCCTGTGGGAGCGGGCTCCCGGGCGGCTCAAGGTCCTGGTGAACGCGGGGGAGCTGACCGAGGGCGAGGAGGAGTTCCCCGAGGACGAGTCCTACCCCGTCCACCAGTTCCCCGAGATCGCCGAATCCCCCTA
Organism: Streptomyces sp. NPDC088554; assembly: GCF_044752945.1. Taxonomy (NCBI): domain Bacteria; kingdom Bacillati; phylum Actinomycetota; class Actinomycetes; order Kitasatosporales; family Streptomycetaceae; genus Streptomyces; species Streptomyces sp. NPDC088554. Next base: position 27,706 of record NZ_JBIVMF010000024.1, on the reverse strand, counting down.
CGAGGTGCCGAACGCCTGGGTGGAGGAGGCCGGTCAGCCCGCTCATGACAGCCACCGCGTCGCGGGCCTGCGCCGGCGCGGGCGCGGCTGCTGTGTCGTCGCGCCGATCGTGCTGCACGGCCGGGCCTGGGGCGAGCTGTATGTGGCCCGCCCCCGTGGGGCGCCCCTCTTCGACGCGGACGACGCGGACTTCGCCACCGTCATCGCGTCCGTCGTCGCCGCGGGCATCGCCCAGACCGAACGCCTCGAAGCGGTCCGCCGTCTCGCCTTCACCGACCCGCTGACCGGCCTGGCGAACCGCCGCGCCGTCGACGTACGACTGGACGAGGCGATCGGGCTCCACCGGGCCGACGGGGCCGTCGTCAGCCTGGTCGTCTGCGACCTCAACGGCCTCAAGCGGGTGAACGACACCCAGGGTCATGCGGCCGGTGACCGGCTGCTGGAACGGTTCGGCTCCGTGCTCTCCGTGTGCGGCGCCAAGCTCCCCGGCGCGCTGGCGGCGCGGCTGGGCGGCGACGAGTTCTGCCTGCTCGCGGTCGGCCCGACCGCCGACGAGGTGATCGCCGTGACCGCCGAACTGTGTCTGCGGGCCGCCGGTCTCGGCGACGGGGTGGCCTGCGGGATCGCCTCGACCGGCGACCCGATCGGCGAGGTCGGCTCGGGCCGCCGGCTCTTCCGCCTGGCCGACGCGGCCCAGTACCGCGCCAAGGCCGCCCGCGCTCCCGGCCCGGTGGTCGCGGGCCGCGACGGCGCGGTCATCCCCCTGGCGGACGCCCCGGCCCCGCCGACGGGCGACAGGCGCCGCTTCCGGGACGCGGCGCCTCCGGGCCGGGGCCCGGACAGCCCGTACAGCCCGTACAGCCCGTACAGCCCGGACAGCCCGGACAGCCCGGACAGCCCGGACGGCCCGGACGGCCCGGACAAGTAGACAAGCCGCACCGCGAACAGCCGCACAGGCGAGCCGGAACCCTCTAGTGACACTCGACGATTCAGTCCGTACGCTCCTGAATATGAATATGCGTACAGTCGTGGTGGGGACGTCAGGGACGACCGCCGAGGACGTCATCGCCGTGGCCAGGGACAACGCCCGCGTGGAGCTGTCCGCCGGCGCGGTGGCCGCGCTGACGGCCGCGCGGGAGGTCGTGGAGGCGCTGGCGGCGAAGCCGGAGCCGGTGTACGGGGTGTCCACCGGCTTCGGGGCGCTCGCCAGCCGGCACATCGGGCATGACCTGCGCAAGCAGCTCCAGCGCAACATCGTGCGGTCGCACGCCGCCGGGATGGGCCCGCGCGTGGAGCGGGAGGTGGTGCGCGCGCTCATGTTCCTGCGGTTGAAGACCGTGGCGTCGGGCCACACGGGCGTACGCCCGGAGATCGCGCAGACCATGGCGGACGTACTGAACGCGGGGATCACCCCCGTGGTCCACGAGTACGGCTCGCTGGGCTGCTCCGGGGACCTCGCCCCGCTGTCGCACTGCGCGCTGACCCTCATGGGCGAGGGCGACGCGGAGGGCCCCGACGGGGTCGTGAAGCCCGCGGGCGAGCTGCTCGCGGCGTACGGCATCGAGCCGGTCGAGCTGCGCGAGAAGGAGGGGCTGGCGCTCCTCAACGGTACGGACGGCATGCTCGGCATGCTCGTGATGGCCCTGGCCGACCTGCACCGCCTCTACACCTCGGCCGACATCACCGCCGCCCTCAGCCTGGAGGCACTCCTCGGCACCGACAAGGTCCTCGCGCCCGAACTGCACGAGATCCGGCCGCACCCCGGCCAGGGCGACAGCGCCGACAACATGCTGCGGGTGCTCGCGGGCTCCGGCCTGACCGGCCACTTCCAGGAGGACGCGGCCCCGCGCGTCCAGGACGCCTACTCGGTACGGTGCGCCCCGCAGGTCGCGGGCGCGGGCCGGGACACGCTGGCGTACGCCCGTACCGTCGCCAACCGCGAGCTGGCCTCGGCCGTGGACAACCCGGTGGTGCTGGCGGACGGCCGGGTGGAATCGAACGGCAACTTCCACGGCGCCCCCGTCGCGTACGTCCTGGACTTCCTGGCGATCGTCGCCGCCGACCTCGGGTCGATCGCGGAGCGCCGTACGGACCGGCTGCTGGACAAGAACCGCTCGCACGGCCTGCCCGCCTTCCTCGCCGACGACGCGGGCGTCGACTCCGGGCTGATGATCGCGCAGTACACGCAGGCCGCCCTGGTCAGCGAGATGAAGCGGCTGGCCGCCCCGGCGTCGGTCGACTCGATCCCGTCCTCCGCGATGCAGGAGGACCACGTGTCCATGGGCTGGTCGGCGGCGCGCAAGCTCCGTACCGCCGTCGACAACCTGACGCGGATCATCGCGGTCGAGCTGTACGCGGCGACCCGCGCGATCGAGCTGCGCGCGGGCCTCACCCCGGCGCCCGCGTCCCGGGCGGCGATCGAGGCGCTGCGGGCGGCGGGCGTACAGGGACCGGGACCCGACCGCTTCCTCGCCCCGGACCTGGCGGGCGCGGACGCCTTCGTACGGGCGGGCGCCCTGGTGGCGGCGGTGGAGCCGGTCACCGGCCCGCTGGCCTAGGCCGGGAAGCACGAAGAGGGGGAGGGGCCGCCGGGCGGCTCCTCCCCCTCCACACACGTCCGCGCGGTCTCAGAGCGCGTGGACGCTTCTTCGTACGGAGTACGCGACGAACCCCGCGCCCAGAGCGAGCGAGAGCGTCCCGCCGAAGAGGTACGGCGTGGTGTTCACCGCGCCGGTATCGGCGAGGACGGGCTGTCCCTCGCCGCCGAGGACGGCCTCGGAGCCGGTGGTCCCGGAGCCGGAGTCGACCTCCGAGTCGGTGGTGACGGCCGCGCCGGACTCCGAACCGGAGTCGACCTCCGAACCGGTGGTCCCGGACGCCTCGGTGGCCCCGGGGCCTTCGTAACTGTCGAGACTGATGCTCTGTGTGGATGGCACTGACTGCTCCGGCAGCCCTGCCTGCTCGCTGGTGGCGTTCGCGGACGGAACGAACCAGAGGGCGCAGAGCAGGGTCCCCGCTGCGGTGGCTGTCAGTAGCGGCCGGCGTGCGACGGACACGTGATCGATCCCCCTTGGACAACGCCGAATTGGCTGGGTGGGCTGATGCTAGTGAAAGCAGCGGGTCGCAGGAAAGTCGCGAGGGGCGGGAGCCCTACGCTCCGTCGTATGAGCACTTCAGAGACATCACGGTATGTACGACTGCGTGTCGAATTGGTACTGGAGGTCGAGGACGCGGGACAGCTGGGCGACGAGGCCCTGGACCGCATCGGCGCCGATGAATCCCTGCCCGAGGACGAGCGGGCGCATGCCCGCGCGGCGGTACGGGACGACGCGGCGGAGGCGCTCGCCTATCTCGTGGAGCCGTCCGAGCTGGTCAAGGGGGTCCCCGGGGTCGATCTCACCCAGGCATCGTGGACCAGCGAGCTGATTGACTACGACCCCGACGCGCTGGAGTGGGACCTCGACGACGACGGGGACGACGAAGGTGACGAAGGTGACGAAGGTGACGACGATCCGTTCCCGAAGGGATCAGGCCAGGTCACAGGGGTCGCCGCCGGCGCGTAAGGGGCGCACTTGGGGTGAGGGGAGAGCGCTGGGGGTGGGGTCCGACGCGGGAGCGTGACACTCTGGGAAGCCCCGGTCCGCCGCAGCCGACGGGCCGGGGCTTCCGCGTTCCCGGCCCCCTCGCCGGGGGCGAGTGGTGTTCACCACACCTTTGGCCCAAGCGGAACTGGACGAACTGCCACGGGTGTTCTTAAAGGTTACCGGCAAGGTAAGCGGCGATGATGGAGATGCGTGTGATGACGGACAGCAAGCGGCGCAAGGGCCTTATGGCCGCGTCCGCGGTGCTCGGCGGCGTAATGGTGCTCTCGGCCTGTAGCGGCGGCGAGGGCAAGGCGAGCGCCGACAGCTCGAAGACATCGTCGTCGCAGGCGCAGGTCGACGCGGCGGCCGCCAAGCAGGTCTCCGAGGCGAAGATAGCCATCGCGCCCAAGAACGGCGCGACGAACGTCGGCATCAACAACGACGCGAAGGTCACCGTCAGCAAGGGCACGCTCACCGAGGTGACCATGACGACCGCCGACGGTACGGCGGTCAAGGGCACCCTCTCCGACGACGCCACGAGCTGGCAGCCGGACGCCCAGCTCGAACGGTCCACGGTCTACAAGATCGCCGCGACGGCGAAGGACGCCAAGGGCCTGAAGTCCGTCGAGAACACCTCCTTCACCACCGTCTCGCCCGCCAACAGCTTCATCGGGAACTTCACCCCCGAGGACGGCTCCACGGTCGGCGTCGGCATGCCGGTCTCGATCAACTTCAACAAGGCGATCACCGACAAGAAGGCCGTACAGGACGGGATCAAGGTCACCTCCAGCAGCGGCCAGGAAGTCGTCGGCCACTGGTTCAACGCGCAGCGCCTCGACCTCCGCCCCGACCAGTACTGGAAGGGCGGCTCGACCGTCACCCTCAAGCTGAACCTGGACGGGGTCGAGGGCGCCAAGGGCGTCTTCGGCGTCCAGGAGAAGACGGTCACCTTCAAGATCGGCCGTAACCAGGTCTCCACCGTCGACGCCAAGGCCAAGACGATGACCGTGACCCGTGACGGCAAGACGATCAAGACGATCCCGATCTCCGCCGGTTCCCCCGAGAACACGACCTACAACGGTCAGATGGTGATCTCCGAGAAGTTCAAGGAGACCCGGATGAACGGCGCGACGGTCGGCTTCACGGACGACGACGGCAAGGGCGAGTACGACATCAAGGATGTCCCGCACGCCATGCGCCTGTCGACCTCGGGCACCTTCATCCACGGCAACTACTGGGGCGCGAAGTCCATCTTCGGCTCCGTCAACACCAGCCACGGCTGTGTGGGCCTCTCGGACACGAAGGGCGCCAACGACCCGGACACGGCCGGTGCGTGGTTCTACACCAACTCCATGGTCGGTGACGTGGTCATCGTCAAGAACTCCGACGACAAGACCATCGCGCCCGACAACGGTCTCAACGGCTGGAACATGAACTGGGCGGACTGGAAGGCCGGTTCCGAGGCCTGAGCCCCGGTCCCGACAGGCTGAACGAAGACGGCGGCACCCGGAGGGATCCGGGTGCCGCCGTCTTTCGTCCACTGCCGAAAACCGCCCGGAGGGCTCTGGGAAGAGCACGGCCCCACCTTCATCATGGAGCACGGCCCCACCTTCATCATGGTGACCCACGACACCCGATCGCCCGCCGCGCCGTCCGGCTCTCCGGACGTTCCCGCAACCCATGGGCGTCACCACCCTCGTACACGTAGGTTCACGTCATGCTGATCACTCTGGGAAACCTGCCCTCGGACACGGAGACGGACGCCTGGCACGCGGTGGTCGTGGCGGCGCACGACCACGATCTGCCCGCTTCCGTACCGGAGCCCAGCAGGGTCGAGACCGCGGGCAAGCTGCGGGTACCGTCCGCGAGCGGGCGACAGGTCCACCTCGCGCGGGTGGCGCCGGACGGTTCGTACGAGGGCGTCGCCTCGCTCCTTCTGTTCGCCGGGGCGGACAACCGGCATACCGCCTGCCTCAGCGCGCTGGTGGTACGGCCCGACGCGCGGCGGCACGGCATAGGTGCCGAGCTCTGGACGGCGATACGCGCCGAACTCACCGCCGACGGCCGCGTGTCGGTCTCCGCGCTGCTCGAAGTCGGGGGCGCGGCGGAGGCGTTCGTGGACAGCCTCGGCTTTGTGAACGTGCTGCCGCTCAGCTGGTACGTACAGCGTGTACCGCAGGCGCTGGAGGAGGTCCCGGCCCCGGTGCTCCCGGACGGGCTGCGCTTCGTGGACTGGTCGGGGGTCGTACCGGACGCGCACGCCGACGCGTTTGCCGAGGCCCGCAACACGATGCGCGACGCCCCGGGCGGACACCTCGACGCCGTCGTCGACCGCTGGGACGCGCGGCGGGTGCGGGCCGCCGCGCGGGTCGTCGTGGACCGGGGCGGGGAGGTCCTCACCTCCGCGGTCCTCGACGGGGGCGGCGCCGTCGTCGCGTACACCGAGGTCGTCCTCGCCGACCCCACGGACACCCGCGCGGTCCAGTACGACACGGTGGTCGTCCCGGACCGCAGGGGCCACGGCCTCGGGCGCGCCGTCAAGCGCCATCTGCTGGACAGCCTGAGCGCGCTGCGTCCCTGCGTACGCGAGATCAGCACCGTCGTCGCCGACGACAACACGACGATGCTGGCGGTCAACGAGAGCCTCGGCTACCGGCGCGAGCGGCCCGCCGGGGTCTTCCAGACCAAGCTGTAGGGTCCCGGCGGCGGCGCGTCCGGACGAGTTGCTCCGAAGCGGCGCCGTCCGGCCCCTCCTCGCAGGCGGGACTTCGGAAATGACTCGGCTAGCGCTTCTTCGCCGGGCAGGCGCTGTCGAGGGCCAGCCGGTACGCCGAGCCCAGCCGGTACTCCCCGGGCGCCGTCACCGTCAGCCGCGTCCAGTCGCCCGCGCGCTCCACGCAGGCGCCCGGCGCCCGCAGCCACGGCGAGTACGCGACCCGGACCGTCACGGATCCCGCCTCGGGTATCCGTACGACCAGCTCGGCGCCGTCGCTCCGGACGACCGTCGCGGGCGACGGCACCAGCGGCACGGCGTCCCGGACGCGGTAGACCGTCCACCAGTCGTCCGCCCACACCCGCTCCAGCGCGTCGGGGCCGCTCCTGACGAGGGCGGCCTCGGCCTCGGCGGGGCCGTCGGGCCTGCCGTGCGGCAGGACGACCAGACCCACGGCCCAGCGGTCCAGCCAGGCGCGGTACGCGTCGGGGGAGAGTGTTTCGGTGCCGCCGGGATCGGCGTAGAAGAGCCGCCCGCGCTCGACGTCCAGCTGCCGGTTCCAGCCGCGCGCCATGCTGATGTACGGGGCGAGGACATCCGCCTCGCGGTGGTTGCGCGCGGGGACCACCTCGACCCGCGTACGCTCCGCGCCCAGCCGGTCCAGCGCGGCGAGCACGCCCCCGGTGTGCGACGCCCAGGCGGGCACGGTGGTGGACACGACGAGGTCGTCCTCCGTCTTGTCCACCAGCCAGTACATGTTGACGGCGAGGACCCCGGCGAGGACCCCGGCGGCGGGCCGCCTCCAGCCGGCCGCTCTCTCGCCGATCCGTGTCAGCAACGCGGCCAGCAGCACCGGCGGCCCCGCCAGCCCCGCCAGCCGCTCCACGTTCGTCCCGATCGGCGACGCCACCAGGAACGTCAGCACCACCCCGAGCGCGTACACCCCCGCGCCGTACCGCACCACGCGCCACGCGCGCGGCGCGGCGACGCACAGGGCGGCACAGGCCACCAGCGGCATCGACAGCTTGCCGGGGGCCATCGGCTGCTCGCCCTCGAACGGGAACAGCAGCGTCACGGCCCCGACCGCCACCATCGGCGGTACGACCAGGGCCGCCCCGAGCCGCCACCGCCGGTCCAGCGCGTACGCCGCGCCCGCCACGACGAGGAACAGCCCGGCCACCGGGCTGACCAGCGCCGTCAGCGCCGCCCCCAGCACCACGACCACCGGCCGCCCCACCCACCACAGGGTCCACAGCGCGACCGCCACGCCCAGCGCGAACGTCGTCCGCCCCGACGCCACGTTGCACCAGAGGGCCACCGCCCCGAGCAGCGCCGGCGCCGCCGCCCGGTCCACCCGGGCCCGCACGAACAGCGCCGCCATCGCCCAGGTCCCGGCGAGCCCCGCCAGCACCGTCACCGTCCTGACCCCGACGACCGCCATCAACGGCGGGGCCAGCACGCTGTAGTTGGCGGTGTGCGTCCCCCCGTACCAGGAGAGGTTGTACGCGGACCCGGGATGGCGCGCCGCGAACCCGGCCCAGGCGAACTGCGCCGCCAGATCCCCACCGCCCGTCGCGAGCAGCGCCGCCCACACCGCGTACAGCGGCAGCACGGCGACGGTCACCACCAACGGGACCCGCCACAGGGCCCCCCGCCCCCGACCGGTCTCCCCGGCCGGCTCGGCCGCCGTACGCGTCATCACCTCACCGATCCACACCCGGCCAGCCTAGGGCGTGGGTACGACACTGCCCGCGCGGATGCGGTGGGTGTACCGCCTCGGCCTCCGGTCAGGTGCCGTCCGTGGCCGACCGCCATGAGGCGCCGGTCTCGCGTTCGAACACCGGACGGACGTCGACGGTGTCGTACACGATCCGCAGCGTGGCGATCCGGCCGTCCTCGGCGAGCTCCGCCAGGTCCACCACATCGAACGGGGCGGCGGCGCCCGATGGCAGGCGCCAGTCGAAGTGGAACCAGAACGAGATCAGTGCGACTCCCCGCTTGCTGCGGCCTTCCATCACGCCGAGCAAGGTCAGATGCGCGCGGCTGGTGTCGGCGAAAAGCTCGGGGTAGAACTCCGTGGCGGGCCTGGGGCCGTACAGCGGTGAGTGAACCATGGCGCCGGGCGCGAACAGTTCCAGCACGGCTTCGGTGTCCGCCCGCTCCAGCCCCGCCAGATAAGCCGACACAAGTTCAGCAGCAGTCATCATCACTCGCTTGAATTATCGGGGACGCTGTCGGCCATCGTATGCGAGGTTTGTGGTGAATCAAGGGGGATGACGTTTGAGTACGAAACCCGCCCGAACGCCCCCACCTTGGCCAGCACCCACCACGCGCCGTCCGGGCCGTCGGAACCGTCGGAGGCGGATACGACGGCGTAGTCCAGAGTCGCCGTGGCCCCGGCGGCTACGGCGAAGCCCTGTACGCGAGGGGTGAGGGCGAGCGCGTCGCCGGGGGCGCCCCAGGTGCCGTACGGGCTGATGAGGTGGGCCTCGCCGCGGACCTCGCTGCGGGCGGGGTTGGTGAGGTGGAGGGTGAGGCGGTCGGGGGCCGGGCGGGTCAGGCGTATGTCCAGGTCGGAGGGGGCGGGCGGGCCGACGACGACGGGGAGCGCGTCCTCCAGGAGCTGGCCGTGCTGGTCGTGGATCCGGGCCGCGAGGAAGTACGTACCAGGGGCGGTGCCGGGCTCTTCCACGGCCTCCTCTTCAAAGAGGCTGACATCGAACTCGGCGTAGTCGCCGGGCGCGAGGTCGTACTCCAGCGGCGGATGGGGCCGGACGCGCAGCCCGGCGGGGACGTCCAGTTCGACGGTCCCGCGCGCGGGCCGGGCGGAGACCGAGACCGTGACGCGGAACGCGCGAGGGGTGGCGCGAGGGGTGGGCAGTTCCGTCAGCCGGATGTTGACGGGGAGGGCGCCCAGAGGCGCGGGGCCCGTGTTGTGCAGCCAGTAGCGGGTGAAGACCGGCTGCACGGGTTCGTGGACCGGCGGGTGCGGCTCGGCCGGCGCTTCGGGGCGGTGTACGGGCAGGGCCGCGACGGTCGCGATGTCGGCGGCGCCCAGGGGGATGCGTACCGTACCGTCCGGTCCCTGTGCCAGGGCGTTCGGTGACGGCGTGGCCGAGTGCTCCAGGAGATCGGTGCGCTCGGGCGCGGTGAGGCCGCCGTACAGCCGAAGTTCGGCGGTGACGGGACGGCCCGCCGTCTCGTACAGCCGGACCGTGACACCGTCGCGCGCGGGCGTGGTGTCGCCGGGGAGGCCCGAGGCCAGCGGGTTTCCGCGCGGCTTGAGCGCGGAGAGCGCGACCGTGGACGGGGTGACGCCGACGAGCGACACCCGGGGCGGCAGCGGGCCGTCACCGGGGGTGGTGGCGTGGGCGAGCAGCGGGTGGTTGGCCTCGTGCCCGGCGTGTACGAAACCGGCGGCGCGCCAGTCGCCGGGGCCCGCCGCGAGGCTGAAGCGGAAGTCGTGGCTCCAGTGCTGGAGCGCGAAACCGCTGCCGTCCGGCGCGGTACGCCTCGGGCCGTCCAGCCATACGCCGCCCGGCCAGTCGGTGCAGGAGCGCATGAGGGTGAGGTGGAGGGTGCCGTCGGTGGTGGCGACGGAGCTGGGGGTGCCGTGGTTGACGAGGGCGACGGAGTAGTCGCAGGCGGGCTCGGCGGTGGTGAGCCCTGGTGTGGGGCCTTCCGGAGCCGCGGGGCAGGCCGGCAGCGTTACGTCGACGACGCCGTCCGCCAGGTCGTCCGCCAGGCCCGCGCTCCCGTGGACGATCAGGACCGGCAGATCGCGTACCCCGCGCAGATCGGCGTGGGGTCGCCACACCGCGTGGCGGGTGCGTTCCGCGGGTATGAAGACGCGCCCCTCCGTGGCGAGAACTCGCCGGAATACGGGGTCGGAGGCCGCCAGGACGCTTTCCGCGAAGGAATTGTCAGTGCCCACTGCCACTCTGATGTCGGGAAGGTTCGAGTCCGCGTCGAGCGAGCCGTAGCGCGGGCTGTCCGGGTGTGTGCTGGTCGCGGTCACACCCTGGGCGACGAGTCGGGCGAGAAGGGGGCGTACGTCATGGTCGGCAGGGGCGATCACTTCGGCGATGCCGAAGGCGTGGTGGAGCGTGGTGCCATCGGCGCCGTGCAGCGCGATCCGGGCGGTCGTGGAGAGCCCGGCCCAGGTGTGCGCGGGGTTGTCCAGGGTCCACATATGCTCGGCCGCGTCGGAGTCCGGGAAGCCGAACGGCCGCCCGATGGCGGCGAATCCGACCTCCGAGACGGGGAGCGCGCCGGGCAGGTCGAGAGCGAAGCGGACGCGCAGCAGCCGGTCCTCGCCGATCGAGCCGTCCAGCCGGGTGTGGAAGTCGACGCGGTCGGCGCCGTACAGCAGCGTGGCGGTCTGGGTGATCCGCAGCCCGTCGAGGCGGACCTCGGAGACCAGCCGCTGGCCGAGGGGCGAGCGCTCGACGCGTACGGAGCCGGGCGTGTCGCCCGTGCGGTGCGTGGCGGGCCCCTTCGGGAGCAGATGCCAGGGGCCCTCTCCCCATACGGGGTGGGTGGTGTGCTCGTCCTGCAGGGTGAGTTCGGCGCCGAGGCCCTCGGGGCGCAGCAGTTCGCGGCCGTCGCGCAGATCGGTGACGCGGACGAGTGCGCCGCCCCGGGCGGGGTCGGCCTCGATGCGGAAGCGTTCGTTGGCGGCGGAGGAACCGGGTGCGGGCGTCCAGCGCCCCGTCTCCGCCTCCGTTCCGGCGGTCAGCCGGTAGAGGCGGTGGCCCAGGGAGGGCACGTCCCGGGCGAGGAAGCTGACGGTTCCGCAGCCGGAGACGGAGGGGACGGGCGTGCCGTGGTCGTCGCGTACGACAAAGGCGTTGCCGTCGGTGCCGGTGCCGGCACCGGCATCTGCCGGGCCGGCTGCGGGGACCTCCACCGTGACCAGGCCGTCGCGGTCCCAGGACAGCGTGTTGGCGACGAGCACGGGCAGGCCCTCGCCGCGCGTGTCGGTGTGGTCCGCGAGCGCGGCGAGGGCCGTGGCGCGCACCTGGTCGCCCAGTTCGTACGCCTCGCGCCAGCCGCCCACCAGATCCAGGTACACCTGGTCGGACTCGGTCCCGGTGATGGCGTCGTGGTGTGCTCCGTAGCTGAGCTGGCGCCACGCCTTGTCCAGGGCGGTGGCCGGGTAGGGCGTGCCGAGGAGGGCGGCGAGGGTGGCGAGCCGCTCGCCGTCGAGGACGGCGGTTTCGGCGGCGCGCTGGGCCTGCTTGGTGTCGATGTAGGAGACGTCCTTGCCGGTGAAGACCGGGTTCATGTCGCGGGTCTGCGGGGTGATCAGCCGCCCGGCCCGGCCCGGCGCCGCTTCCGACTCCCTGCGTACGGCGGCGAAGAACTCCCGGGGCAGTCCCATGGAGAAGCGCGGCCAGACGTACCGCTCGGCCCAGGCGCGGTGGATCTCCGTGCACCAGCGGGACGGCACGTTGTGGTCGTGCCCGACCGGCAGCAGCACATTGCGGGTCGCCGCGACCTTCTTCAACGTGGCGAACTGGTCGTACGCCGCCCGCATCGCCGCGTCCAGCGAGTCCGTGCGGTGGATGGCCCAGCCCGCCGTGTAGTGCCCGGCCATGTAGTGGGTCAGCACACCGCGTCCGCTGGGCGAGATCCACTCGAACTCGGAGGGGAACTGCATGCGTTCGATGTCCTTGGTGTGCCCGACGGGCCCCGAGTTGTGGAAGGGGCCGCGCGCCCAGGCGCTGGAGTCGAGTCCCGCGTCCGCGAGCAGCCCGGGGTAGGCGGGGTCGTGGCCGAAGACATCGAGCTGCCAGCCGGAGCGGGGGTCGCCGCCCAGGACGTCGCGCTGGTAGCCGACGCCCTGGACGGTGTTGCGAATGGTCGACTCGGGGTGGGTGAGGTTGGTGTTGGGCTCGTTGTAGCTGCCGCCGACGAGCTCGATCCGGTCGTCGCGCAGGAAGCGGCGCAGATCGGCGCGGTCGCGCGGGAAGGCGTCCCAGTGGGGCTTGAGGTAGTCGATCTCCGCGAGCACGAAGCGGTAGTCCTCGTCGTGCCTGGCCGCGTCGAGGTGGGCGCGGACGAGGTCGAAGGCGCTGCGGACGTGCGGCGGCCGGAGCCGGTCCACCCAGGGCAGGTCGGGCAGTTCGTGGCGGACCTCGGTGAAGCCGGCCTGGGTGTTCCACCACACCGGGTCGTAGTGGAAGTGCGAGATCATCCACATCGTCCAGCCGGTCGCCGAGGCGACCACGGTCCCCTCGGCGACGGCCCGCTCCCCGCCGGGGCCCTCCGCCACGGCGGTGACCCGGTGGACCGAGCCCTCGCTCGCGGGCGCGGCGATCACCACACCGACCTCGACGACCCGCTCCTCGTCCGCGCCGGGGGCGGGGACGGGTACGGTCACCGGCTCCGGGGTGCGGACGGTCGGCCCTTCCACGCGCAGCCGCACCGGACCGGGACCGTCACCGGGCCCGGTCCGCACGGTGACCCGCACGACCTGGCGGGGCGAGGCTGCGGTGCCGGTGAACAGGTCGGTCGACCGGACGTCGCGGATGCGCATGGAAGGTGGCGCCTTTCGTCGATCGTGGTGCTCGTACTGCTGCTTGTACGGCTCGTGCGGCCCGTGGTGCTGCTTGCGCGGCTCGTGGTGGCCGTGGTGCTCGTACGGCTCGTACCGTTTGCGCGGCTCGTGCGGTTGCCGGGCTCAGCGGCGGGTCAGCCGTACGGAGAGACCGCCGCCCGTGTACACCGGCTCGGCGCGGTATCCCTCGCCCCGGACGGTGATCGTGTCGAACCGGCCGCGCAGCGTCCGCGCGTTGATCACCGGCACGGTGACCGTGGTGCCCCGGGCGGGGGCGTGGGCGTCGTCCGGCTGGATGACGAGCGCGCTGCCCCGGCCGATGACGGCCTCGCGCCGGACGGCCAGGGCCGGGTCGCGGGTGGGGCGTCCGCCGCGGCCGCCCGTGGTGCGCGGGGTCACCTCCAGGGTGGAGCCGGCCGACTGGGCGTAGTCGCCGCGCACCTCGACCGGGCCTTCGGTGGAGGTCAGGCGCAGGGCGCCGCCGCGCACCCGGACATCGCCGTGGCCGAGGGCGTGCGGGGATCCGGCGGCCAGGGTGCCTTCCTGGACGAGGGTGCCGCCCTTGTAGCGGTTGGCGCCGGTGAGGGTGAGCGTGCCGGTGCCGCTCTTGGTGAGGCCGCCGCGCCCGTCGATGTCGTTGCGCCAGCTGTCGGCCGCCTCGAAGCCGCCGTTGGCGGCGTTCATGGTGACCCGCACCTCGCGGTCGAACGCGCCGAAGCCGTCCGCCGCCGCGAAGAGGTTGAGGCGTCCCCACAGCTCACTGCCGTCGAGCAGGACGTATCCGGAGGGCAACGAGGTGGTACGCAGCACCTCGCGGCGCTGGTCGGCGTCCAGGTACGGCAGCCGCGTCTCCAGGAGGACTTCGGCGCCCTCGGGCACGACCATGTCCTTCGACGCGCCGCGCCGGGGCAGGACATAGGTCAGCCGGGGTGTGACGGCGGCGGCGTTGGCCTCGCGGTCGGCGTACGGGTCGGTGTCGGGCCCGGCCGAGTGCGCGTAGGCGAAGAGGGTGTCGGCGGTGGAGCCGGTCCGGGTCCGGAAGTACGACGCGGCCTGGCGGCGCGCGGCCGACTTGAGAGCGGTGTTGGCCGGGTCGGCGAGGGTGGCGGCGGCCAGCGCGGTCGCCATGACGCGCCCGCTGATGACGTCCACGGTGGAGTGCATTCCGGCGACGATGCGGGTGTGGCTGAGCTCCGAGGCGCGGGCCACCAGCTCCTGGAAGCGCTCGGGGATCGCGTACGCCAGGGCAAGAGAGGCCAGGTAGAAGGCGTTGGTGTGGCCGCTGGGGTAGCCGCCGTCCTCGGCGGGGGTGGTGCCGCGCTGGCGCAGCAGCTGCTTGACGACGATCACGTCGGAGCGGTAGACGGGGTAGCCCAGTTCGTCGGTGGCGCCGGTCGGGACGACCTCGCTGTCCACCGTCATGCGCCAGGGCCGGGGGTACTGATAGGAGATCTTGCCGGGGTTGCTGGAGGCGAACGGGCCGCGCACGGTATTGACCAGCTCGACGACCTTGCCCAGATCGGAGGAGACCGATCCGGCTCCGGTGCTGGATCCGGCGGGCGCGCCGGCGGGGACGGCGTCGTTGATCTTGCCGGCGGGGATGCCGTCGGGGGCCGTGGTGATGCTGGTGACGGCCTTCGCGCCCGTACGGTACAGCTCGGCCAGCGGGCCGAGGCCGCCGATCGCCGCGTAGCTCTGGTCCTGCCGGTCGTGGATGAACGCCTGGCGGGCCTGCTCCTCGGTGCGCGCCGAGGTGACGCGCGCGCAGTACCTCATGTTGTCGCGCAGGACATCGGGCATCAGTGGGGTGCCGGTGTCCCAGGTGGCCCCGGTCTTCCAGACGCGCTGCATCCCGTTGAGGACGCGTACCACCGCGTTGGTCTCGGGGGTGAGGTTGTCGAGGGTGTTGGTCCGGTAGCTGTTGACGAAGCCGACGAACGACGCCGGGGCGGCGGACTTCGCACCGGCCGCCGCGCCGGACTTCACGGCGGTCGCGGCGGCGGCCGACTGCGGGTTCGCCAGCCAGGAGAGCACGGCCGGGCCGGTGACCAGCGCGGCGGAGATCCCGGCGGAGCCCCGCAGGAAGCCGCGGCGGCCGACGCGGTAGGACTCCTTGGACGTCTCGGCGCTGGACGCGCCGGCGACGGATGTCGCCACGACGGACGTCTCGGCGGTGGGCGTCTTCGTCGTGGGGGTCTCTGCGGTGCGGACGCCAGCCGGGGGCAGTGTCGTCATGAGGTGTTGCTCTCCTCAGATGCGAATCTTCGAGGTCACCGGAGCGACCGCAATCGATATGACCGAAATCGACGGAACTGCCGAAATCACCGAAGGGAACGGGCCAGTGCGACGGCTCCCTCGACCGGCGGCACCCGCAGTGGGCGGGTCCGGGCCTGCGGGAGGACCGAGGCCAGGGCCTCGGTGAAAGCCGTGTACAGGGCGGGCTGCGCGAGTACGGTGCCGCCCGCGACCACCACGTCGTTCACGGCGGCCCCGCGTGCGGCGAGCCGTACGACGAGTTCGGCGAGGGCCCGGCCCCCTTCGGCGATCACCGTACGGGCGAGGGGTGAACCTGCGGCAGCCGCTTCGAAAACGCTGGGGGCGTGTCGTCCCCAGTCGGCGGAGATCCGGGCGGCGCCCTCCAGGGCCGCGGCCAGGGCGGGGACCTCGGGGACGCCGAGGGAGGCGGTGAGCCGCCGCGCCAGTTCGTCCGGGGGTTCGGCCCGGTCGTGCGCGGCCCAGACGGCCCGCGCCGCCTCGCGTACGAGACCGGCGGAGCCGCCCTCGTCGCCGAGCACCGCGCCCCAGCCGCCCACCTGGACCGGGCTGCCGTCCGGCAGCCGCCCCACGGCGACCGAGCCCGTACCGGCGACGAGACCGACACCGCCGGTCACCCCCGCGGCGGGCGCGAGGAGTTCGGCGTCGCCGACGACGAGGCAGGGCACGCCCAGACGGGCCCGGAGCGCGGAGCGGATCTCCTCGCACTGCCGGGGGCTCTCGCAGCCGTGCCCGCCCACGGCGACCGAGGAGGGCCGGGTGTCCGGCGGCAGCGTGTCGAGGATGAGGGCGGCCAGCCAGCCGGCGGCCGCCGAGGTGTCGTGTGGCGGCCAGCCGCTGCTGGACCGGACGTGGTCGGTGACGGTCTGCGTGTCGGCGCAGGCGCGGAGATGGGTTTTGGTGCCGCCCACGTCGATTCCGACTGTGAGGGACATGGGGACCTGCACGGAGCCTCTTTCGTCGCGCGGGTACTGCGCACGGCGGGCGAACCGTGACGGGAGCAGCCTGAATCCTGCAAGAACGGGAGAGCAGCTCGAAGCGGAGCCGTAGCGGCCTGAGCGCGGAGCTGTCCGAGCTGTCGAAGCTTGTTCGGAGAGGTCTGGAGCTGTCGAAGCGGTCAGGAGCTGTAGGAGCGGTCAGGAGATCCCGTACGGGCGGTACGGGCCTCGGGGCGTGCGCGGCAGGCGAGTACCGCGAAGTTCATTAGGAAATTAACTAACGAAGTAGGGTGCGTCAAGACTCACGACCCCGGCCCGGACGCCGACTTACGACGGACGCCGACTTGCGACGCCGACCATGACGCTTCGGCAACGCAACGCGACCATGACGCTTCGGCAACGCAAGTACGACGCATGACCCACCGGATCACCCGGATCACCCGGATCACCCGGACCACACGGGGCAACCTCCCTACGGAGAACCCACGCAGGGGGAATCTATGCAGCCGACGCTGACGGAGAGCGCCGCCACGGTCTTCACCGTGCTGGCCGGGGCGGGCGTCGCCACCAGACCTCAGCTCGCCGTCCGGGCGGGCCTGTCCAAGCCCACCGTCTCCACCGCCGTGGCGGAGCTGGAGGCCGCGGGCCTCGCCGCCCGCACCGGCACCTCCCACGGGAACACCGGCCGCTCCGCCGCCCTGTACGGGCTGGGCCCGGCCGCGGGCTGCGTCCTCGCCGTGGACCTCGGCTCCACCCACACCGAGGTAGGCGGCTGCTCCCTCGACGGCACCGTCCTCGTCTCCCGCACCACGGCCGCCGCGAGGACGGCGGCCCGCGCCCGGAGCGGGGCGTACGACGCCCCGATCCCCGGGGCCCGCGCCCGGAGCGGGGCGTACGACGCGAACTCGGGGGCCACCGGCCCCCGCGCCGCCGTCCATGCCGCGCTCGTCGCCCTGGCCGGGGTCCGGGTCCGCGCGGCGGTCATCGCGGTCCCCGACGTGGCCCCGGTCCACGGCGGTTCTGGCCCGCGCGCCGGCACGTCCCGGGTCGCGGACGCCGCCACACCCCGGGTCGCGGACGCCGTCGCGTCCCTGGCGCTGCCCCCGGAGATCCCGGTCCGCATCGAGAACAACGTCAACTGCGCCGCCCTCACCGAGCTTCACGAGGGCGCCGCCCGCGGCCGCGACAGCTTCGGCTACCTCCAGGTGGGGTACGGGATCGGCCTCGGCATCGTCGTCGGCGGCCAGGTGCTGCGCGGGGCCAACGGGGCGGCGGGGGAGATAGCCAGGCTGCCCTACCCCTGGGCCGAGGGCCGGGAGTCCGTCCACGAGGGCCTGGAGACCTACGCGGGCGCCGGGTCGCTCGTCCGCCGGGTCGCCGCCGGGTGGGACCCCGGTGACGGACCGTGTCCGCGTACGGCCGAGGAGCTGTTCGCGCTCGCGGCCCAAGGGCGGCCCGGGGCCGGGGCGTTCGTCACCGCGCACGCCAGGGAGGTGGGCCGGCTCGCCGCCGCCGTGGCCGCCGTACTGGACCCGGGGCTGATCGTCCTCGGCGGGGGCATCGGCGCGAATCCGCAGCTCCTGCCCGGTGTGCGGGCCGAGCTGGCCCGGTTGAGCTGGCCCACCGAGGTGGTCAGCAGCATGGCGGGCGAGAGCGGCACGGTGGCCGGTGCGGCCCGGCTCGCGGTGGCGTGTGGAGTCCAAACCGTTACGGGAGGGGACAGGGCCGGGCATTGACTCTCCCGCTCCTGTCGGTGACGATCTCGGCAAGCGCTTTCCAAGTCGGCGAAACCGACTCCGTCCTACCCGGAGTCGGCGGAAACCGGCTCCGGGCAGGGCGTCCCACCGTGCTCATCGGTACAGCAGTCGTACGAGGGCGTGCTCGTACGGCGAAGGCAGGCCCGTCCCCCGGGGACGGGGTGCGCCGGGGACTCCGTACCCCGTCAGGAGCGGAACGGCCGGGCGAGGCCGCAGGCTCCGGGAGCGCACCCAGCACTCCAGTCATCCCAGCGGCACCCCGTGCGGCACAGCCCGGCCGGGTCGTCCACCACGCATCTCAGGGAGAACCCAGTGGGTCAGAACATCTCTCGCAGAACACTGCTGCGCAGCGCGGGCGTGGTCGCCGCCGCGACGACGCTCGGCTCCACCCTCTCCGCCTGCGGAGGCACCGGCGCCAGTTCCGGCGGCGGCGACCTGACCATGTCCTGGTGGGGCAGCGACCTGCGCAACGCGGCGTACCAGAAGGCGCTGACGGCCTTCACCAAGAAGAACCCCGACATCAAGGTCAAGCCGCGTTACTCCGGCTACGACGGCTACTTCGACAAGTTCAACACCCAGGTCTCCGGCGGCAGCGCCCCCGACCTGGTCCAGATGGACACCGCGCTGGTGGCCTCGTACGCGAAGAAGGGCGTGCTCGCCCCGCTCGACGAGTACGTCGGCAAGTCCCTGGAGCTGACCGGTTTTTCCAAGGAGCTGCTGGCGGCGGGCACGGTCGACGGCAAGCTGTACGGAGTGCCGTCCGGCCTCGGCGTGAACATCGTCACCATCAATGTGACGGGTCTGAAGAAGCTCGGTCTCCCGGAGCCCGACAAGGAGTGGACCTGGGACGAGCTGAGGAGCTACGCGGCCAAGGTCTACAAGGCCAGCGGTGGCGAGACCTTCGGCGTGGACGACGGCGGCGGCTCGACCAACCAGGCGTTCGACATCTTCGCGCGGGAGAAGGGCCAGAGCCTCTACACGGCGGACGGCAAGCTCGGTTACACCAAGGACACCCTTGAGGAGTGGTGGACCTACTGGGCCGAGATGCGCAAGATCAACGCCTCGCCGGGCGGCGCGGTCACCTCCTCCGCGCACAACGACCTCACCAAGAACGCGGTGGTCATAGGCAAGGCGATGATCACCTTCGACTCGGGGCTGACCAGTACGGGCGGCAGTATCACCGGAGCCGTCCTGGACTTCGTCCCCACTCCACAGGGCGGCTGGTCGGGCGCGCACGAGGGCAACTACGTCAACGGCGGTGTGCTGCTCAGCGCCACCAAGCGCAGCTCGCACATCGCGGACTCGGTCAAGATCATGACCTACTTCGCGCAGGACACGTCCGCGATCAGGACCATGGGCCTGCTGCGCGGCATCCCGCCGACGGCCAAGGCCCGCGAGATCGTCGCGCCGGAGATGTCGGCCAACGACAAGCGTGCCTCCGAGGCGTCCGCCTATATCTCCGCCCGCGTCGCCAAGGCGAGCAACGCGCTGCCCGCGCCGGTCGCCCCGCCCGAGGGCGCCGACCAGATCACGGAGCTGCTGTTCCAGTCCAACCTGGCCATCGCCTTCGGCAAGAAGTCGATCAAGGCGGCCCTGGGCGAGTTCTTCGACCAGGCCAACGGGATTCTGTCGGCGTAGCGGAGCCCGCCCCCACCGGTTACGGGAAAGCACCGCCACCCGTACGGGGAGAAGCAAGGACAGGACCAGGAGAGCCAGGGAGATGAGTGTGACCACCGAGACAGTGCACAAGGTCGCGGAGGAGCCGCCGGCCTCGGCGGCGCCCGCCGACCGCGACCGTGACCGCAAACGCGCGGCCCGTCGCCGCGCGGGTGGCTGGTGGCCGTTCCTCTTCCTGGCTCCCTGGTTCATCGGGCTGTTCGGGCTGGTCATCGGCCCGATGCTCGACTCCCTCTATCTCTCCTTCACCAATTTCGACCTGCTCACCCCGGCCAAGTGGACCGGCCTCGACAACTACGAACGTATGTTCACCGAGGACCCGAACTTCTGGCAGTCGGTCCGGGTGACGCTGGTGTACGTCGGGGTCTCCGTCCCCCTCAAGCTCGCCCTCGCCCTCGGCGTCGCGATGCTGCTCAACCGCCCGCTGCGCGGACTCGGCTTCTACCGGGCCGCGTTCTATCTGCCGTCGCTGCTCGGCGGTGCGGTCGCCGTCGCCATCATGTGGCGCCAGATCTTCGGTGAGGACGGGCTCTTCAACGCGGTGCTCGGCTGGTTCGGCATCAAGGGCCAGGACTGGATCTCCTCGCCGGACACCTCGATCTACACCCTGATCCTGCTGGCGGTCTGGCAGTTCGGTACGCCGATGGTCATCTTCCTGGCCGGGCTCAAGCAGCTTCCCAAGGATGTGTACGAGGCCGCGTCCATCGACGGCGCGGGCCCGCTGACCCGGTTCCTCCGGATCACCCTGCCGCTGCTGACGCCGATCGTGTTCTTCAATGTCGTACTTCAGATCATCGGTTCGTTCCAGACGTTCACCCCCGCCTATGTCATCAGCGGTGGCAGCGGCGGCCCGATCGGTTCGACCATGCTCTACTCGCTCTACCTGTACAAGAAGGGCTTCGCCGACTTCCAGATGGGATACGCCTCCGCGCTGGCGTGGGTGCTGTTCCTGGTCATCGCCCTGTTCACGGCCGTGAACTTCATCGCGAGCCGTTACTGGGTTCACTACGACGACTGAGCAGTCGGTGAGGAGTACGTACGACATGTCCACGCTCACGAAAACCCCCGAAACAGCACGGCCGAAAACCCCCAAGGCCGCAAAACCCACCATCCCCGGCCGCCGCATCCTGACCCACACCCTGCTGATCGGCGTGGCGCTCGTCATGCTCTATCCGCTGATGTGGATGGTCAGCAGTTCGCTCAAGCCGGACCAGGAGATCTTCACCGATCCGTCCCTCTGGCCCCAGAGTTTCCACCCGCAGAACTACGCCAAGGGCTGGAGCGGATCCGGCAACTCCTTCTCGCTCTATCTCGTCAACTCGCTGATCGTCACGATCGGCGCGGTGATCGGCAACGTGCTGTCCTGCTCGCTGGCGGCCTACGCCTTCGCGCGCTTCGAGTTCCGGGGCAAGAAGATCTGGTTCGCGCTGATGCTCGGCACGATGATGCTGCCGATGCAGGCGACGCTGATCCCGCAGTACACGCTCTTCTTCAACCTCAACTGGATCAATACGTTCCTGCCGCTGATCGTCCCGAAGTTCCTGGCGACGGACGCGTTCTTCATCTTCCTGATGGTCCAGTTCATCCGCTCGATCCCGCGCGAGCTGGACCAGGCCGCGATGATGGACGGCGCCAACCCCGGCCAGATCTATCTGAAGATCATCCTGCCGCTGATGAAGCCCGCCCTGGTCACCACGACGATCTTCACCTTCATCTGGACGTACGACGACTTCTTCAGCCAGCTCGTCTACCTCTCCGACAACGCGAAGTTCACCGTGCCGCTCGGTCTGACGCTCTTCCTCGACAAGACGAGCGGATCCTCCTTCGGCCCGATGTTCGCGATGTCGGCGCTGGCGCTGCTGCCGACGCTGATCTGCTTCCTGATCTTCCAGAAGAGGCTGGTAGAGGGAATGGCCACCTCGGGAATGAAGGGCTGACCGGAACACCGCATGTCCGTTTACCTCCCCCACCAGCGGGGCTCCCTGCACAGCCTGCCGGACGACCCGGCGGCGTACGACACGGTCCTCGCCGCCGTCACCGAAGAGGCCCTCGCCCGGCTCACCCCGGAGGGCAACCTCGAACACCCGGCGGCGGTCGAGGACATCGGCGACACCTCGCTCGGCATCACCGCACTGCTGGCGCTGGCCGAGCGCCGTACGGGAAACCCGGCGCTCCCCGAGGCCGTACGCCGCTCCACCGCCTTCCATCTGCGCGAACGCGTCTTCCGGACGGACAACCCCGGCTACCCGAACCTCCGGGTGCGCGATTCGGGACTGCCGTACGCGCGCTATGTCCTGGCCCCCGGCGCGCATCCGATCGGGGACTGGCCGTCCACGGTCTGGGCGCTGCTCCAGGCGGTCAACGTCCTGGACACGGCGGAAGACCTCCTCGCCGACGACCAGTACGACTCCCTCCTCGCCACCGCCCACGGCTACTGGCGCTGGCTGACCGAGGCCACCTTCTTCAACCCGCAGGAGGCGGCGAACCAGGCCATCGGCTGCGTCGTCGGCGGCCTGATGCTGGCCGCGCACCTGCCGGTAGGGGACGCCAAGTCCGTACGTACGGAAGCGCTGCGCCTGTACGAAACGGAGATCCGCGCCCACCGGGTACGCGACCGGGGCGCCCTGCTGCCGCCCGAGCACGGCGGCGCGTACGACAACAACTACGGGCCGATCTCCCTCTCCTTCCTGGCCCAGGCCCACCGGGCCGGTGGCGAACAGGTCTTCGCGGACGACGGTGACGAACTCGCCCGCTATCTGGACGCGCGTCTCGCCGGCAGCGGCTTCGACATCGGCGGCCCGCGCTACAGCGAGCAGCACTCGGCCTTCGAATCGGTCCTGGGCCTGCGCTACTTCGGCGCCCGTATCGGCGCCGACCTCGGCCGCTACCGGGGCGACACCCGCTGGTCGCGCCACGCGGTCCAGGCGGACGGCGGCCTCGACGGCCACTTCGCGTTCATGCTGGTCTGGCAGATCCAGGACACCACGAGCTGGCACCGCACCCCCAGCACCTCCCCGGTCCGCCACCAACTGCGGTCGGGCCAGGTGACGGTCTCCTTCGACACCCACCTCACCCCGGCCCTGATCGAGGCGGCGGACACGGTCGCGATCCCCGCCGCCGTCAACCGGCAGCACGGCTTCGGCCCGGTCACGGACGGCCACCTGCTCAGTCGGCCCATGGGCGAGATCCGCGTCCGCGACGCCCGAGCGGACGGCCTGACGGCCAAGCTGATCACCAAACCGGTCGTCACCCGGGACCACACACTCCGCCATGTGCGGTCGTTGTACGTCACCGATGGCGCCCACCTCTGGACGGTCACCGTGGTGGAACGGCTCCCGGGCTCCCCGTACTTCCTGGCGGGCCTGCCGTACGTCACGGCGGACGGCGACCGCCTGCGCCGTATCGAGACCCCGGCGGAGGGCTGGGCACACTCGCCGTCGGACCTGCGCCTGACGCACCCGGACGCGGCCTCCCCGTACCACTTCACCAGCGCGTCCCCGCTCACCCAGGAACAGGCGGCCTTCGCGCTCGCGGCCGACCCCCGTGGCTACGGCAACCCGGACGAGGGCTGGAGCCACCTGACCACGACCACGGCCCTGGAGGCGCAGCCGCTCGCGGACTCCCCTGCCGACCTGCACGTTTTCGCGGTACGGTACGGCGCTCCGGCACAGCCGTTCACTCCGGTCATCACCCGCACCGAGACCGGACTCAGGGTCCGGAGCGCCGAGTTCACGGCGCTGATCGGCCCCCTGGAGGGCGACGAACAGGGCAACCCGACGCTGACGCTGACGCGCTGATCAGGCGGTCTTCGTAGCATCCGCCGTAGAAACAAAGGATATCGCCGACTTGGGACGATGCGGCTCTGAGCGTGGTGCTGGGCAGTCAGTCGCCGGTCACGCCGTGGCGTCGGGTTCGCCGTCCTCGGCCAGGACGCGGTAGACGCTGGCCACGGAGGGGTGTTCGCCCTTGTTCTTGCCGGTGGGGATGACGAGTTTGCGGGCAATCTCGGGGACGGGGACGCCATTGGCGCGAAGAGTGCGGGCGTAGGCTGCCATGTCGTCGTCAAGACCTTGGGCCGGCCGCCGTGGCGTCGCGTTCGTGTGCGGAGGCTTGGCCTTCGAGGGATTTTTCGCGGATGTACTCGCGTTCGGACTCGGCCATGCCGGCGAAGAACGCGAAGAGGGCGGCGCCGTGTCCGCTGGGGTCGTAGACGCCCTGAAGGGGGCCGGTGAGGAGTTCGAGCTGGATGTCGGCGGTGCGCAGGTCCTCGGCGATGGTCAGGAGCTCGGTGGCACCGCGTCCGAGCCGTTTCATCTCTGGACGGTGAAGATGACGGCCTGGTGGGGGACGGCTTTCTTGATGGTGCGGGCGAAGTCCAGGGCCTTGGCGAACTCGGGCCGCGCTTTGATGCGGGTGCTGATCTTCTCGGAGAAGATCGGGTCGCAGCCCACGGCCGTCAGGGCGTCGAGTTGGCTTTCCAGCTCTTGCTGGGCTGTGCTGCAGCGACAGCAACCCGCCCTCGTGGGCTTTGTGGCGGTGGGCGGTACCGCTGTGTCGATGGCCGGGCCCATCTCCCAGGCGCGCCCCGGTCGGCGGGGGTGCGGACCTCCAACTCGGCGCGCAGTTGGGGGACAAGCATGAAGCGGGGGGTGTGGTATTTGGGGGCGACCTTGCCTCCGCCGGGGGTGCGTGTTCGCAGAACTGGTCATTTCTGCGAACACGGAGAGCGGCGACGATCACTCTCGGCTCTCTTGGCGGCTCAGCCGTCCTGACCGGGCCCGGGTTTGCCCTCGCCGATGACGATCAGCGCGGCTGCCGCCATCGATGCGGCCATCCCGGCGGCCATGGTCGCTTCGAACGCGCCTGTCGGCTTCCGGCTTCCTCCCAGCGCTCAGGCGCCGTGACCGCCAGGTCCCGCGGCTCGGCGAGCTTGGCGGCGGCGACCACCGATGGTGCGCGTCCGCGGTTGGACTCAGTCCGTCCCGCCGCCGTGCCGTGCGAGCATCGGGTCCGGGAGCGGACGCTCGTGTGTCAGCCTTCGGCTTCCGACGATCCACAGGCAGATGGCGGCCATGGGGACCAGGGACAGCAAAATGGGGGCGAGCGCGCCCAGACCTTCTGTGTCGTTCAGCATTTCACCGAGGATCAGGAAGCAGACCATGTTGTTCCCCGAGTGGGCCACGCTCGCGACCCAGACACTTCCGCTGCGCTGGTAGAGCCACATGAGCATGATTTCCTGGAGCTGGAAAAAAAGTGTCCACACCACCAGGCCGACCGCCACGTTCGGGAATTCGATGTAGCCGATGAAGGCCAGCGGGAAGTGCCACACTGCCCAGATGAGGCCCGTGGCGACGAGGGACGGCACCGTGCGGCCGCCGAAAATACGCGGCCTGAGATAGCTGGTCCAGCCGAATTCCTCGCCCGCGTAGAGGGGGGTGAGGATCAGGGCCACAGCCATGAGACCGAGAACGGACACCAGGTCCTTCGTTCCGGGTATCCCTCCCGGGCCGGACAGGTCCGGGTCCCACAGGCCCACCACCGCCGCGAAAGCGAGAGTGAGCGCCGCGATGAACGGTGGCCCCAGCAAAGCTATGGCGTAGTAGCGCCAGGCGGCCTTGAGGCGGAGCTTCAGCCCGGCGTCGGCGAACCCCTCCTTCGTGATCCAGCGGCGGACGACCACCGCGGCGATGCCGGGCATACAGAAGGCGGGAAGCTGTAGGAGGAGGTTCGTCGAGGACAGACCGAGGACCGCCCGGGCGCACAGCAGCCACAGCCAGGTTCCGGCGAAGGAGATGATGAGGAAGGCCGTCACACCTTTACGGGCGGCGGGTTTCGAATGGTTGGAGAGCACGAACGTGTTCGCCTTTCTACTTCTGCAATTGTGGTGCCCGCATTGGGATTGCGGTTCTCAACCCTCGCATTCGGCAGCAGGATGTGTATCACCACCAGGAGTGAATTACGGTTCCCCCACTGTCGGGATGCGTTCTGGCTCTTTCGGGGGAGGCGACCGGGCGTGGCGCGGAGGTACGGTCCGACCGTGCGTAAATCAATTCGCCCGCCTTCGCGCGGGACTGTGTTCCGGGACTGGATGTACGCGACCCTGGGCGCGGCCATGAGCCTTCCGCCGCTGACGGCGGCGATAGTGTTCGCACCGCCGAGGTGGCCGGTGGGGCTCCGTGCGCTGGGTTTCGTGCTCGCGTTCGCCGTGGTGACCGTGGCCATGGGCGCTTCTCTGACGGCCAGGCGCGCGAGCGTGCGGCTGGCCAATGGGATGCTGGGGGCCGGTCTGCCCGCGCCGGTGGACACGATGGGGTGGCACTGGGTCAACCGGCTGCGCACGTCGGTGTGGCTGGTGCTGCACATGGTGCTCGGCGGGGTGGTGACGGCGGTCTCGTGCTTGGCCGCGTTCGGAGCGGTTGCGTTTCCCGCGGTCTGGCTGGGCGGTGAGGAGCGTATGGCCGTGTTCGGGCTGTCCTTGCGGATGGGGGAGGGCTGGCTGGGCGCGTGGGCGTTGCTGCTGGCCGTGGGGTGTCTGGCACTGGCGGTCGGGGTCAGTCTCGGCGGCGCGGCCGTGCTTCGGCCGCTCGCGCCGGTGTTCCTCGGCCACCGGCCCGGCGAGCGGCTGGCCGCCGCCGAGGAGCGGATGAACCTGCTGGCGCAGCGGAACCGGCTGGCTCAGGAGTTGCACGACTCGATCGGCCACACCTTGACGGCGTCCACGATTCAGGCGGCCGTGGCGGTGGAGCTGATGGGCAGCGACCCGGCCGGGGCCAGGCGTGCCCTGAACAGCATTGAGGAGACCTCTCGGGCTGCCATGGACGATCTCGACCATGTTCTCGGGATGCTGCGGGAGGAGCGGCCGTCCACAGCGCCCCGGCCGACTCTCGCGGACTTGGGCCCGCTGGTGGAGGGAGTCCGCGGAACGGGCGCGGAGCTGGCAGTGGAGGTCCAAGGCGACCTGGCCCGGGTGCCGGCCACGGTGTCGCGGGAGGCGTACCGGGTCGTCCAGGAGGGGCTGACCAATGCCCTGCGGCACGGAGGGAAGGTCGGGATCCAGCTGCGGACGACGGTGCGGGACGGGTGGCTGGAGGTGGAGCTGACCAATCCGGTCGGTGCGGGGGCACCTGCCCAACAGCGGTCCGGGGGCCATGGTGTGCGGGGGATCGGGGATCGGGTGCGGCTGCTTCGGGGGGAGACGCACGCCGGGGTGGTGGACACCGCCGTCAGCGACGGCAGGGACGCGGGGGAAACGCACTGGCGGCTCCTGGTCCGGATACCGCTACGGTCGGTGTCATGAACGTCTCCAGTGCGCCGGGCCAGGACACCGACCCGCCCGTGACCGTGCTCGTCGTGGACGACGACGAGCTGACCCGCACCGGCCTACGGACGCTGCTGTCGGCCAAGCCCGACCTGGACGTGGTGGGCGAGGCCACCGACGGCGCCGAGGTGGTTGCCGCGGTGACCCGGCTGCGACCGGATGTGGTGCTGATGGATGTGCGCATGCCGCGAGTGGACGGGATCGATGCCACCCGGCGACTGCGGACGCTGCCCGACCCGCCGAAGGTCGTGGTGATCACCACGTTCGAGAACGACGAGTACGTCTGGGAGGTCCTGCGGGCGGGCGCCAGCGGGTTCATCCGCAAGCGGGCCCCTGCACAGCAGATCGCGCACGCCATCCGGTTGGTGATGGCCGGTGACTCCGTGCTGTTCCCGGACGCGGTCCGCCGGATGGCCGCCGGCCGGCCCGTACGACGGGACGCCTCCGTGACCGCCGCGCTCACCGGCCGTGAGACCGAGACGCTGCGGCTCATGGCACGGGGGCTGTCCAACCAGGAGATCGCCGCCCGGCTGGTAGTGAGCCTGGAGACCGTGAAGACCCATGTGGGCAACGTGCTGGCCAAACTGGGCGTCGGCAACCGCACCCAGGCGGTCGTACTGGCCTTCGAAGCGGGGGTGGCCGACCCGGGGGCACGATCTGACCCGGATCAGCCCACCACACCGGCCAAGCCCGGATAGCCCGCAGCTGTCCTTCCCAGGCGGCAGGGACGGGGAGTCGTGCTCCATCGCCCGCGCCAGCAGGAACTCGTCCAACTCCTTCAGCTCCAGCGCCTTAGCCTCGATCCACCGGTCGGTTCTGAAGCCGGTTTTTGAGGCTCGCTGGGCCGGGCGTGGGATTGCCGACTGGATGCAGGCATGGGGTA